>JBEGVI010000054.1:0-41267 GCA_041178485.1 Bacteroidota bacterium | reverse complement strand
CATCCAATTTCAGATTGAAGTGAACAAACTACTGCTTTTTCAATCAGTTCCAAAAATTGGGAATTATTTCCATTGTCCAGTTCAACAGATGCTTTATTCAATAGCCTTGCGGGGGATTCCTTCTCCAGAATTAGGGGGTCTTCCTCAAAAAAGACAGGTTGTGTGGAAGATTTTGTAATTCTCGATTCATCCGATACCTTTTTTTTGGATTTCCATCTGTAGAGGATTGAAAGCAACAGTGGGATTCCAGCTCCGAACAAAATCAATATAAAAGTCGGCATTGAATCTGAATTCCTGCCTTTCTTTGTAGCTGAAACAAAGGTGTCTTTTTGTGTCTTGCTTTCTCTTTGATCCTCTGCAATCTCTCCCGGCAGTGTTCCAAGGTCAATCTGTGCAGCGTCGACGCTGATGTAGCTTTTCTTTGCAGGGTCGAAGTAGGAAAAGCCCGGGCCTTTTAATTGTTGAACTCCGGCTTTCAGAATTTTAACGAAATAGGTATATGTGACCTTGCCTTCAGCACCGTTCTGCCCGAAACTGAAATCTTCTTTTACCTCAGGATCACCATACTGTTCAAAAGCACTCGAAAGGCTAAGTTTGGGAACATTAAGTTGATGCAGGTTGCCTTTTCCTTTGATCGTAAATTGGAGTTCAAGGATTGATCCCTTTTGAACGTTTTCAGTTTTCGCTGAGCAACTTGTACTGTAGGTTCCAACTGCCCCAGTAAATGTTTGGGGTGCTTTTCCCGGTAAAGGCAAAACTTCCACTGTGGTGGAGGAGGAGATAAGTTCAAAACTCTCCAATCCGCGCATTAGAAGCATTTTGAAAGGGTTGATCTTTATTTTTCCCGTCGATAGTGGAAAAAGAATTTGTTTGTCGTAGTGGAAGGTGTTAAAATAAATTCCACCAATATTTTTCTCCGTCATCATGATATTTTCCGAGTCCTCGTCCAATGCATGTTTGTCAGCTGTACCCTCGATGGCATAGGATTCATATTCTTCTAAGTGAGTTGGTGTGAATCGTGAGTAAATCACGCCATTTAACACGAGTGGCTCTCCTTCAAAAATCTGATTTCTTGATGTTTGAATGATACCAAAGGCAGGCTGAGAAAGTTGTCTTCTGGTAAATGTTTCTGAATTGGACTGCGGGGGTTGGTCTTGTTTTACAACGACATTTACAACGTTAGATTTGAAAACTTTCGATCCTTTTCGAATAACGGCAGGCCCAACCGAAAAATTACCTGATCGTGTAAAACTGCCATTTTGTGAATGTAGAAAATAGGTGACGACTTCGCCCGTGTTGTAGTCAATCTCCTGCTGCATGCTGCTCATCGTGGAATTTACGCTTTGAAAGCTTTTGGGCAAATCGACTTCGAGCTGACCCTGAACATTTGCCTTAACAGTAATTGTAAGGGTATGTCCAACTTGAGGTGTTGAAGTACTGACTTCAAGCCGTACATTTGGACGCTGGGCATAGAGGAGCGTTACACTCCAACAAAGAAAGAATATACCAATGAATTTTTTCATTACCAGTCTTTACCATTAAATGCCTGATCTGGAGTTTTCTCCTTCAATTTATTGAGTTTGCTTTTTGTTTTGGCTTCCTGTTTTAAAAGATTTTTGAGCATGCGGTCAATGGCATTTTTTCTTGTGCTTGCAGGTTTTTGATCCTTTGAACGCTCTTGTTTTTGAGGTTTTTGCTTTTTATCTGGCGGGTTAGAGTTCTGTTTTTTTTGATCTTTGTTCTGATCTTTATTTTTTTTGTCCTCGGGATTTTTTTGATTTTTCGGAGACGAATTGTTTTTCATCTTGCGAAGTACTTGTGACAAATTGTATCTTGCTCGCTCATGAAATGGATCGATCTTCAAGGCCTTTTTATAGGCGTCAATGGCTTTTGTGTATTTCTGCTGTTTTTCATAACTATTTCCCAAGTTGTAGAGTTTTCTTACCTGATCTTGTGGTGAGCACTTGGACAACCGTTTGTTAAAATATGTTGATGCGGCATCGTATTTTTTCTTTCTGTAATAATTCTGAGCAATTTCATCGCTAAGATCCGGTTTTCCCGAAATGTTTTTCTCGCTATTGAGGTAAAATGACTGAGCCTTGTCATATTCCTTGTTGAGATAGAGTTGACGTGCTTTTCTAATGCTGTCAATCCAGCCTTGTGAAAAGACCGAACCGGAGAGGAGGAGCATTGTGAGAAAAATAAACAGTTTCATAACTTTCGCTTGTTATTAAACAGATTTAAAGAGAAAACGATCAACAAACTCAACATGGCTGCAACGAGCGTTACCTGATAGAGGCTTTTTGATGTACTAAAGGTCAAATCTCGTAATTCACTGCGCTTGATTTGGTTAATTTGTGTTAAGATACGTTCGATTGAGGGATAACCGGACTGACTTAATAAGTACGCTCCGTTTGAAGCTTCTGCCAGTGATTGGATTAGCCCGGGGTTCATTTTGGAGAGTACGGTTTGATTAAGTGAATCTTTCTTGTACCCCAATTCGGGTCTGTCCGGATCAAAAGGAATTGGTCCGCCGGTGTCACTTCCAATTCCGATGTAGTGGATTTGAAAATTTTCTGCCGCCATCATTTCAGCCGTGCTCAGTGCCTCTGAATTGTGATCTTCTCCATCCGTTAAAACAATGATCGCCTTACTCCCCGAGAGTGGCGAGAACATTCCTTTTGCTGTGAGCAGTGCTGAACTGATATTTGTACCCTGGTGGCGGATTAGTTCGGAGCTCAATTCTTCTGTAAATAATTTCGCAGCTTCGAGATCACTGGTGATTGGTAGGTGAACGAGCGAGGAACCTGCAAAAAGGGTGATTCCAATCTTTTCGGAAGACAGCTTGTTGATGAGGGTGTTGAGTGCTTTCTTGGCAGCGTCTATTCTGCTGCTTTTATTTTCCATGTCTCTTACATTCATTGAGTTGGAAATATCAACACAAACCACCAGTTCCAGGCTTTTCACTGTGCCGCCTGTTTTTTCCTCACCAAAAGATGGATCGGCAAGCGTAAGAATCAAAAAAAGTATACTTCGGGTAAACCAGAAATGAGCAACTAAAGTATAGTCTTCCCTGCCGGTCCGATGAACATATCCGTTTTTCAGAAAGAGTGAATTTCGATTTTTCAATCTTTTCAGATACCACCAGTGAAAGAATAGAATTGACGGTAAAAGATACAGAGACATGGGTTTTAAAAACCTAAATTCCTCATTCTTAAAAGTAAATAAGATAAGAAGTATGCCGGCTGCAACCAAACCGAAGAGAAGCTCAAATCGGATCAGTTTCCTCAAGTGGCGTTTGGATGGTTCTTTTTCAGATTTCATAATAGAAAAAGATTCGTTTTAATATCCAGCTTCCGGTGAGCAGAACAAGAGCAATCCATAAAAAGAAGTGTGGGTTTGCAGGTTCTTCTCTTTGAACTTTTCGCTGCAACTGTTTTCTTTTTTCCATGGCATCAATTTTATTGTATATCTCACTTAATGCGCTTTCATTGGTTGCACGGAAATAGTTTCCTCCGGTTCGTTTGGCTATTTCCTGAAGCGTCTTTTCATCTATTTCAACAGGGATTTTTTCCATGCGAACGCCAAATGGAGTTGGAACGGGAGTAAGGGCTTCTCCATTCGAACCTACACCGATGGTATAGACAAGAATATTCTTTTCACGAGCGAGTTCTGCAGCGGTCATAGGATCGATGTCACCGGCGTTGTTGCTTCCATCGGTAAGGAGTATAATTACTTTCGACCTGAGTTTCTCATCTTTAAGTTTGGTAACCGCCGTACCCAATCCGGTACCGATCGCTGTTCCGCCTTCCAGCGGGTCATATCCAACGGAGTCAATTTGTCGGAGTAGGGCCTCATAATCTATTGTTCCGGGACAGGGAGCATAGGCTTCTCCCGCATACACCACCAATCCGATCCTGTCGCCACGTCGTTCAGAGACGAATTCTTTCGAGACCTTTTTTGCTGCTTCAAGACGGTTTGGTTTGAAATCTTCGGCCATCATGGAAAGCGAAACATCAATGGCTATCACGATGTCGATTCCATTTTTGTACTCCTCCTCTGTGATTCCGCCGGCAGCGTGTTGCCGTGGCTTTGCAAGAGCAACAGCCATGAGTACAAAGGACAATGCCTCAGCGACGATCAGAAATTTTCGAAAGTGAGGAATCCAGGCAACATGCAGCTTGTCTTGTAATTCTGTCGATCCGGTAAATTTTCTGTCCCCCGATCTAGAATTTTCTTTTTTGAACTGTAAAAAAACCACTACAGGCAAAAGAATCAGACACAAAAGCCAGAGAGGCTCCTGAAAGGTCCAGCCGAAAAACCCTCTGTCAAACCACATCTGCTTGAGGAGTTGGTTCGAGACTCAGAACAAGAGTTCTTCCAAGTTCAAGGTGTCGTAGCACATCTTTATCCTGGGGAATGAACTTTGCGAATTTTACAAGATCTGCCTCCTGAAGAAAGGAGCTGATTTGATCAAATGTTGTGGGTGAAATCGTTTTTTTCTTGAGAAGTAATAATGTCTCGTCTGTTGTTCGTTCCGTTAAATTGACAGAATAACAGTCAGAGAGGTAGGATCGAAGAATTAAACTTAACTGGACATAATGTTCTTTTGCAGCATCTTTTTCCCACATTTTTTTAACGCTTAGTGCATCGATATCCATAAGGCAGAGTTCACGTCGCGTAGGGGATGTCTTACTGAATGATGTTCGTTTTGATTTCCGGATCCACCAAATCAAAATTCCGGCGAGGAGGACCAAAATAATCCAGCCATAGCTTTTCAATAATCTCCAGGCCATGTCTGAAACACTTTCTTTAGGAAGCGAACTGAAATGCTCCTCGATGTCATAACTTTCCATACCATCCACCTTGGGAGAAAGTTTACCGGTCAGACTAATTTTAGGGAAACGCAGAATCTCCTCTCCCAATCTGATCTTTTTATCTTGAATGACAAAGGTTCCGGAGTCCCAAATTGTAACTTCATACAATCCTGTCCAGGTTAAGTTTCCTTTTGAATCTATAACCGTGTCGCGAAATGGCTTCAAAATTTCCATTGTTTCTGCTGGTGCGTTTGAAACTTTTCCGGAGTCATTCATCCTGAAAATATGTATGAACTGTTTTTCAGAGATAAATTCAATCATTTGTCCTTTTACAATAGGAACGCTAAAACTGAGCAAGATGCGCTCTCCAATGAGGGCCTCATTTTTCGAAACAGAAGCTTGGGTTTGTTGTGAAGAAACGATGCATGGCAATAGTAAAAGGCCGAATATCAAAAGTGTTTTCATGATCGTTTGATAAAGAGCTCTTTAAAAGGTTTCGTGAAATCTTTTCCCGTTTCACAGTGAACATGATCTATTCCCGCTGCTGCAAATTTTTTCTTGAGGTATTCATTTCGATTGGAGATTTCTGTTTCAAGCAATTTTCGAAGTGAGGTGTTTCCTGAATCCGTCCAGTACGTGCTTTCTGTTTCTGCATGGAAAAGCTGAATATATCCTGAAGCGGGAAGATTGAATTCTTCTGCGTCCGATAATTGAACGGCTACTACATCATGTTTTTTTCTCGTTCTTTGCATGTCATCTGCCATGCTCCCATCGTCTGTGAAATCACTCAGAATAAAAGATACTGTACGCTTTTTTTGCGTTTGTAACAAAAAGTGAAGTGCCTCACTGATCTTTGTTCCTTTGCTCTTCGGATTGAGTAGGCACATTTCCGTAAGTATTCGCAGAATATGTTTTCTGCCCTTGGCTGCCGGGATGAATAATTCTATGTTCTCCGAAAAAAAGATTGCGCCTACTTTGTCATTGTTTTTAAGGGCTGAAAATGCCAGAGATGCCGCAATTTCTAATGCAAGTTCGAGTTTGGTTTGACCTGTAGTTCCGAAAAATTGAGATCCGCTGACATCGATCAACAACATTACCGTCAATTCACGTTCTTCCTGAAAGATCTTTATGTGAGGGGTATTCGTACGTGCGGTGACATTCCAGTCGATGGTTCGGACATCGTCTCCGGGATAATATTCACGAACCTCACTGAATGTCATCCCCCTGCCTTTGAAAGCCGCATGGTATTCACCTGCAAAAAGATTGCCTGAGAGCAGTTTTGATCTGATCTCGAGTTGTTTAATTTTTTTTATGAGTGCTGGGCGTTCCAAGACTCCGGTTATGGGACTTCAATTCGATGAAGGATCTTTTTGAGAACGTCATAGGATGTCACCTGTTCGACTTCCGCTTCGTACGTTAAACCAATCCTGTGTCGCATCACATCCGGTGCAATGGCACGCACATCCTCCGGTGTAACAAAAGCTCTTGACCTCAGGAAAGCATGTGCCTTGGCGGCCAAGGCCAGGTTGATTGTTGCTCTTGGGGAACATCCGTATTGGATGAGATGAGACAATTCGCTTAATCCAAAATGTGTAGGCTTTCGGGTGGCGTGGACAAGGTCAACGATGTAATTTTCAACTTTTTCATCAAGATAAACCTCCCGAACAAGTGTTCTTGCCCTGAGAATGTCTCCTGAATTAAGAACGGCATGTACTGCTGTTTTTCCTTCTTCTTCTGAATTCATTCGAAGAATAAGTTTTTCTTCCTCTTTGTTTGGATAATCCATATAAACCTTTAGCATAAATCGGTCTACCTGTGCCTCAGGAAGCGGATAGGTTCCTTCTTGCTCAATTGGGTTTTGTGTCGCAAGTACCAGAAAGGGGTCAGGCAAAGGAAATGTCTCTTCACCAATGGTTACTTGACGTTCCTGCATCGCCTCTAACAGCGCTGACTGAACTTTAGCAGGAGCTCTGTTAATCTCGTCTGCCAAAACGAAATTTGCGAAAACAGGACCTTTGCGAACCGAAAAACGTTCGCTTTTTTGTTGATAAACTACGGTTCCTGTGAGGTCAGCAGGCAACAAATCCGGAGTGAATTGAACACGGCTGAAGTCAAGGTCAATGGCCTCTGAAAGCGTTTTTATAGCCAATGTTTTGGCCAATCCCGGCACCCCCTCAAGTAAGATGTGTCCATTGGCAAGCATGCCAATAATTAAACGTTCTACCATGTATGACTGGCCAACAATACGCTTGCTGAGCTCCTGCTGTAATTTTTGTATGATGATCGATTCCAGTTGGATTCGTTCGCTCAATTGTCGAAGAGAATCTGCTGTTTTGTGCGTTTGGTCGGAAGAGTGGTCCATGATGTGATTTGATAATTTACAAAAGTCCTAAACTCACCAAGGATCGACTTTGCTTTTGCTGTTAATTATTGTTAACATTGTGAAAATCATGGCGGAGTTAAAAACGGAACGAAAATGTAAGGAATGCGGGCAACGTTTGGTGGGTCGCCGAGATCAGAAATTTTGCAGTGATTACTGTCGAAATACGCACAACAACCGACTCAATGAGGATACAACGGCCTACATGAGGCGCATCAATAATATTTTGAGAAAAAACCGCCGTATCCTTGCAGCTTTGAATCCAGACGGTAAAAAAACCGTTGATGGCATCACGCTCGCAGAGGAAGGGTTTAACTTCCATTACTTTACAAACATCTATCGAACTCAAAAAGGATCGAGCTATTATTTCTGTTACGACCAGGGTTACCTGAAAATGGATAACGATCAGTACATGCTGGTTCAAAAGCAAGACTATGTTAAATAAAATCAAAAAGCCGCGAATTCTGGCGAATCCGCGACTTTTCGTCTAACCACTATTACTACTTGCTTCTTCTAAAACAGCTCAGAGATTGTTTTGTTCATGGTATCTCAAAAAAAATTAAACAATTTTAACAAATTGTAGTTCCGCATGAAGTTTTACTTCATCACTCACAACAATGTTTCCTGCTTCTGTAACTGCGCTCCATGTCAGCCCATACTCACTTCGCTTAATTTTACCATCAATGGATAAACCGGCTTTTGTTTGTCCATACGGATCTGTAACAATTCCGCTGAATTCACTTTTGAATTCAACTTTTTTGGTAACATCTCTAATTGTAAGATCACCGGAAATAACCAATTCGCTGCCATTTGCTTTAATCTCAGTACTCTTAAATGTAAGTTGAGGAAATTTCTCTGCACTGAAAAAGTCATCAGATTTAAGATGTCCATCACGATCGGCGACACCCGTAGATATGGAATTTATATCTGCAGAGAAATTGAATTCAGCGTCTGAAAAATCCTCGTTCTCAGTTTTTGCAGAGGCATTGAAGCTTCCAAAATGTCCGCTTACATTGGTAATCATCATGTGTTTTACTTTAAATCCGATTTCGCTGTGCATCAGATCAATATTCCAGTTCGTTGCCATATCAATAGTTTTTAATGAACAGTAAAATTATCATCTTGTCAGGTTCTTAAGGTTGATGTAGGTTAAGGGATTTAGGAAGAATATCAATTCATCTGTTGATATAAAGTGTTTGATTCGGCTCGATTTGAAAATTACTTTGTCTTGTTATTTACAAAAGCAAAAAGAAATGAAAGGTTATTTTACACACATAGAAGCCGAAGCACTGGAAAATACCAATTTCAGACAAGTACTTTATACATCAGACCACAGTCAGTTGGTATTGATGAGTTTGTTGCCGGGGGAAGAGATTGGAGAGGAGATGCATCATACCAATGATCAGTTTTTTCGAATTGAAAGCGGGGAGGGAATTTTTGTTCTGGATGGTGTGAAACATGCAGTAAAAGATGGAGATGCCATCATGGTACCCATGGGTGCGAGTCACAATCTGATTAATTCAGGGAAACATCAGCTGCTTAAATTGTATACGATCTATTCGCCTCCACACCACCGTGACAAGATTATTCGTTCAACGCGAAAAGAGGCAGCAGAAAATCAGGCGCTCTATCAGGGAGTGACTTCCGAGTAGATTATTTGAACAATTCATCCACCACTTTAAATCGATGGGCGAAAATAGCCTCCAGTTTTTTGCGGACGATAAAAGGGTGAGCCAATTTTCCGAGTGGCCCGAACGGCATTTCATATGTCACAATATCCGTCATGAGAATCCCCTGTTCTGACTCTTGAAAGTGGTGTTCATGGTGCCATATTTTGTAGGGGCCTTTACGTTGTTCGTCTACGAAGAATAAGCCCTCACGGATGTGAGTGATCTCTGTGATCCATTCCATCGGGATGCCAAACAATGGCCTTACCTGGTAAGCGATCATCATTCCTTCATACATTTTCTCAGGAACCTCTGTAAGGATATCGAAACCCATGTAAGAAGGAGTGATTTTGCTAAGGTTCTTAGGCGATGAAAAAAAATCCCAGCAGGTTTGTAGGTCTGTTTTGACTAATTGTTCTCGACATAGTTGGTACATAGGTTGTTTTAAATACAAACAATCATTTTTAGTCATTGTTCGGGAGGAGCAATAATTGTACTTTTGATTCATGAATGCTGATCTGGCTTCTTCCCGGCAAGTTTTAAAGAATTATTTGGGTGAGCGAATTTCTCTGACCCCTGCAGAGCAGGATTTAATAGTGTCCTATTACGATTTACAAGAGATACCGAAACGAACTTTTCTATTTGAACAGGGCTCGAAGAATGTAAGAGAATGTTTCGTTGTGCAAGGAACCCTTCGTGTTTTTTTTACCGACGATAAAGCCACGGAGCATGTTTTGCATTTTGCTTTTCCGGAATGGTGGGTCGGGGACATGGCCTCAATGCTTACGGGTGATGCATGCAGCTTGAGTGTTCAAGCACTGGAGGATACAATTGTATTGTCCATTGGTCCTGAAGAAAAGGAAGAATTGCTTGAAAAGGTTCCTAAGCTGGAAAGAGTTTTCCGAATTATGTTACAAAAGCACTTGTCAGCATTTCAAAAGCGTTTTTTGATGACGCTCAATTCAAGTGCAGCAGAGCGTTATGAAGAACTTCTTAAGCGATCTCCCGGTATAGAGCAACTCGTTCCTCAGCACCAAATTGCCTCTTATCTTGGCATTATGCCGGAGTCTTTGAGTAGGATGAAAAAACAATTGCTCAGGCGCTAAGTTCCTGAATGCATTTCACCGCATAGTTGACATGGCCGACAGGATCGGTCATAGCATTGAAAATCCCTTTGATGCGCCCATCGGTGCCAATGACATAACTAACGCGTCCCGGAATCAAACCGAACAAGCTTTTCGGAACCCCAAATTGTTTCCTCAGATCATTTTGAGGGTCTGAGAGTAAGATATATGGCAAATGGTGTTTTTCAGCAAAACCCTTGTGTGAAATCACACTGTCTGAGGACACACCAATTACTTCAGCTCCGAGTTCCTTGAATATTTCATATTGGTCACGAAAGGAACATGCCTCCTTGGTGCAGCCACTGGTATTGTCTTTGGGGTAAAAGAACACGACGATAATCTTTTTTCCAAGTAGTTCTCGTATATCAAATCGTTTTCCGTACTGATCTTCAAGACTGAATTCCGGACAAAGATCTCCGATTCGTAAAGAGTTTTTCATGTGTTTAATCCTTCTTTATAGCGAGCAATTGCTCTATTTCGAGCAAAACTATGCTCAACAATGGGGTGCGGATAATCCTTTGTCCCAAATTCAGGAATCCATTTTTTAATGTATTCAAATTTCGGATCAAATTTTTGCTGCTGACTCTCCGGGTTGAAGACTCTGAAATAGGGAGCAGCATCGCACCCGGTTCCTGATGCCCACTGCCAACCACCAACGTTGCTTGCAAGTTCGAAATCCATTAGTTTTTCAGCAAAATAAGCTTCGCCGAGTCTCCAGTCCAACAAGAGATGCTTGGTTAGGAAGCTTGCTGTGACCATTCGAACACGGTTGTGCATGAAACCGGTTGCATTCAGTTCTCGCATTCCTGCGTCTACTAAAGGATATCCCGTACGACCTTCACACCATGCTTTGAAATGTTCCTCGTTGTGTTCCCATTCAATACGGTCGTATTGCGGCTTGAATGACTTGTTCACCGAATGCGGAAAATGGAAAAGGATCATTTGGTAGAAGTCACGCCATATAAGTTCGTTCAGAAAGGTTTCGCTTTGCTGCATTGCTTGTCTTGCCAGCTGACGGATGCTGATTGTTCCAAAGCGCAAATGAACACTCAGTCTCGAAGTTCCGGAAACAGCCGGCAGATCACGCTGTTCTTTGTACTTTTTAATCAGTGCATCCGATACTTCTTCATCAGGAAAAGGAACAATTTGATCAGCCTTAAATCCGAGTTCTTGCATTGAAGGTATGGGAGAGATACTTTCCACCTTCAACAAATTTCCAAAGTAGTTCTCCACAGGGTAAGACGACAAAAAGTACTCATTGAGTTTACTTTTCCACTTTCTGGAATAGGGCGTAAAAACAGTATATGGCAGTCCATCGTCTTTTGTGACTTCGATCTTCTCGAAGATTACATGGTCTTTGGCTCCGTGAAATGAAACTCCTATGGATTGCAACGCGTCATACAGGAATTGGTCTCGCTCATGGGCATAGGGTTCGTAATCCCGATTGGTAAAAACGCTATGAATGTTATGCGCTGAACAGAATTCAGGGATCAACTCTTTTGGATTCCCGTGTAAGACTTGCAGATCGCTACCTTTCGAACGGTACTGTTGTTTTAGTTTCTCAACGTACGTATGAATAAAAAGTACCCGCTGGTCATTTTTTGGTAGACGGTCGAGGATGGTGGTGTCAAAAATGAAAATCGGGATAACATTTTCGGAGTGACTAAGCGCTTTGTAAAGCCCCGCATTGTCATTGATACGCAGGTCACGTCGATGCCAGAAAAGGGAAGTTGACATAAAATGAGAACACCTTTCAGGGGAGAATGTTCAGAATGAACATTTCACTCTTGGGTTCTGTTCTTCTGTTTTTATTCAAAATCTCCCTTTCAGTCTGAGTAAGCACAGTAATATTTGTATATATTTCGGTTTAATCCTAAAATAAAACGTTTTAAATTTGGATTTATCCTAAAATAAGACGAAATTTATCGATATGATTGAACGATTTGTCTATAAAAGCATCGAAGAAAAACTATTTCAAGGTAAAGCGATCATTCTTTTAGGTCCAAGACAAGTTGGGAAAACGACCCTTTTGAAAGAAGTGATCAAAAACAGGCAGGATTCACTTTGGTTAAATGCGGATGAACCTGATATTCAGGCTTTGTTTGAACATGCAACTTCAACACGGCTTAAAAATTATTTTGGCACCAACAAACTTGTCGTGATCGATGAGGCTCAAACCATAAAAGACATAGGGGTTAAACTTAAGATTGTAATTGATTCATTTAACGATCTACAGCTTATTGCCACTGGATCATCAGCTTTTGAGATAAAAAATAAAACCAATGAACCACTGACTGGTCGGAAATGGCAATTTCAACTTTTTCCATTTTCATTTTCAGAACTAGTTAAAAATAACGGTTTGATCGATGAAAAAAGAATGTTACCTGTCCGTTTGCTCTATGGTGCATATCCGGAAGTGGCTATACATCCTGGCGAGGAAAAGGCAAGATTAAGACTGCTGACAGATAGTTATTTGTATAAAGATATTTTGATGTTTGAAGGCCTCAAAAGACCTGACAAACTTGTTCATTTATTGCAATTACTCGCTTTCAGAATTGGTACAGAGATTAATTACAATAATCTTTCTAAAGAATTAAAAATTGACAATTCAACAGTCGAAAAATACATTCAACTTTTGGAGGACAGTTTTATAATTTTCCGGCTTAAGGCCTTATCCCGCAATCACAGCAAAGAACTCAAAAAGGGCAGAAAAATCTATTTTATAGATAATGGTGTAGCGAATGCCTTAATTGGAAACTTTAATTTACCTGAAAATAGGGCTGATATTGGTGCACTTTGGGAAAATTACGTAATCAGTGAGCTGTATAAAAAATACACGTATGATAACCGTTGGGTTAAATTCTTTTTTTGGCGAACAGTGGATCAACAGGAAATTGATTTAGTTATCGAAGAAGATCAGGTATTTCATGCGTTTGAAATAAAGTGGAAAGAGAACGCAAGAACATATTTGAGTAAGACCTTCAAGCGAAACTATGAAAATCATACATTTAATGTAGTCACGCCGGGAAACATTGAGGAATTTCTCCTTTGATACAGAATAACAATTCCCTGTTGCTCAAATTCCGCAATACTCTACCACGTTATTCTCCGTTTCCCAAAGTTTGATAGTAAGCTTGTATTTCGCATCTAATTTTTCTCTGAGCAAATTCCAGGAAACAACAGCTATATTCTCAGCTGAAGGTTTGAGGTGGGCAAATTCCGGGCAATCCAAATTCAGGTTGCGGTGATCGAAGCGTTCGCAGATCTCGTTCCGGATGAGGTCTTTTAGTTGTTTTAGGTCGATTACATACCCCGTAATTGGATCTATTTCTCCTTCGATCCAGGTTTCGATGACATAGTTATGGCCATGAAAATTAGGGTTGCTGCATTTTCCGAATACCTCAAAATTCTTCTCATCACTCCATTCCGGATGGAACAAGCGATGGGCTGAATTGAATGTTTCTCTTCTACATACTTTCATGGGTTATACTTGATTTGAGTTCTTCGTAGTGTTCGTCCATGATGATTCTGAACCAAACCGTAAATTGAGAAGGATTTTTCACAATGTCTTCCTTGATGGTGGTAAGACTTGCCCACTTGAAAGACATCGCTTCAGCAGTATTTAAATGCGGCGTTTCGTCAGAGATGCCTATCAGTACATGATCAAGTTCAAATTCAGTAAAGCCATTGTCGAGTTCTGCTTTGTAAATGAAGTTGAAAGAGGGTGTTAAATCCGTTTCAAATCCCATTTCTTCACTAAGTCTTCGTTTTCCTGCATCGACGATGGATTCACCTGAGATTGGATGGCTACAGCATGTGTTCGTCCAGAGGCCTTCGGAATGGTATTTCCCAAAAGCTCTCCTTTGCAACAATAGTTCTCCTTTGCTGTTGAAAACAAAGGCTGAAAATGCCCTGTGGAGAAGTCCTTTTCGGTGGGCTTCATGCTTCTCCATCAGTCCAAGTTCCTGATCGTATTCATTGACCAGGATAACCTGATCTTGTGTAGTATTATTCAATCAGAGAAGATTTAAATTGTGTCTGAGGAATGAAGTTACAAATAATCTGTACTTCTTGTTGTTTGGAATACGGATGCGTTCATTCAGAATCACTTCAGCCGGTGTCGCCTTGATTTTAGCAAATAATTTGTAGTAGTAAATGTATGCCATGTACACCCCAAATCGTGCCTTTTTAGGTAGCTGAAGAATGCCTTCGTATCCTTTTTTGAAATCGATCTCAATGTCTGCTTCGATTTCTTTTTTAACAGTTCCGTTAAATTCGTTGAGGTCAATACCTGGAAAATAAGTTCTCCCGAGTTCCTGATAATCCGCTTTGAGATCACGCAGGAAATTGATTTTCTGGAAAGCTGAACCAAGTTTCATGGCAAAAGGCTTTAATCGCTCGTATTCATCATCGTCACCGTTCACAAACACCTTCAGACACATCAGCCCTACTACTTCAGCCGAACCGAGGATGTATTGCTCGTATTTGTCCTTGTCGTAAGAGTGTTTGACGAGATCCATTTCCATGCTGTTCAAAAAGGTTTCAATTAGGTCAGACGGAATGTTGTACTCTCGGACCACCCATTGAAAACTATTGAGTATCGGGTTCAGTGAAATTCCTTGTTCAATAGCAACATAGGTCTGTTCTTTGAATTCCTTCAACATTTTTTCCTGATCATATCCGTGAAAGGAATCAACGATTTCGTCTGCAAACCGAACGAATCCATAAATAGCATAAATGGGCTTGTGTATGTTTTTATGTAAAAAGGAAATTCCTAGGGAAAAGGAGGTGCTATACCGTTTTGTGGTAAGCATACTCATTTCGTGAGATACTGTGTCAAATAGTTTTTTCATGGATGGTTTGATTTCAGTGTTAGCGTTTGTTTAGTGGGTGATCTTTTATAACTTCCCGGGCCACGACTTCTCCTGATATAATAGAGGGAGGTACGCCTGGACCTGGCACCGTCAATTGACCGGTGTAATATACATTGTTGAGGTGTTTGTTTTTTAAAGATGGCTTGAGGTAAGCAGTTTGTCTTAACGTATTGGCAAGTCCGTAGGCATTGCCTTTGAAAGCATTGTAATCTTTTTTGAAATCGGAAATACAGTAACTCTTCTTGTAGACAATGTGCTCTTTGATACGCTGACCTGTTCTCTTTTCAAGGCGTTCCATCAGAAGTTCGAAATATTGTTCACGCAAGGCATCATTGTCTGCAAGGTCCGGTGCGATGGGAATAAGCATGAAAATGTTCTCATGACCTCCAGGCGCTACTGAAGGGTCGGTCTTCGAAGGCGCACTAACGTAAAAAAGTGGCGCAGTCGGCCATTTCGGGTCTTTATAAATTTCCACAGCGTGCTGTGCGAATGGCTCGTCGAAGAACAAATTGTGGTGCAACAGGTTTTCTACGCGTTTGTTTACTCCGATGTAGAATAACAAACAAGACGGTGCCATGGTACGCTTGTTCCAATATCCCTCATTGTAGTTTGCTTTTCCATTCAATACGGTTTCAGTGTGGCGATAATCAGCGCCTGAAACAAGAACATCTGTCTCAAAGTCACGTCCGTTAGAAACTACATGTGATAAATTTCGATTCACGAATTTCATTCCGGTGACGTTCTGTTCGGTTAAAATGGATGCACCATTTTCGCGAGCTATCTGTTCGAAAGCCTCTACAAACTTATGCATTCCCCCCATTGGATACCAGGTACCCAGAGAAATGTCTGCGTAATTCATGAGTGAGTACAGTGCTGGCGTCTCCTCCGGCATAGCACCGAGAAACAATACCGGAAACTCTAGCAGGCTGAGAATCTTATCGTTTTTAAAGTACTGACGAATGTATTTTGAAAAGGAGGAGAGTAGATTCAGTTTAAACAAACCTTTTAAAATTCTCACATCCGCATATTCCGTAAGACTCAACCCGGGTTTGTATACCAGATCGTTGATGCCTACTTCATATTTGTACTTCGCTTCAGAGAGAAACTTTTTCAGTTTGGGACTGCTACCTGGCTCTAAACTTTCAAACCAGGCAAACAACTCCTGTTCACTTGCCGGTATATCCGAATGGCTGTTGTCCTGCCAAAAGATTCTGTAGGAAGGATCCAGACGAACAAGGTCATAAAAATCACTTGTAGTGTGTCCAAACTTTTGATAAAACTGCTCAAATACATCAGGCATCCAATACCAACTTGGCCCCATGTCGAATACGAAGCCATTTTCTTTAAATTGCCTTGCACGACCACCAATGCTCGTATTTTTTTCAAGTACGGTTACATCATATCCCTCTCTGGAGAGAAATGCGGCTGAGGAAAGGCTGGAAATACCGGCACCGATGATCGTAACTTTCTTCATCAGTTGAGACTGTAATTGAATTCCGGCAATGATTCCATTAGTTTTTTTCTGGCGATGAATATACGGCTTTTAACAGTGCCAATCGGAATACCGAGTTGATCAGATATTTCTTTGTATTTGAATCCTTTAAAATGCATGTGAAAAGGCACCTTGTATTCGTCTTCAAGTTTATCAATCTGAGTCTGAATTTCTGAAACTGCCAGTTTCTGTAAAGGAGAATTCAATGCATCGCCTGGTTGATTCAGCAGATACAGGTCCTGGGAATGGTCAAAAATGGTTCCTGACTTCACTTTCCTTCTGTACTGATTAATGAAAATGTTCCTCATAATTGTAAACACCCATGCCTTAAAGTTTGTCTGCGGGGCGTAATAATTCCTGTAGGTTATGGCCTTAAGCATCGTTTCCTGAGTAAGGTCCTGCGCATCTTCATTGTTGCGTGTAAAACTCATTGCGAATGAATGCAAGTTGCCTTGTAAACCTATGAGCGCTTCGTTGAATTCAAGTGTTGACATATCAAAACGTTTAATGAATACGTCACAAACTTAAACAAAAATGTTTAACAAACAAATTAAAAAGTTAAACAAAATAAAAATTAACATCCTTTAAGGATTTTGAAAAGGTATTAAAGCGCTAAAATGAGGTATAGTCCTTAGTTGGTTATGGCTTTAACAGACTCAATTAGTTTTTTTGCTTTCGACTTAATGTCTGACATTTTTGAACCTGTTACGGTGATGTGCCCCATTTTTCGGAAGGGCTTGGTTATTTTCTTTCCGTAAAGGTGTGGAAAAACCCCATCTTGTTTAAGTGCATCTTCGAGTCCTGCGAAATGGACTTCTCCCTCATATCCTTTTTCGCCAAGCAGATTGATCATGGCACCCGGCGAGATCATTCTTGTTGAGCCCAGAGGCAGATCCAGGATGGAACGAAGGTGTTGTTCAAATTGAGAAGTTACGTTGCATTCTATGGTGTGATGGCCGCTGTTGTGAGGTCTTGGGGCAATTTCGTTCACGAGGATTTCACCGGATCTGGTAACAAACAGTTCTACTGCCAAAATTCCGATCATACCGAGTTTCTCAATAACTTCCAATGCCAGCAGGCGAGCTTTTTGTTCAAGCTCTTCGGAAATCTCGGCGGGCGAAAACAAAAGTTCGACAAGATTGGCTTCCGCATTAAACTCGCATTCCACCACCGGGTAGGATACAAGGTCTAAAGAGGGGCTCCTTGCAACGATTACCGAAATCTCCTTTTCAAAATCAATAAGTTCTTCTAATACGCTTGGTGCATCAAAAGCCCTTTCAAGGTCTGCCGCTGTTTTTAGCACTTGCACACCCTTCCCATCGTAACCGCCGGTTCTTAATTTCTGTACGCACGGAAGGTCCTTCTCAGTGATATCCGATTTGGATGCGATCAGTTTGAAGGAGGATGTTGGAATGCCGTTGGAATCGTAGAATTGCTTTTGAATTCCTTTGTCTTTTATTGTCCTCAGGGCGAACGGTTGAGGGAACACTCGTTTTCCTGCTTTTTCCAATTCTTCCAATGCCTCTATACTGACATTTTCAATTTCTACTGTGAGGATATCTTTGTCTCTGCCAAAATCCAGTACGGTTGATGTATCATTCAATGAGCCCACTGTAAAACTTTCTGCTATGTTTCTGCAGGGTGCATAGGGATCCGGATCCAACACGTGAACTTCTGCGTTCAAATTGAGCGCTTCCTGAATAAACATTCTGCCCAATTGACCTCCGCCGAGCATTCCGATTCGTGAATTTAACTTATCTGATCCCACCTTATTCATAGAACAAAGATAGCTGACATTCCTCTGTCGTTGAAAAGTTTCCAAATATTTTGTACCCTTCCTTGTAGGGATAATCCCTAACTTTGCGACCTCAAACGACCTATAGTTGATTCAGTTACACGACAGAACATTTGAGATCTATCTCACCGAACAGCAAGTACAGGAAAGGGTACATGCTATTGGTCGTAGGTTAAACGAGCTATATGCCGGCAAGGATGTCGTGTTTCTGGTTGTATTGAATGGTGCATTCATGTTCGCTTCCGACCTGATGAAGCAGATTGACTTTCCGTGTGAAATTTCTTTTGTGAAAGTGAGTTCATACTCGGGCACTGCCTCAAGAGGACAAGTCGATGAACTTATTGGTTTGAACAGACCTGTCTCCGGCAAGGAGGTGGTTGTATTGGAAGACATTGTAGATACGGGATTAACGATGGATAAGATCCTGCAACTATTGGAGTCACATGGAGCGTCTTCAGTCAGGTTGTGTACCCTTTTATTTAAATCAGAGGCATTCAAAGGAACTCGTCCTCCTGATATTGTGGGGTTTGAGATATCCAACTTATTTGTGGTTGGATACGGACTGGATTATGATGAACAAGGAAGAAATTTAAATGCGATTTATCAATTAAAAGAAGTATAACGAATAATTGCTTATGTTGAATATAGTTTTGTTTGGACCTCCGGGATCAGGAAAAGGAACGCAATCCGAAAAATTAGTTTCCAAGTATGGACTTGTGCATCTCTCAACGGGAGATGTTTTCAGAGCAAACATTAAAGGAGAGACAGAATTGGGTCTTCTAGCCAAGAGTTACATGGACAAGGGGCAACTTGTGCCGGATGAGGTTACCATTGACATGCTGAGGAGTGAAGTTACGAAGCATAATGATCCTAAAGGATTTATTTTTGACGGTTTTCCAAGAACAAACCCTCAGGCTGTTGCACTGGATGATTTTCTTAAAGAGTTGAATACGAGTATAACTTTAATGCTTGCCTTGGAAGTTGAAGAAAATCAGTTGAAGGAGCGTTTGAAAAAACGAGCTGAAGTGAGCGGACGCGCGGATGATGCTGATCCGGAAGTGATTGCAAACAGAATAAGAGTCTACAATGCAGAAACTGCACCGGTAAAGGAGTTTTATGCGTCACAGAGTAAACTAGTTTCCATCGATGGCATTGGTTCGATTGATGAAATCTCACAGCGCTTGTTTGACGCTATCGACAAACATTGATTCTTTGGATTTAGATTTCATATAGCCGGTGTGAGCCGGCTTTTTTATTTAGTCAGACAATAGTTCTTACCTTTACAGGACTTATGGCTTCGGATAACTTTGTTGATTATGTCAAGATTCATTGTACTTCAGGAAACGGAGGCGGTGGTTCAACCCATTTCAGACGTGAGAAATACATTCCAAAAGGTGGGCCTGACGGAGGCGATGGAGGACGTGGGGGACATGTAATAGTAAGAGGCAATGCTCAACTCTGGACCTTGCTTCATCTGAAGTATAAAAAGCACATCAAGGCAGGTCACGGGGCACATGGCGCCGGTAATTTGAAAACAGGTGCTCAGGGAAAGGATGAGTTTATCGATGTTCCACTTGGCACCGTTGCACGTGATGAAGAGACAGGAGAAATCCTCTTTGAAGTTACAGAAGATGGGGAACAACACATTTTGCAACGTGGAGGTCGCGGTGGTATGGGGAACAATCACTTTAAATCACCGACGAATCAAACGCCGAGATATGCGCAACCCGGAGAAGAAGGTTTTGAAGGATGGAAGATTCTCGAGCTCAAAGTCCTTGCAGATGTTGGGCTGGTTGGTTTTCCAAATGCGGGTAAAAGTACCTTGCTCAGTGTGATCTCTGCCGCAAAACCTGAAATCGGCGATTATCCTTTTACCACGCTTCGTCCAAACCTTGGCATCGTTTCCTATCGAGATCACCGCTCTTTCGTGATGGCCGATATTCCTGGTATCATTGAAGGTGCACACAAGGGAAAAGGTTTGGGATTGAGATTTTTAAGGCATATAGAACGCAATTCGCTTCTTCTGTTCCTTGTCCCTGCAGATAGTCCGGATATCCATAAGGAGTACAAAGTTTTGCTCAATGAACTCAAACAGTACAATCCGGAACTGCTTCACAAAGAACGAATTTTAGCAATCACAAAAAGTGACGTTACAGATGAAGAATTGCGTCAGGATTTGGCTAAAGACCTGCCTAAAGTACCTTTCGTATTTATCTCTTCTGTTGCGCAGTTCGGACTTGAAACGCTGAAGGACATTATTTGGAAAAAATTGACGGATGAACCTTCTTGAGGAGATCGATCACAGCCTTCTGCTTCTTATCAACGGCCTTCACAATCCTTATTTGGACGAGGTGATGTGGCTCATTTCCACCAGATGGTTCTGGATTCCTTTGTATGTGTATGTGTTTATTCTTTCCACCAGGATTTTTGACAGAAGAAAGCTTGTCTTTTTTGTATTCTTTATACTTGCTGCTGTCCTGATGTCAGATCTGATCTCAGTTCATCTTTTTAAAAATATTTTTCAACGCTACAGACCTTCACACAATCTTTTACTTGAATCCAAACTTCATCTTTATCTGCAAAATGACGGCACGTATTATAAGGGAGGAAAGTATGGATTTGTTTCCTCACATGCAGCTAATTTTTTTGCTTTGACCGCAGGTGCATGGCTTGTACTTAAAAACAACTTCCCCAGATTGCTGCTGATACTGGTCCCTTGTGCATTGTTGGTATCTTTAAGCCGTGTTTATCTCGGCGTGCATTATCCCTCTGATATTTTAGGGGGAGCACTTGTTGGCACATGCGCAGTGATACTGATTCACCGTTTTGTTTATGTAAAATTGTCGCCGAAATGAATATTTTTCTTGTATTTATCGGAGGAGGGATTGGCAGCGTACTCAGATATTTCTTAGGTCAACTGCAGATAAAGTATTTCGTAACGTCTTTTCCTCTCGCAACTCTTTTATCCAATCTAATAGCGACAACTGTCCTCGGTGCAGTATTTTATTGGGCAATACCGAAGTATTCGGATAATACGTGGCTCAATCCACTTTTGATTGCTGGATTTTGTGGAGGGTTTAGTACATTCAGTACGTTTAGCAATGATACAGTTCAGCTTTTTCAGTCGGGCTCTTACCTTCTTGCCTTTCTTAATGTTGGCATCTCCTTGTTGCTTGGATTTGTGATCGTATTCCTGTTTTCGAGGAGTTGACACATCAGCTTACAGGAATAGACTTTTGGATTTTTTGAAGTAAAATTTTCCTGGCTTCTATCATATTTGTCAGATCCGCACTTTTAACAGTCCCTTTTTCTCTGAAACGTTTAAAATTAATTCCCCATATATAGGCTGCCAAACCGAACAATCCAATGAGGGTGTAATAGAGAATTCCCAACAAATAACTGGGATAGATATAGGACTCAAACAAAAAGATAAACGGGATATTCAGGATCCCCATCGAGATCATACCCAGAAGTAGTTTTACCGATCCCCAGAAAACTTTTCGTTTGAACGAACTCTCAACAAATTTCTTCACTGCGAGATAGGGAATGGCACAGTGCAGAATTCCCAAAATTGCAAAAGGTGCGAGCAGGATGAGTTTGACAAGTTCGTTAAACCTGCTCAGTCTCTTTTTTTCACTTACCTCAAAAACGTAATTTTCATTGATGCCTTTCGAACTTTGTTCAGCAAAATAAGAAGACATTCCGGAGTTCAATTCCTCAAGATTCTCAAGCTCTTTATCAGACAATGAATTCAACCAGTTGGCAAGATTCTGCGAGTAATGCCAGCGCTTTTTGAGAGGGATGTTACGGTCAAAGTTGTGGGCATTCATTCCTTTGCGGGTAAGGCGCATCACGTTTTCGTGAAACTCACACCATTCTTTTCTTTCAACATGCGTTATCTGCGCCTTCATTAAATCCTCAATCTGCTTCGTGAGTTCGTTGATTACTTTGGTTGGATTTTCCTTGTAGGCTTCTTTAAAATCATTCAAACAAATTTTGTGGGATGTTGAAATAAGAAAATCACTTCGCATTTGATTTGGGTCCTGATAATTGCACCCAACAGCAGCAATGTATACCTTTTTCCTCCATTGCATGTATTCGAGTGAGGAAAAACCTATGCGCACCGCCCCTTTCTTGATTGGCTTCAAGCGTCTAATGAATACGTCGTCTGTAAATCCTTCGGCGAAGATCAATAAGTTTCGGCCGTATTTAAGGATTTTTGCACATGATTCGAAGGTCTTTTGATTTTCATCCTTCGTATCAACTCCATCGTGTTGCCGGTAGATTGGAAGCATGTGTGCCGCCCATAAAACAGGCTTGCTTATCGGAGTAAAAACGTCTGATCTTGTCAAGAAGAAAACAATGGGATTCCTGAAAGATGCCACCACCAGCGGATCCATGAAAGATGCCGCATGATTGGATACGTATATAGTTCTGCCAAAAAAATTCTTAGGTGAATTTACTGTATGGACCCTGGGATAAAATATGCGCAGAGGGTACTTTAAAATAATATAAAGTACGAAGTAAAGAAACCGCATTTTTTACTGTTTGTCTTCGGAAGAGCTTCCTTTCTTTTCTTTTCCTTTTTCCTTGTCTTTCAATTCCTGTTCAAGATCGCGGTTCTTCCCGATATACCAGCCAAGTTGCAGTTCATGGGTGCCGTTGTTTGCAGCGCGGATTTTTCCTGAACTGTATTCATAACTATATGCCACATACATGTTCATTATGAGGTTGCTTCCCAACTGAAAAATCACTGTATTTCCACTTCGGTATTGCAAACTGGCCCATGTTCTGTTTTTTGACAACAGGCGCGCACCGAGATCGTACGAAACCGGACTGTTGGCTACGGACTTTATTACGACTGTTGGTTCTAAAGCCAATGTTTTTGTAACACCTAACTTATATTTCATCATTGCAAAAAAGTGTCTGTTGTAGTTGCTTTCCGTTACGATATCGTTCAATACAACATTGTTTTGAAGAAGCTGCATTGTGCTTAAACCAAAATAAAATCGTTCTCCGTACACAACCAGACCGGCCTGGGCATCCCCGAGTGTTTGTTGTGATGTATTTCCTAAAAACTGAGAGTATGTTGCATCATCAGATTGATAGAGCTTCACTTTATTTTCATTTACTCTAAAATTGCTGATTCCTAATCCAATACCTACGCCAAAGTTCAATTTTTTAGTCAGCGGCAGATGGTATGCATAACTCCCCTGCAAAGATGTTTTGGCAAAAGGCCCGATGGCATCATTCCATACTTTACCACCAACAATGTGCTTTTTCTTTGCGATACTAATTTTGGGTGATTCAAAAAGCTTGCTTCCTTCTGAATTGAATTCACTCAACACATTGTCTTTTTTCTTTTTGAAGGTAAACTGACTGTTCCCTGATGCCATGAATGTTTGTGGACCACCGTCGTACCCCATCCACTGTATTCTGCTGGACAGTTCAAAATGCATAACATCTGTCAATCCTCCTGCTGCCGGATTCAGAACATAGGGATTGTATGCGCTGTTGGAAAACTGGTATTCCTGCTGTGCGTGAAGGATACTATTGCACAGTACGCTCAAGACAATAAATGTAATTTTTCTCATGATCAGGAATTTTTATCGGATAATACTGATTGGACCATTGTAAATGGTGTTATTCTCATCTTTCAAATCAATTTTGAAGAAATACGTTCCCATTGGAAGCTCCTCATTTTTATAGGTTCCGTTCCATGGATCTGCATATCCTGTTGATTCAAAAACAACTGAACCCCATCTATTGAAAATGGTAACGGCACATTTTGGATACAGTTCATTCAGATAGTCGATTACAAATAAGTCATTTTTACCGTCAAAATTTGGGGTAATCACTGTAGGAAACTCAGGCTGAAATCCGTCGCACAATGATGCGGAGATTATGACAGTATCTGAAGACGATAAGCACAGGTCCGAATTGACAGTGTAAACAAGATAATTGGTGCCGATATTCAGTTGGTCGACGGTAACGGTGCTGGTCAGCGGATTCGTGAGACTTCCCGCCCCGGCGATGAATACCCAAAGTGAATTTTGTTCAGCGATAATGCCCGAGCCATTCACATCAAATGCGCCATCTTCGATACAAACCGAAGTGTCAGTCAGGGCAATGGATGCAACAGGTACTTTGTAGACGTTCATTGTGTCTGAAGTTACCGGACAAGATCCATTCGAGACAGTCCAAATGAACTGACTCCAACCATCGTTAATGTTTGATGCAGTGGTTACGGCAACCTGCGGGTCTGTGATGATCGGACCTGGGGTAGTTGACCAGACACCTGCGCCATACAACGGTACATTCGCAGAAAGCTCTAAAATAGATTCATTACACAGCAATACGGTATCAATCGTGCTGGCCGGAATAGGGGACTGATACGTGTAAATCGACAAAGTATCAGTCAATGAACCACAAGATGCTGAAGAAATTGTCCAGACAAAAACATTTGTACCGTAATTCAGGTTGTTGATCCCGGTGAGATTGGAGGAAGGATTGTTTATCGAACCTTGCCCGCTTAACATAGTCCATTGTCCGGATCCACTCGTAACAGGCAATGCTTCAACTACGGCGCTTGTCACATCACACAGAGAAATTGAATCAACTAAGATGTCTGCTGCTGATGGAAAATCGAGAACAGTAATGTTGAATGAACACCCGGCCGAGTTGCCTGAAGAATCAGCTACTACATAGGATAAAGTAGTGGTTGAACCTATAGGAAAAGTGCTGCCTGAAGTGAGTCCAGTACCGTCTGTTTGTGTGATGAATGCAAAACAATTGTCACTGTAAACCGGATCAGTGAATGTGTAGACATTTGAACACAGGATAGTGTCATTCGGACAGGTTATTACAGGTGGCACAGTTTCAAAAACATCCAGGATGAAGGAGCATTGTGCCGTGTTTCCACCAATGTCAATCACATCCATTTGTATGCTGTGTGATCCAGTAGTTAAAACAGTTCCGGCAGCGGGTGTTTGAACGATTTGAAAGTTTGAGCAGTTGTCTAAAACAAGTGTTAATCCGGAGAAATTCGGCAGTGTGTAGTCACAGTTCGTTCCGATATTTACCGGTGCCGGTGCTGGACAGTTCACAATCGGTGCCTGAAAATCACTTGGTGTCAACAAGGTTGCGCAAGAAGTCGTGTTTCCGTTCCCGTCATTTGCCGTGATCAATACTGAAACGGGACCTGAAGAAATCGGTGTGCCTATCGGCGGGTTTTGAGTAAGAACAAGACCTGCAGGACAGTTGTCATTTACTATTACTTCAGTTCCCATATCAGGAACTAGGTATTCACATGCAGAAGTAGCCGTCACCGTGAGAGAGAGCGGACAGTTCAGTGTTGGTGCTGTATTATCGACAATCAACGCGAAAAAATTGCAGGAGACACTGTTGCCGTTCAGATCTTCAACAGTCATAGTTATTTGCGTGTTTGAAGATATCGAACTGCCTGCCGTTGGCGCTTGGGTGATGAGCAATTGACCAACAGAGGTACAATTGTCGGATACGGTGACGTCACCGGAATAGTCTCCTAAAACAGTATTGCAACCTGCATCTACTGTTAGGTTCTGGTTTCCGGGACAAGCAATTTGTGGAAGAATTTGATCCTCAACAGTTAATTGATAGGAACATGTGCCCTGCAAACCGCCTTCATCCGTAACGGTTATCTGTACGGTGTGAACTCCGGCAGGAAGGCTGGTGCCAACCGCGGGTGATTGCACAAAAATCAAGCTGCCTTGTACAGTACAGTTGTCAGAATATGCTACTGTCCCCGAAAGATCAGGCATAAGATAGTCACATGAAGCATTTTGCGACATAGCACCATCTGAAGGACATGTTACCGCAGGAGCAGTATTGTCGGCTATCGTAACATTGAATGCACATGTGCTTTGATTTCCTGATTCATCTGTTCCCGTGATGGTAATTACTGCGGGGCCGTTCAAGGTCGTTCCGGCAAGAGGACTTTGGCTAATGCTTACTGCTGAATTGTAAAAGCAATTGTCAGAAGTAGTGACCAATACTCCAAAATCAGGAATAGTGGCAAAACAGCTGCTGTTTAAGTTGAGAACTTGGTCAGAAGGGCAATTCACCACAGGGTTGATGTTGTCGATGACTGTCTGAATAAAACCACATGAAATTGAGTTTCCAGAAGGATCGGTAACGGTAAGCGTAACGGCAGTTGTAGTGTCAATGATGGTTCCACCTGCAGGCACCTGACTGAAGATCATGTTTGATGCACTGCTCTCGCAATTGTCTGCCCAACCAACAAGAGAGGTGTAGTCTGTCATTGTGACATCACATGAATTGCTCAAAATAAGTGGTGTAGGTGTTGGACAAAGAATCGTCGGCCGAATCGTGTCAATCAATACCGCAGTAAACTGACAGCTGACAGGTGTAGCAGGGATGCCTCCGGTAACGGTAATGGTTATTTGTTGATCCGCTGTGATCGATGAACCGGGAAGCGGAGATTGTGCAATCAATAAGCTTACGCTGGATACGCAATTATCTGTAGTAGTAACTGCATTCGTGTAGTCTAACAATACTCCGTCACAGCTTGCATCGGCATACACTAAAGTGTCTGTCGGACAGATTACCTCAACAGGTAGAGTATCCAGTGTTAGTGCGTTCAGGTTACATGAAATCGAATTGCCACTTGCATCCTCTAATGTAATGACAACAGGAGTTGTTATGTTTTGACCTGAAATGACAGTCCCCGGAACCGGAGTTTGAGTAATGTTCAGAGTTGGCGAACAAAAATCGGTTCCTGTCGCTAGAGCAGCATAGTCTCCTAACAGTCCTTCACAAGTGTTGCCAACGTAAATGACAGTATCGCCGGGACAAAATGTAATTTGAGGATCTGTATC
The DNA here is from genome assembly GCA_041178485.1 of Bacteroidota bacterium. Classification (GTDB taxonomy): domain Bacteria; phylum Bacteroidota; class Bacteroidia; order Flavobacteriales_D; family Crocinitomicaceae; genus M0103. Next base: position 14,242 of record JBEGVI010000054.1, on the reverse strand, counting down.
GTCAACAGCAGTCAAGGTAAAGTTACAACTGTTCGAATTTCCTGCTTCATCCGTTGCTGTTACGATAATGTTGATTGTTCCACCCGGGGCAAGTCCCATGTCTGTTCCAATCGGTATATTTTGTGTTACAACAATGCTGGCAGAGTCAGTGCAGTTGTCAGAAAGATCCACCAGATTCTTTCCATAATCATCTGCGATTGCATCACATGATCCGTTCAAAGATTCAGTGAGTGCCACAGGACAAACAATGACTGGGACTTGTGTGTCAATCCCTGTAATTCGGACATTGTCTATAGCCGTCGGCTCAGTGCCGGTATTTGCTTCGTCGTAGGTGAATCTGAATCCAATTTCAAAGGTACTGAAATTGAGAGCAACAGGTAAGTTTATGGATGTATTAGCCCAGGGAGTGTTGACGGGCAAGGTGCTGAGAGTTGTCCATGAGATTCCGTTATCAGTGCTGTACACCACCTCTGTGTAATCCTGTGTCACAACGCCTGCATTTCTGTAATCAAAGAAAAGCTCAAGAGAGGAGGCACATGACGCATCAATAGTTGTATAAGCCAGAGTAAAAAGTGAACCTGAACCTGAAGGGGCATTCTGATATGTATACGATACAGTGCAGCCTGTACCCGCGGTTCCGTCACTGACATAGAGCGCGCTGTCTCCGGAGACGGTGAGTCCATTTCCTGCACAATTTCCCTGTTGCCATTTGTTAGGAGTTTCCAAACCTTGTATCATCCATGCGCCCGCTGTGGATTCAAAATTGTCGCTGAAAAGCGTGGCCGTTTGCGAAAATGCCTGAAAGCATTGAAAAGCAAATAGTGTTAGAATTAAATTTCGTAACATAGGTTCAAGACGTATTTTGCTAAAACAGCGACAAATATAAACCAAACCGCTGTAAAATGAGGTCGTTTTAAGGCAAACCTTTTCAACATTTTCTGTTCTCTCATAGAGTCAACCTGCCGCTGATCTTTCTGAACAGGAAAAATCAACAATGTGCTTGCAATAACTTTGAGTGGTATACCGGGGTTCCGCTGTAAGAAGATGTAACTTCGCAGTTAAACGTGCAAGAATGAAGAATATCGGGATATTTTGTGGTGGTTTTTCTTCGGAGTGGGAAATTTCATTAAAAAGTGCGCAAACGATAAGTGCAAATTTTCCAGCAGGATTTATAGTGTTTCCCGTCCTGGTGAGAAAGGATGGTTTTTTTGCAATCCTCGGGGATAAACAATTTGATTTCTCGATCGACAGCATGTCGTTTATTTCTTCCAATGGCGCGATAAAAATTGACGCTGCTGTAGTTTATGTTCATGGCGATCCTGGAGAAAACGGCAAGCTACAGGCCTTGCTTGAATTAAAGTCAGTACCCTACATCAATTCTGGTCCATTGGCATCCGCATTGTCTTTTGACAAATGGTTTTGCAACCAATTTTTGCGTGCGTTTGGTATGGATGTCGCTCAATCTGTAAAGCTTAAACGAAATGATCACATAGCTGATTCAGATATCATTGAAAAACTTGGACTTCCCGTATTTGTTAAGCCTTGTGATTCGGGTTCAAGTTTTGGCATTTCTAAAGTCAAATCACAAGACCAGCTGCTTCCTGCAATTCAACTTGCTTTCGAGGAGGGGGATGAGGTAGTAATTGAAGCGTTTCTCAATGGAGTCGAAGTGACTTGTGGCGTTTACAGGGGCAAGAATGGACTTACCGCATTGCCATTGACAGAAATTGCCTCCGAAAACGAATTTTTCGATTTTGATGCGAAATACAATGGAAAATCTCAAGAGATTACGCCGGCCAGAATACCTGATGCCATTCGGGATAAAGTTCAGTTAAGGGCAAAAAACATCTACGATCTCCTGGGATTGCGCTCAATAGCAAGGATCGATTTTATGCTGGTCAATGATACTCCATTCGTGATCGAGGTGAATACTACGCCCGGTTTTTCTCCTGCGAGTATTGTTCCACAGATGATTGCCTCAGCCGGCATGACTCTTCGGGAATTTTGGGAAGAAGTGGTAGAGGTTGAATTACAATAATGCCAGTTGGTTCAGTATCTTTTCAATCCAAGAACCCGCACCGGAGGATGTTCCTGAAAAATTTGTCAGAATGATTGCAAAGGCCAGCCTGTTTCCACTTTGTGTGAGCACATATCCTGAGTACGATTTAATTCTGGCCATTGTTCCGCTTTTAGCTGTGACCTTTCCCTGGCCGGGTTGATTGCGGCATAAATTGAACAATGTGCCGGATTTTCCTGACACCGGTAGCGAAGCCAGGAACACATCTTTTTGAGTACTTAATTCCATCGCCCTCAATAGTTCACAGAAATGATAGGCACTCACCCCATTTGTTCTCGAAAGGCCGGAGCCATCTTTTAAAAACAATCCTTTGGAATCGATTTTTTGTGCCCAGTGCCGTTCGATTTCTTTCATTCCTTTTTCATAGGCGCCATCACCGTTTTTTTTGTAGGAAATCAAGCAGACTAGCTGTTCAGCGAAATGATTTATACTTCGCATGTTTGTGAGTTTTACGATGTCGGAAACTTTCTGGCCCTTCCAGCTAAAAATGAGGGAATATTCCAGGCCGTAATGGTCTGTTGTATACAGAAGGTCTTTCCGTGCTCCTTTTGGTTCTTTTGTCACCTCAATTCCGGCCGATTCCAGCGCTTTGTTGAATTCTACAGCAAGTTGAAACTCCGGATCCGGAAGGCTTCCACGAACAGCAAATTGTGACTTATTCGCAGGCAGTGATCCTGTTCCATATCTGTCTGTGGAATAGGGTCCACCATAGATGTAAGAATTGTCATCACTCACATTTTCCGACCTGATGAAATTATAAAATGTCAGACCTTGGACTTCGGGAAAAGTTCTGATGAGTTCGGTTGTACTGCCCGGGCTTCCAGTTTTAAAAGAATAGCGGATCGAGTTGTCAAATACGGCGACACCCGAAGGACCAGAACCGTAATAGTTCCCAATATCTGCCCACGACCAGCCATCGGGCACCCCTGAATACCCAAAATCAGAACCGTCTGCGATGATACTCCCGTTGATGCGCTTAATTCCTTTTGACTTCAAACTGTCTGTCCAGGCGTTTAGGAAATCTTTCAAGTGATCACTGTCATTAAAAAATCTACTTCCCAGAGTCATGTCGCCGCCACCTCTGATCCAGATGTTTCCAAGCAGGACACTGTCTTTGATGATGCCGTCTCTGTAGATTCGCGTCTCCGGCCTGTAGTCAGGTCCGAGGATTTCAAGCGCTGCAGCTGTGGTAAATAATTTTACCGTCGAAGCAGGAGGAAGAGCTAAGTAAGGTTGATGTTCAACAATCCTGTTGCCGGTCTTCAAATCAGTAACCAACACAGAGACTCCTGAAGATTGAAATTCAGGGGACTGGACCATTTCCTTCAGTACATCACTTGCTTTATTTTGTGCGTGTAAACTGTTAAATGTGCCTAGGACAATGCAAAATAGACCGAAAAACCCTAATTTCATGCAAGATTTGGAAAGTTTAAAATTGAAAATTATCTATTTGCTATTTTTCAGGGATCGAATAAATTTTCAACAATCCTATGCTGAGAGCAAACTTGTTCTCTAAATCGAACATCATTTGAAGATACTAGTGGATAAGAAGGACCCGCAAAATAGGATTAGGATACTCAGGATCATCAACCGATTTAATTTGGGTGGGCCGACATATAATGCTGTTTTTTTGACCAGGTATTTATCGGATGAGTTTGAGACTTTACTGGTCGGGGGGATGCCAGAAGAGGGAGAAATCGACTCCTTGCATATTTTACAGGAGTATGGTGTGGAGCCCGTTCTGCTCCGTGAGATGAAACGAACTCCTGGGTTTTTAAGTGACAGGGCCGCATACAGAGAGTTGAAAAGAATTATACGGGAATTTGACCCGCAAATTGTTCATACGCATGCCTCCAAAGCCGGTGCTTTGGGTAGAAGAGCTGCCTTCAAAATGAAGGTGCCTGTAGTCATCCATACGTTTCATGGACACGTTTTTCATTCTTATTTCGGAAAAATTAAGACCTTCCTGTACAAGAGCATTGAACGAAGTTTGGCGAAGCGTTCATCAGGCATCATCGCAATTTCCGAACTGCAGAAAAGGGAATTAAGTGATGACCACAAGATCTGTTCTAAAGAGCATATTCAGGTTGTACCTTTGGGATTTGACCTTCTCCGTTTTAAAGAGTCACGTGAAAAATACCGGTCACTTGCCAGGGCTGAGTTCGATATTTCCGACCATACGGTCGCTGTAGCACTGATTGGCAGGGTGGTTCCGGTGAAAAACCATCAAATGTTTCTCGATGTGGTTGAACAAGTTTCACGGAAGATAGATGTGCCGGTGAAATTTTTTATTGTCGGCGATGGTACCGAAAAAAAGGCGTTGGAAGAGAGAATAGAAAAAATGAAATTGCCTCGACACGTGCAGATTATTATGACTTCCTGGATTTTGGATATTGCAAAGTTCAATGCCGGAATGGATGTCATTTGTTTAACTTCTTTAAATGAGGGGACTCCGGTGAGTCTTATAGAGGCTCAGGCTTCGGGTATCCCGGTGGTTGCAACTGATGTCGGAGGCGTGAGAGACGTAGTGAATGACGGAAAGACAGGGTTTGTTGTTCCTAGCTTGGATGTGGGGAAATTTTCAGAAAAATTGCTTTTTTTGCTTCAGAATAAAAAAACTAGGGAAGAAATGTCACAAAATGGATGGACATTCGTAGAAGACAAATTCCATTATACGAGACTGGTGAAAAATATGGAAACTTATTACAAAAAACTCCTGGCTGCATGCGAATGATTTTTCTCTTGAGGTCCGCGTATGTTCTGGGGGCATTTATAGTGTTGCATTCCTGTGGCATAAACAGCAATGTCATGTTCAAAACCCCAAAGGACACTGCAATTGAAAAGGATTCTGTTTTGTTTTCTGCGCCCACGGAGTATGTGCTTTCAGAGGACGACAAACTGACATTTTCTCTTTCTACAAACAATGGTGAGATGATTTTGCAGTCACTTGCTGCCGGTAATCAGGTTGGCAACAATTTGTCTGCTTTTGGATATGAGTACAGAATACGTCCCAACGGGATGATTGAAGTTCCCATCATTGGTGAACTCAAAGTAACCGGCTTGACGGTTCAACAATGCGAAGACACGTTGGAAAGCAGATATGCTGCATACTATCAGAAGCCTTTTGTTCAGGTGAAGATAATTAGTCAGAAGGTCATCGTTTTTCCGGGCAACGGCAGTGACGCTCGTGTGATTCCTTTGTCCAATGTCAGAACTACCTTAATGGATGTGCTGGCACAGGCAGGCGGCATTCCGGAACGTGGTAAGGCAAGCAAGATTAAAATAATTCGAAAGTACGGGAACGAGCGAAAGGTCTTTGAAATCGATCTTTCTACCATCGAAGGTCTGAAATACGCTGATTTGGTTGTCCAGGCAAACGACTATATTTATGTCGAGCCTCAACCGTATCTCTTGAGGGAGTTGTTACAGGACACTACGCCGATTATTTCACTTTTATCTACGGTGTTATCCGTATTTGCCATTATAAACATCTTCAAATAAAACTTTGAAAAAGCAAAGCATCATTGTCAATAAGGATTACGATCCGTTTATTCTTCAAACGATCCTGAAAAGGCATTGGTGGTGGCCAATCCTCTTCGTGGCGCTCTTTTCCGGACTGGCATTTCTCGTTTTAAGGTACACGAAACCGGTGTATGAGTCTTCACTGGTTCTACAGCTAGAGTTTATTGACAAGGGAAAGGAACTTTTCGACATTGAAAACATAAATATTCGACAGACCAATCTTTCCTCATACGTCGAGCTGATGCGCTCTCAATACCTCTTTGAAAAAGCGGTTGAGAACATCGATTACAATGTCAGTGTGTACTCTAGGGGAAGAGTATTGACAGAGGAAAGATATAACACAGGAAATTTTCATGTGATACCCTATGAACTCAAGGATTCTGCTCTTGTTTCTGTACCTATATCTGTCGACTTTGACGGAACAGCCGTAACGTTGAATTATGTCAAACAAGGCGTGCCAGTGCAGATAAAGGGTGGGTTGAATACCCATCTAGTAAATAAAGACTTCGACATTGTCATTAAAGCATCCAGTCCCCGAGAGTTCAAAATCGATGCCGACCAGAATGAGCATCATTTCATTTTTAACAGTGTAAGTTCATTTGCTTCAAGATGCATTGGCAATCTTGAGGTGTATCCACTGGATCCGGTGGCGAATACGATTCAGGTTAAGGTGCGGGGAAATAACCCGGAATTGTGTTACGATTTGTCCCTGGCGGTTGCAAATGCGTTCATAGACAATTACGATGAAACCCAACGTAAAAGTTCAGAGAATATCCTGGATTTCATAGATTCTCAGCTTGACTCGCTCTCTTCAGTTTTGAAAAATTCCAAAGACAGCCTACGGTTCTTTCAGTTGCGTACGAATTTTACGGACATGGGACTTCCTGACAATTCACTTTCCAGTGATATTGATGAACTTCGAGAGAAAAGAGACAACCTGAACGATGAGATAAGTTCGGTGAGTTTGCTGGCTTCGAAAATTCAGGATGATCCTTCACGCTTGGATGTGTACAAGCTTTTGCCTGAATTGATCGGTAAAAGTTATGAGCAGGTGCTGGGCAGCCAAATTACCGCACTTTTTGACCTCTTGGAAAAGAAAGAGGATTTACTCTATCGTGTAACAGAGGACAATCCTGAGGTGAAGGCGATCAACAAAAAAATACAGAGAAAGATTGCTACAGTGATCAAATCAGTCAATTCAACCTACCAGCGCTTGGTCACGAAAAGTGCTGCACTTTCTGAGAAAATCGAATTACTGGAAGCTAATTTTATGGGTCTTCCTGAGAAAAAAATGGAGTACATGCGCTTGAAGAACATTCAGGATCTGAACGAAAAGTACTTCAATCTTCTTACGGAGAAGAAAGCGCTTTACTCATTGTCAGATGCCGGATATTCCTCCAGTAACCGCATTTTGACACGGCCTGTTGTAAGTGATTCACCCATTTCACCAAACCGAAAATTGATTTTTAGTTCTTTGGTAATGTTTGGTGTGCTTTTAGGATTGGGTGTAATGTTCTTTAAGTACCTTACATTTAATGAAATAAATATGCTGGAAGACCTCCGAACTGTCTTGCCTGATCAGGCAACCATACTTGGGGGTGTACCTATGTCCAAATCGGTCATGAAGTATTCACAAATTGTGGTGCATGACTCGCCGAAATCGGTGATGGCAGAATCGATGAGAAAGATTCGAACCAACATGAGTTATGTCAATCCTCATTACAAGACAATTGCTATTTCCTCCTCAATTTCCGGGGAAGGTAAAACATTCGTTGCACTTAATTTGGCAGGGATAATTGCAATGTCGGGTAAACGAACAATCCTTCTTGATCTCGATCTACGTAAACCGAAAGTGCATTTAGGGTTTAATGTCGACAACAATTACGGCATGAGTGGATTGATTACCGATCAGGTGACTTTAGATCAATGTATTCAGCACTCTGCAATAGAAGGGCTTGATTTTATTACTGTGGGTCCGATTCCACCGAATCCCTCCGAACTTTTGTTGAGCAAACGATATACAGAACTGATTGAAGAACTCAAGGAACAGTACGACGTAATCATCATTGACAATCCTCCAATTGGTTTGGTTTCGGATGGCGTGAAAAACCTAACCGAGGCAGATATTCCGATTTATGTATTCAAATCCCATTTCTCAAAACGAAATTTTGCTTTGAGAGTGAAGGAGTTGTTCGACATGCAGCAGATCGATAAATTGAATGTCATCTTGAATGGAGTCGAAGCTTCCAGACATTCAGGGTACGGATATGGTTACGGATATGGATACGGATATGGTTACGGGTATGGCTATGGGTATTACGAATCAGAAGACCTTTCTAAACCGAAAAAATGGTTCCTTCAGCTTCGTGACTCAATACTCGGGATCTTCAGGAGATGATGACTGAATATTTTGACATAGATGGTCCTGTTTTAATTAAACCAAGAGTGTTTAGTGATTCCAGAGGTCATTTTCTGGAAACTTTTAATCAGGAACGCTACCGTGAAATTCTTGGGGACGTTGAATTTGTTCAGGATAATTTGTCATTGTCAGAACTGAACGTGGTTCGTGGCTTGCATTTTCAGATTCCACCATTCGCTCAAGGGAAACTAGTTTCTGTCGTGCGCGGAGCAGTAGTGGATGTGATCGTTGATCTGAGGAAAGATTCCGCATCATACGGGCGACATCTCGCCGTAGAACTCAATGAAGAAGAACATCATCAAATTTGGATTCCTTCGGGTTTTGCACATGGATTTTTGTCGATTAGAAAAAATACCTTATTTTCGTATAAATGCACCGCACCTTATTCTCCCGCTTCTGAGAGAACGCTGTTGTGGAATGATCCTGACCTCGCTATCAACTGGAAAGTAGATGTGCCTATCGTGTCCGAGAAAGATGCTCTGGGTGAATTGTTTAGGAATTTTGAAAGTCCTTTTTAATTGATGGTTGCGGAAAATTTTGAACTTGTTGCATTTATCCTTGGAGGTTTTTTGCTGTCGCTTCTTTGCAATGGCTTGCTTTTAAAATTTTCAGAAACTCTGGGTATTCGCAACAAAAATGACGTGGTGATACGTTGGAGCAATCAATCTAAACCTTCCCTGGGAGGAGTTTCCTTTTTTGTGGTCTTTGTTTTCTCTACCATCGCATGTGTAATGCTTGAGAGTGAAAGCAACATTTTCCACAACGCTGTAATTGGGTATGAGTTTACCGGACTCTTCGGAGCTGCCAGTCTGGCTTTTTTAATGGGGCTCGCAGACGATGCCTACAACACTAGGCCGTACGCCAAATTGTTCGTTCAGGTGTTTTGCGGACTGACCTTTATTGTTACCGGGACACTTCTTCAGGTGACGCACAATTATTACGTGGATGCCATACTGACTATACTTTGGGTTGTCGTTGTAATGAATTCACTAAATATGCTTGACAACATGGATGGCATAACAGGCACCACAGTTGTTTATATACTCATTACCTTTTTGTTTTCACACTGGTTTTCCCACGGTGTTAATACCGACATTTGGAGTCTCTCCATTCTGGCAGTGCTGGGCTCTCTCCTTGGCTTCCTGAAATTTAACCTTTATCCTTCCAGAATCTTTATGGGAGATGCAGGCAGTCAATTTATAGGATTGTTTGTCGCATTTTTTGGTATTAAATTGCTCCTGAACATGTCTGCAGGTTTGGAAACGCATTCATGGGCCAGTGTGATCCTAACACTTACGGCTTTTACGCCTGCCGCAGCAGACACCTTGACGGTAGTCATCAATCGATTAAGGAGAGGGAAATCACCTATGGTTGGGGGAAAGGACCATACCACTCATCATTTGGCGTATTCAGGCAAAACAGACAAGCAGGTGTGGCAAGTGTTTTTTGTTCTTGGCCTCGTTTCTGCCTCGCTTTCGTGTGTTTTGATAGTTCTGATTAAAGGAGGACAATTGCTATGGGTTCCATTTTTCGCACTCTATTTTTCATTCATTTTTGTTTATTTGTATCGATTTACTCTTCGATTTAAGGAACCTGTCAAATAAACGATACTCTGAAAGCAACTTTCCTACTACTGATTCTAATTCTGTGTTCATGCACCGGACAAAGGCCAACCAAAGTTGTTGTTGAAAAAATTCAACACTCTTCATTTAGCATACCTGAACTACCTGACTCAATGAGATTTTGTGGCAAGACAATCCTTCTGAAGGACGAAGATATCCATGAAAAACTCGATCGGGAATTGTTGGTGAATACCTATTTTCAAAGTTCGACCGTACAGACAATAAAACGCGCACACCGTTATTTTCCGACATTGATTCGAATTCTGAAAAAATATGGCATTCCTGAAGATTTTAAATACCTTGCCGTCATAGAAAGTAATCTTTTGCAGGCTGTAAGTCCTGCCGGTGCTCAGGGATTTTGGCAATTTATGCCCGAAACTGCAAAAGAATACGGATTGATTATTACATCGGAAGTGGATGAGCGCCTCAATATTGAAAAAAGTACAGAAGCCGCGTGTAATTATCTTAAATTGGCCTATGATGAGCTCGGTTCATGGGATTTGGCTGCTGCATCATACAACAGAGGAATAGGCGGAGTAAAGAAAGATATGTCTTGGCAGGGGACAGACAATTATTTCGATACGTACATGAATTCCGAAACTGCACGGTATGTGTACAGGATACTTGCTGTTAAACTCATTTTTGAAGATCCGGAAAAATATGGGTATGTCCTTAAAAAAGAACAATTGTATAAACCTTTGCGAACAAAAAGTGTTAGAATTGATAGGTCAGTGGCAAATCTTGCTCGTTGGGCAGCGGAAAAAGGCATTAATTACAAAATACTGGTTAAATTGAATCCCTGGATTTTATCCAATTCATTGACAGTACATGCCAAAGCGTTCAATCTCTTGATTCCTGCCAAAGATGTTGATCTGAAACCCTATCAGTCCTATTTCAATTGAATGACGACGGCAAAATAAAAGTCTTTGGTGCGCGAGAACACAATTTGAAGAATGTGGATCTCGAGTTGCCGCGCAACAAATTGATAGTTTTTACCGGATTGAGTGGAAGTGGTAAATCTTCTCTGGCATTTGATACCATATATGCTGAAGGTCAGCGCAGATACATTGAAACATTTTCCGCCTATGCCCGCCAGTTTTTGGGTGGTTTGGAACGTCCGGATGTCGACAAAATTGAAGGACTGAGTCCTGTAATTGCCATCGAACAAAAAACGGTATCCAGGTCTCCCAGATCTACTGTAGGAACGGTTACTGAAGTGTACGATTTTCTCCGTTTGCTTTATGCCCGTGTGTCGACAGCTGTCTCCTACAACACCGGTGAAAAAATGGTGAAGTATTCCGATGAGCAGATCGTAGAATTGATAATCAAGGAATATAATCAACGGAAGATTGTTGTTCTGGCACCTAAAATCAAAGGCCGTAAGGGGCATTATCGGGAGTTATTCGAACAAATACTTCGCATGGGCTTCACCAAAGTACGGGTAGACGGAGAGATCAGAGAGATCAGCAAAGGGATGCGTCTCGACAGGTACAAAGTGCATGATATAGAAATTGTGGTGGATCGTTTAGCGGTGAGTGAAACCGATCAGAAGCGCATTTATGATGCAGTGATCATGGCGATGAGGCAAGGCGGGAAGGAAATGATGGTGATGGACTTCGAAACAGGAGCGGTGCGACATTTCAGCCGGTCACTGATGTGTCCTACCACAGGGATTGCTTATCCGGAACCTGAACCAAACCTGTTTTCATTCAATTCTCCATATGGTGCTTGCCCAAATTGCAGTGGATTGGGAGAAGTGACAGAGGCATCTCTTGAAAAGATCATACCCGACCCGGGATTGTCACTGAAGAAAGGAGGCCTCGTTCCCATGGGTGAATATAAAAAGAATTGGTTCTTCGATAAAATTGAACGCCTTCTTGAACATGCCGGGTTCAATGTAAATACTCCTTTGGGCGAGTTGTCTGAGGAGGTGATGAACGTGTTGCTTTATGGAAATGAAGACATTGAACGCAAGGGTAGGGAGGAAGTGTTTGTTTTTGAAGGCATCATCAATTTCATCACTAGGCATTCGGAGGAGAGCTCAGCTTCAGTTCAGCGTTGGGCACAAAATTTCATGAATAAATCGATTTGTCCTGCATGCAATGGGACGAGATTGAAAAGGGAGGCACACTACTTTAAGATCGGAGAGAAGCACATTGGCGAATTGGCTCAGATGGACCTTTCAGAATTGCAAAAATGGTTTACTGAGGTTGAATCATTTTTAAATGAACAGCAGCAGATCATTGCGACAGAAATTTTAAAAGAGATTCGCTCACGTCTCGGTTTTATATTGGAGGTGGGCTTAGATTATCTGACCCTACACCGTTCGGCCCGCACCCTATCTGGTGGTGAGGCTCAGCGTATTCGATTGGCAACGCAGATTGGCACCGAATTGATCAATGTGCTGTACGTACTTGACGAACCATCAATCGGACTGCACCAACGGGACAACACACGCTTAATTAAATCCCTGCAGCGCTTGCGGGACAATGGGAATTCGGTGATTGTTGTCGAACATGACAAGGAGATGATCGAGGCGGCAGATTTTGTGGTAGATATAGGTCCTGGCGCCGGTGTACATGGCGGAAAAATCGTAAATGCCGGAAATTGGCAGGAATTCATTCCTGAGAGTTCTTTTACAACCGGATACCTCTCAGGTAAACTTGCTATTCAAGTCCCGGAAAAACGTAGACGGGGAAATGGAAAATACCTCAGTTTAAGCGGAGCCTCCGGCCACAACCTGAAGAATGTGAATTTGAAGATTCCTCTGGGGACCTTATGTTGCATTACGGGAGTTTCAGGAAGCGGAAAATCAACCCTGATCAACCAGACCTTATATCCGATCTTGTTGAAGCACATTTACAACGGAGTAAAAAAACCGCTGCCGTATCAAAAAATTGAAGGGTTGGAGCACCTTGATAAAGTCATAGAGATAGATCAGAGTCCAATTGGACGGACGCCACGTTCGAATCCGGTAACCTATACCAAGGTGTTCGATGAGATACGCGCATTGTTTTCAGCGCTTCCGGAGTCTCAGATTCGTGGGTACAAGCCCGGAAGGTTCTCCTTCAATGTCTCAGGTGGGCGGTGTGAGACCTGCAGTGGCGGAGGATTGAAAGTGGTTGAGATGAATTTCCTTCCTGACGTGTTTGTGGAGTGTGAAACGTGCAACGGCAAACGCTACAATCGAGAAACACTGGAGGTGCGCTACCGTGGAAAATCCATTTCGGATGTCCTGGACATGACCATCGAAGATGCAACCGTTTTCTTTGAAGCACATCCCAAGATCTACCGTCCTTTGGCAACGCTGAAATCTGTTGGATTGGGCTATGTCACGCTTGGACAGCCCTCTACAACACTTTCCGGTGGAGAGGCACAGCGTATAAAGCTTGCTTCGGAGTTAGCGAAAAAAAGTACCGGAAAAACATTTTACATCCTGGATGAGCCATCCACCGGATTGCATTTTGAAGACATACGGCAGTTGCTTGAAGTATTACAGCGATTGGTCAATGAGGGTAACACTGTACTTGTCATTGAACACAATTTAGACATTATCAAAGTCGCCGATCATGTGGTGGATGTAGGACCGGAAGGCGGGAGGGGAGGCGGACAAATCATTGCTACCGGTACACCCGAAGAAGTGGCTGAAAAATTTTGCGAGATATCACATACTGCGCGTTATTTGAGGGAGGAGTTGAAGGGAAAATAGAATCGTTTTTTCCTTACCATACTAAAGGTCTCCGTTTAAGGATTTTAAATATTCGTAATGAAAAAACACCTACATTTTATCAAATTCTTGTTTTAAAATAAGGAGCATTGTATGGTTTCACTTTGACTGATAAAGTAACATTCAATTCGCAATGATCAGAGATGTACTTTATCCTCTTCCAAAAATTATTTTTAGTAACCACCAAGGTAAAATCAACCCAAAGGTTCCTCGAATAAATGGTGAAACAGTTTCATTAATGGGGGTCAATACATGTCTGCCAAAGCATCCAGCATGTAATACATCCCGATTTCTTTTTTTGTATAAGATTCCATCAAAACTGAAAACATTGACTAACAGTGTGATTATGGCACGAGCAAAAATAAAAGGCAATACAAGTCCAATGGAATAGTACAACACAGTTCTTAAAAATCCCAGTTCATGGTATGACATAATTTACAAGATCATCTTCTTACTCATTTGGCTTTTCTGTGACGCCCCGTTTATTTTGTGGTTTCTGGACTCCACTTTTTCACTCAAATATAACAATCCTTTCTCAATTCTTTTCATCCTAAAAGTAAATATCTAAACGGTTAAAGCTTTGATTTGAACACTAATATATAGGGATAGTAGGTTTAATTTAGATTATGTTTACCTAGGAATATTTATGAAACAGTTTTAATTTATATCGGAAAAGTTTATTTAACACTTTCTCGAAAAAATTTCTTTCTTGCTGAATTCTAATCTCCTCAAATTCTTTTTTCTTCTCTACTACATAAAATATATAGTCGTTTTTTACCCATATACTATATTTCTTAAAATATGAAATGCTAAGATCGTTTTTCTGAAGATTTAGGTTGAGAAAGTCCAAATGAATTGGTTGATCAATAATTTGT
>JBEGVI010000053.1:0-28511 GCA_041178485.1 Bacteroidota bacterium | reverse complement strand
TCTTCAATTTGAAAATGAGGAACACATAAACAGCACATTGAAAACCCTACAAAACTATTCTTGAAGGTTGTTTACCAGGTTTCTTCCTTCCCTTCCTCCTTGTTGGTTTGATCTATCAGCTTTTGCCAATTGTAAGAGGGGTCGTCCAAATCCTCGAGGATCTCTTTATAGTCCTGTTCATGTAGATCATATCGCGTGATTTCCTCGCCTGTGTACTCTTCGATCTGAGTCAATAAATCCTTTTCTCCTTCGCTGCAAAAAGACAAGGCCTGCCCCTTGCTCGTCCCACGGCCGGTTCGTCCGCAACGGTGCACATAATTCTCAGGATTGTCCGGAAGATCATAATTGATTACATAATCCATGGCGGGAATGTCAATGCCTCTCGCTGCCACATCCGTTGTTACCAAAACTCGAGTATCTCCGGTTCTGAAGCGCTCCAGTATCGCAAAACGCTCCTTTTGTTCTATACCACCGTGCAACGCCTCTGTTACAACTCCTGCACGCGCCATGGCTGCTACCACTCGTTCCACGCGCACCTTTGTTCGCGCGAAGACGATGAATTTTTCTGTTTCGTACTCCTTCAGAATGTTTTCAAGAAAAAAGCGCTTGTCATCCATTTCAATAAACGCCACTGCATGATCGACATTCTTCGAGACCGGATTTTTCGGGGCGATCTGAATCCGAATGGCATCCTTCACAACGTCATAGGCCAGCGACTTTATCTTTTTACTGATAGTCGCAGTGAAGAACAATGTCTGGCGCTTTCGAGGAATGTACCTCATGACATCTTTGATGTCCTTATTGAAGCCGAGGTCAAGCATAAGATCCGCTTCATCCAGAACTAAAAATTCAACGTTCGAAATATCGATGTGCCCCTGACTGATCAAGTCGAACATGCGTCCGGGTGTGGCAACCAATACATCTACCCCATTCTTCAGTGTTCGGATTTGTTGCTCCTGCTCCACTCCGCCAAAGAGTCCGAGAACACGCACCTTTGTTTTCGCTCCAATTTCACGGAACACTCCGGAGATCTGCTTTGCCAATTCTCTGGTGGGAACCATTACCAGGCAACGAACCCCATTCTTTCTTTTTACATCTGAAGTGACCAGCCTACTCAATACCGGAATAGCAAATGCAGCTGTTTTACCTGTACCCGTTGGGGCTACAGCCATAACGTCTTCACCATCCAGAATTGGCTTAATCGCCTTAAACTGAATATCTGTCGGTTTTTTGAATCCGAGGACTTCGAGTTGAGATTTGATCTCCTTCGCTATGCGGTAATCGTTAAACTTCATGTTGCTTCAGGTCACAAAAAAAGGGCTCGAAAGCCCTTGTATATTTTGTTCGTTGGATTATTTGTTCACAGGCATCAAGATACGTCCGCAGTGCTCACATACAATCACTTTTTTCTTGGATTCAATATCAAGTTGTCTTTGGGGTGGAATCTTGTTAAAACAACCTCCGCAAGATTTTCTGTCTACTGGAACAACTGCAAGTCCATTCTTCGCATTGCTGCGCAGACGATTGTATGCAAAAACCAGACGTTCATCAATTTTCTTCTTTGCCTCATTGGATTTCTTGATCAACTCATCTTCTTCTTTTTGAGTTTCTCCGACAATTTCATCTAATTCAGCCTTCTTCAGCTTCAAATCGGCAGTTCGCATATCAAAACGCTCTTTGGCTTCCGTAAGAAGTTCTTTTTTACTGTCAATTTTAAACTTCGCTTCTTTACTTTTCTTATCGTGAAGTTTGATTTCAAGCTCCTGAAATTCAATTTCTTTTGCTAAGGACTCATATTCGCGGTTGTTGCGAACATTGTTCTGCTGCTCTTTATACTTTGCAATGGCAACTTCGGCATCCTTACAAGCGTTCTTTCTATCGAGGATCTCGGTTTCCAATTCTTTCAATTCATCCTGAATTTTGTTGATTCTGGTCTCCAGGCCTTCGAGTTCGTCCTCCAGATCACTTACCTCAAGAGGCAGTTCACCTCTAATGGTTCGGATGCGATCAATCTCTGAATCGATCTTTTGCAATTCGAATAATGCATCTAGTTTTTCTGCTACAGACACCTCTTTTTTCGTTGCAGTTGCTGCCATGCCTTAAAAATAATTAATTGGATTTGTATTTATTTCCGTTAAATGGATTGCAAAGGTAGTAAATTTTTTCTTTAGTAGCGCCTCAAGTAAATTTGGTGTAAACTGTTCGCTTTCATAGTGCCCCATGTCCGCGATTACCAGTTTATTTTCAGCGTCAAAAAATTCATGGTATTTGAAATCAGCTGTCAGGAATACATCAGCACCCTCCGAAATTGCGCTCTTTAATAAAAAGCTTCCTGAACCTCCACAAAATGCAACTTTACGTACAGGCTTGCCCAAAAAAGCCGTATGACGTATGATCTTGCACGAGAACTCTTTTTTGACATGGGCAAAAAATTCAGCTTCAGTCATCACGGGGGATAAATCACCAATCATCCCACTCCCTTCGTAGGGATTTTCATTTTTCAAAGTATAAATATCATGAGCTATTTCTTCATATGGATGTGTGGCTCTCATTGAAGAGAGTACTGCACTCATATGGTGCGAAGACACAAGGTATTCGGCACGAACTTCTTCTTCGATACTGAGTTCATTCTGCATGCCGGAATAGGGATTGGACTCATCCAGCGGACGGAATGTACCCTCGCCCGTCAAAGAAAAATGACACTGATCGTAATTTCCAATCTTTCCTGCTCCAGCATCAAACAAGGCCTGATTCAATGCCTTGTGATGTAAACGAGGAACAAAAACCACCAGTTTAAACAATGAGTTTTCCTTTCCGGAGAGAATTCTTAAATTTTTCATCCCAAGACGCTGTCCGATCTCATAATTCACACCTTTTCTGTAATTGTCCAGATTGGTGTGGATCGCATACAATGCTATGTTCTTTTTGATACAAGACAGTATTGTACGTTCTACATAATTTTTTCCGGTCAGTGATTTCAATCCTTTAAAAATTACCGGATGGTGAGCTACAATCAGATTGGCCCCAATACGTTCTGCTTCAAGCACGACCTCTTCAGTGCAATCCAGACATAGTAAAACTGAACTCACTTCACTGTTCCTGTCACCAACCAACAACCCACAATTATCGTATGATTCCTGACTAGCCAATGGCGCCAGAAACTCAAGGTATGCTGTAATTTCTCCAATTCTCATAGTTCCCTCATTAGACCAAAACTAATCCCATAAGCATGTGCTTTGTGGATGTAAGAATCTTGTGACAAATACGATGAAGTCAATTGCCATCTGCCCTCCGAAGAGACAAAGAGACTCCATTTGCTTTGAAAAAGAAGCTCTACCCCTACGTTCAGCAGACCGCTGACTACAAATGAATTGTATCCGCTTTTAAACTTAATTTCCTCCGTGTACTCCGAATTCTCTGCGGTTGTCCACTGTTGTTCCTGCCTATAGCCAAAGAACATTTGAGGAACTATGCCTGCCCCTACATAAAGACGAATAGTATTCCCTATAAATGCGTTTGCTTTCAAAGGCATGGAGACGTAGGAATAGGTCGTCTGATAATTAAAAGATGAATCAGAATCCGCATCATCAAAACTGTACTGCTCTCCATTCCTGTAAAATGTCAATCCACCATCCCAGAAAAAATGTTTGCCAAAATCTGATCGAATCCCTAACCCAAAGGACCATGTATTCAACGCCTCTTCATTGGCACGCTCACCCAACGAATCACCGAAAAAGCCTTTGTTTTCTGTCAACTTTCTTCCGGTCTTTGACCAATTCGAAGCCAAATAAAACCTTGTGACTGAATGTTCGACAGACTTTTTCTCCTCGGTATTAGCAGCACTTAACTCAATCTGTGCAATTGTTGAAAAGCTGCAGAGCAAAAGCAAGGTAAAGACCAATAAACTTCTCATAAAATCGTTAATTTTACACATCTTACAACGACAAATATCCGAAAATTAAAATCCTTTCTAACATGAACGAACAGGAAAATCAAGCTAAAAAGAAAAGTATCATCAAACGAATTCTTATCTGGTCGGCTTCCGGTCTTACGCTGATACTGATTTCTTTACTACTTGTGCCCATCCTTTTCAAAGATGAATTGAAGCAGATGGCCCTGGATGAAGTCAATAAATCGTTGAATGCCAAAGTTTCCCTTGGTGATTTTGATGTGACCTTCATTCGTACGTTTCCAAACATGACCATTGAGCTTACAGATGCTAAAATCACGGGGAAGGGAAAATTCAAGGATGTAGATCTCGCCAACATCAAACGATTTTCTGCACAAGTAGGTTTTTGGAGTGTCATTTCCGGTGATCAGGTGGAGATTGACGAAATTCATTTGGAAGAACCCTCATTTGATGTTCGAATTCTGAACGACGGAACAGCCAACTATGACATCGTAAAACCCGACTCAGTTAAAACACCCGAGGAAAAAGCAGAGCCATCAAATTTCAAACTTTCACTGAAAGAATACAGTATTTCCGGGGCAAACATTCGATACGACGACCAGGCTTCAGACATGTTCGCAGATCTCAAGAATATGAACCATACGGGAAAGGGAGACCTTACGGCCGATGTGATTGATTTTGAAACAGAAACAAGCATTGAGGAACTCAGTTATGAAATGGATGGAATCTCATATTTGTCGAAAGTAAAAACCAATGCCATTGTTAACTTGCTAATGGAATTCACAGAGAAAACATCCAAATTCAGCATGAAGGAAAACGAGTTCAAACTGAATGCATTGACCTTTTCAGTTGACGGATTTTATGAAATGCTGGAGGGGTATGACACTATGAACCTCAAACTGGATGCGTCAAAAGCAACGTTCAAAGATTTCTTGTCCTTGATACCGACCTTTTACCAATCGGGCTATGAAAGCATGGTAACCAAAGGAAACTTAGCCATGAATGGTCTGGTTAAAGGAAAAATGGACGACAAAAATATGCCCGGATGGGATTTCAATTTGAAGGTAGACAACGCATCCATTAAATATCCGGACCTACCCGGAACCATCTCAAACATTATTGTAAAGGCAGGTTCAAAGTTTCAGGGCGGAGCAGACATGGATAAAATGACCTTGGATGTAGAAAAATTCCATGCTGATTTTGTTGGAAACACCATCGATGCCAATCTTAAAATGAGAAATCCAATGACTGATCCACTCCTGATTTCAAAAATCCAGGCAAAAATGGATCTGGCGACCCTCAAAAAGGTAATACCAATGGAAGAAGGAGAATCCTATAACGGTAAAATGAATGCCGATGTAAACATCAACGGCCGGATGAGTTCTCTGGACAAAGGAGATTACGAGGCATTCAAGGCTGAAGGCACCATCGAACTTATGGACATGATCTACGAATCGTCAGGCTTGAACGAGGACGTTTCCATTCAAGCCATGCTGTTCCGATTTTCGCCAAAAAATCTGAATCTGGAGCAATTGACAGCAAAAGCAGGAAAATCAGACTTTTCCATGTCCGGCACGGTCGACAATTACATGGGCTATGTATTCAGAGACGAATTATTGCATGGCGCGTTCAACTTCAACAGCACCTATCTCGACATGGACCAGCTGATGAATTTAGTTCCCGTGGAGGAAAATACGACAGCCGAAGCGGCAACCGCAGAGGAAAACACCCCTGAATCGACCGAGCCCACGCTTATACCTGACAATGTAGATTTCACACTGAACACAGGCATCAACACCCTCCGGTATAACGGCATGGACATAAAAAATGTCAAGGGAACGGTAAAATTGAAAGAAGAAGTTGCTTCCCTTGACAACCTGACCATGAACACAATGGGCGGAACTGTAGGTTTGAAAGGCAGCTATAGCACCAAAGACCATAACAAACCAAAAGTTGATTTCGCATACAGCTTAAAAGACATTGAAATCAAGCAACTGGCAGATAACTTTCTGACCATTGAAAAGCTTGCACCGATCGCAAAATATGCAACGGGCAAGATCAGTTCCAACTTTGAGATGAAATCTGATCTGAAACCAAATCTAGAACCCATATACGAGTCTCTGAGCGGATTGGGAGACCTCTCCACAAGCACATTGACGGTTTCCGGATTCAAACCCCTTGAAAAGATGGGAGAAGCATTAAACATAAACAAACTTTCGTCGCAAACAGTAAAAGACATCAAGGCCAGATTTCAGTTTTCTGATGGGAAAGTTACAGTGAAACCATTTGATATACAACTGGGTAAGATCAAAACCAACATTTCCGGATTCACCGGTTTTGATCAAAAAATTTCGTATGACTTGAAAATGATGATCCCTAAAGAGGAAATACCTGCAACAATGATAAAAGCTGCGGAACAAGCCATAGCAAAAGTAAACAACCTTGCTCCGAAACTGAGTTTAAACAGCATTCCGGATGTACTACCGATTAAGGTCGGCCTGGGAGGAACTGTCACAGATCCAAAGGTGACAAACAACTTTAAAGAAGCCTTGCTTGAGGCCACTGGAAACCTCAAGGATCAAATGGTAGACAAAGTAAAAGATGCAGTTAAGGATACCGTAAAAGCAATCGTCGATGACAAAGTAAAAGAGGTTAAAGAAGACCTCAACGCTAAAAAACAGGAAATTCTGGACGACGCACAAAAACAAGCAGACAAAGTGAAAGCAGAAGCTAAAAAAGCTGCAGATGCCGTTAGAGCGCAGGCGAAAAAAGAGGCGGATCGACTCATGCAGGAAGCAGGATCAAATCCGTTGAAACAACAAGGAGCTAAAATCGCAGGAGACAAATTGAAAAAAGAAGCTGAAGAAAAAGCACAAAAAATTGAAAAAGAAGGCAATCAGAAAGCCGATCAAATTATGGCAGAAGCACGGAAAAAAGCGGATGCGATCAAATAAAGAGTCTGAAATATTAAAAGTGAATGCACCTGATACGATCCTGTTTTAAAAGGTCGAGCATACTGTTCCTGAGATTAGGGATCATTCTCGCTCTGCTTTCCTTAACACGAATATTCTTTTATTTTTTCAATGCTGAACATTTCTCCAATGCCGGTCCAATGGATTTTGTATATGGCATCTGGTTCGACATAATTGCGATATCAATTTATTTTTCGATCTACATTCTTGTGCACCTGATACCTATCAAAAATATAGGCAATCAGAAAATACGCGAACGAATCCTCGTATTTTATTTTTTAAGTGTAAGTTGCTTGATGCTCTCTCTGAACCTTATGGATTTTGAATATTTTAAATACACCAATAAACGTTCAACAGCAGATCTCTTTGCTATACTCGGCGCAGGAAACGACTTTGCACAACTCGCTACGACCTTCCTGAAAGATTTTTGGTTTCTGATCCTTCTACTGGGAGGACTTATGGTTCTTATATTTTGGTTGTACCGAAAGATCAAGCCTTTAAATCCCCCAACTGAAACATGGAAACACAGCGCACTGGAAGCACTTTATATTTTACCACTTTTCGTCCTTATGGCCCGAGGGGGAATTCAACTAAAACCGGTAGGCATCATTGAAGCGGCTCAATACACTTCACCTGAAAATACGGCTCTCGTCCTGAACACACCATTTACCATGCTCAAATCCTTTGGTCAGGAACGGCTGGAGGAAAAACATTTCTTTTCAAAAAAAAGCGAACAACATTACTTTAACCCTGTCAAGAAAAGTGTTCCGCAAAATATTCTCCCGGATAAAACCAATGTAGTGATTCTCATTCTAGAAAGCTTCGGGAACGAATGGGCCGGACCATCCAAGGAGAGAGAAAGTTACACTCCCTATTTTGATTCCGTTCTTCAGCAATCCTTGACCTTCGAGTATGGCATAGCAAACGGAAAAAAATCCATTGAAGCCGTACCAGCAATTATCGCATCCATCCCCTCATTGATGGACAATCCATATATTTCCTCTCCCTACTCCAACAATTCCATAAGATCTCTTGCAACAATACTTAAAGAAAAAGGATATTCCACCGCGTTCTATCACGGAGCAACGAATGGTTCCATGCGTTTCAACAGTTTTGCATCCCAGGCAGGATTTGAACAGTATTTTGGACGAACGGAATACCACAACGACAAACATTTTGACCGGACCTGGGGAATTCTGGATGAATATTTCAATCCGTGGACAGCGCGTCAACTTTCGAAACTTAAACAGCCGTTTTTCGGTACCTTATTTACGCTGTCCTCCCATCACCCTTATTATATCCCGCCTCATTTCCGCAAAAAAGCAAAAAAAGGCCCTCACCCCATCTGTGCATCCCTCAATTACGGTGATTATGCCCTGAAACGCTTTTTTCAGGAAGCAAAAAAACAACCGTGGTACAAGAACACCTTATTTGTACTTGTTGCAGACCACACCCCGGCAACCTCAGACCCGAAATACAGTTCGAGAGAAATGATGTACCGCATTCCCATAGCATTCTTTGACCCCTCAGGACGTCTGCGAGCAGAAAGAAAAAACAGGATCTTTCAGCAGCTCGACATCATGCCTACAGTGCTCGATTTACTGAACATTCAGACGAACTATTATTCTTTTGGAAACTCACTTTATTCCCGTGCGACACCTGAAGGAATCACATACATTGAAGGTACATACCAATATTATTTTAACTCAACGATTTTCCAGTTATCCAATGAAAAGGCACGAAATTTGATAGAGAGCGAGGCAAAATTGCACTCAGTTCCTATGAAGCCACAATCCAAAAAACAGTGGCGCATGTATGCGTTGAACAGGCTAAAAGCCATGATTCAACGATACAACAGGGACTTGATAGGCAACAAGACAGCTGTAGAATGAAGCAAAAAATCCGATTTATCATCAATCCGATTTCCGGCATAGGGAACAAGGATGAACTTCCTGATATCATTGAAACCCATTTGGATCATACAAAATTTGACTACGACATTGCCCATACAGAATATCGGAAACATGCTAAAAAAATAGCGTATGAAGCCAGTCTGGAAGGCATCGACATTATATGTGCAGTCGGAGGCGATGGATCTGTGCACGAGGTTGGAACATCATTGATAGGAACAAAAACGAAACTTGCCATTCTTCCATGTGGATCAGGCAATGGCCTAGCCAGACATCTTGGAATACCAATGGATCTTGGAGAGGCTATACAATGCATCAACAAAGACCAGTCGCTCCGCATGGATACCGTCATAGTAAATGACAAACCTTTTCTCAGTATAGGAGGATACGGATTTGATGCTGTGATCGCAAAAAAATTCGACAAATCGGTGAAACGGGGATTCTGGAGCTATGTCAAACTCGTCACTAAGGAATTCGGAAGTTTTAAACCTGTGCGCGTCGATTTTGAAGTAAACGGTCAAAAGCGCTCTGAAAAAGTAATCTTGTGTACGGTTGCAAATGCTTCGGAATTCGGCAATGGATTTGTTGTTTCCCCAACATCGGACATTGCGGATGGCAAAATTGAACTTTGCTTACTTAAACCTTTCAATTTTTTCATGGCCCCTGGTGTCGTTTACCGGTTTTTCAAGCGCACCTCGCACCTGAGCAGATTTGTCGAGGTAATCACATTTGAAAAAGCACGCATTCGTTTATCGGAAAGAATTGCACACTATGACGGTGAACCGTTTGATGTCCGAGAGGAATTAAATGTAGAGGTTGTTCCGAAAAGTTTGACAATAATCAACGGTTACAAATGAGCCCGTTTATAGAACCAGATATTGAACAACTTCTCTCCAAGCTGGATACACTCAAGGAAAGTCAGCTTCCTTTGTGGGGATCTATGAATGCGCAGCAAATGGTTGAACACCTTTCCGACTCGTTGAAAATTTCGTCCGGAAAACTCATCTTTCCTCTCGAAATATCGGAAGAAAAAATCCCCAAGATGATCCAGTTTCTGGAGTCGGAACATCCCATGCCCAAAAATTTCGAGGTTTCTTTCGCGCACAAAAATGAGCCCTTACGTCATGAGGAAATGGCACTCGCCATTGATGAATTCCTTCTCGAATGGATAGATTTTGAAGAATACTTCAGCAACACTTCAGCAACTGCGACGGTTCACCCCTATTATGGTTCTTTAAATTTCGAGCAGTGGTTGCGCCTTCATTCAAAACACTTTACACATCATTTCACTCAATTTGGTTTGATCTGAAAACAAAAAAAGAGGCTCTCGCCTCTTCTCTGTGACATACAGTCAATGTTTCGACTTTTTCTCCTTTCTGCGTGAAGTTATGCTCGGATCATTTTTCCGCCTGTGCGACCGTGTGGTGTTGTGATTTTCAATTTTTAAGGAACTGGAATCCGTCTCCGTATTTTTGACGGACTTTTGTTCGGTATTAACCGTACTCTGTGCTTTGCCCATCATAAAAAACATCACGAAGGACACACTCAGGATAATTTCTTTTCTACTTCTCATCGCGGATCAATTGTCTAAATATTACCTCTTTATTTTCGCTTAGCCCTTTTTTAAAGGCTCAGATTTCTGAACACGTTTCTTCATGTTCTTTTTGGAATTAACTTTAATTTGTTTAGTCTCCGTTTTCTTCACAGGATCCTGCAATACAGCAGCCATCGCATCCAAACCAAAAGACAAAACAAAAAGAACCAAAAGAATTTTAACGAACGATTTCATAGTTTTAAATTTTAAAGTTTTCAGAACAGTGCCAAATAGCATGCCAACATACAAAATTTCAATGATTTATTGAAATCCCACAAATCATTATCTTTGGAACACATACAATTCCAACAAATGGATTTAACTGAAACCTTCGAAATTCCCTCTCTTGATCAGTGGATCTCTCAACTTCGAAAAGACCTGACTGAAGAAGATTTTAAGAAACTTTCCTTTGAGAATGACATTGAAGAATTAAAGATGGTAAGTTACGGACACTCCGACAACGCGCAAAAAGCCTGTTCAGTACCAGGGTCCTTTCCATACACAAGAGGTTCAAAAAGAGACAATAACAATTGGCACATCGGCCACTCCATTTATGTGTCCGACGAAAATGAAGCCAACAAGAAAGCGCTTGAAATATTAATGAAAGGAACTGACTTGTTGTTATTTTACATTTCCAAAAACGACATAAATCTCTCAGTTCTTCTTAAAGACATTGGACTTGAATACATCCGAACGGAATTTCATGTAGAGAGCACTCAACAATGGCATGCTGTTTTCTCCTATTTTTCAGAGGAAGTTCCTCAATCTGTCTCAATTCTCATAGACCCTTTACTCCTAAGTCAATCTGAAAGACTGGATATTTCTAATTCACTTCGAAAAAAACAATTCAGAACATTTCACATCAACGGAAAAAGAGTTCTTGAAGCTGGGAGTTCCTCTACCACCGAGGTCGGATTCTGTCTTTCAGCGGGCCACAGCATGCTGTTTGAACTTTTGGATATCGGTTTTTCGGTCGATGAGGCTGCCGCATGTTTGCATTTCTCAATGGGTATTGGCAACGATTATTTTACGGAAATTTCAAAATTCAGAGCCTTTAGAACCTTGTGGTCCAATGTAATTAAAGCGTATTCCCCCCTTCACAACTGCTCCTATCATTGTGAAATCACGGCATATACTATTTCTTTGAACAAGTCTTTAATTGATCCCTACACTAATTTACTGAGACAAACTACTGAAGGAATGTCAGCTGTCGCTGGTGGTGCCCAGAACCTTGTTATTGAACCGTATGACAGCCATTCCGTAGACGGATCGTGTGATTTCTCTGAACGAATGGCGCTGAACATCTCTCTCATGCTCAAGGAGGAGAGTTACATGGATGCAGTGATTGATCCGATGGGTGGAAGCTATACCGTAGAAACTCTTACCTACAATTTTTGTGAAAAGGCATGGGAATTATTCAGATTACTTGAGGAAAATGGAGGAATGTTTAATGAAGATTCATTGAAAACCTTGAAATCAAAAGTGAATAAAACGAGAAACTTAAGAATTCAGAAATTCGTTCGCGGTGAATCTACCCTGATTGGAATTAATAAATATCCGAATCCCGAGCCAAAATCCGGTTCATTGAACACATTTCCTGACTATCTGGGCTTGGCACCTTTGATCCTCGAACAAGAAGCAAGCAAATCCCTATGAAAAAAGTACTTTTTGACACCTTCGAATTCTCTATAAATACGGATGCCAGTACAGACACCAGCCCTGTTCGTGAAACAGCCGAAAACATTTCGCTTACGTCATTTTACCAACCCGAGGAGACTGTAAACAATCTGTCAGGATATGTATCAGGAATTGCTCCTTTTCTTAGAGGCCCCTATTCTTCAATGTATGCTATTCGCCCATGGACCATCCGACAGTATGCTGGATTTTCTACTGCGGAGGAATCCAACGCATTTTATCGCAGAAACCTTGCTGCAGGTCAAAAAGGACTGTCTGTTGCGTTTGACCTTGCGACACATCGAGGATATGACTCTGATCATGAGCGGGTTGTTGGCGATGTAGGCAAGGCAGGTGTAGCCATTGATTCTGTACTGGACATGAAAATCCTGTTTAACCAGATTCCCCTCGATGAGATGTCTGTGTCCATGACAATGAATGGAGCGGTCATTCCAATTATGGCATTCTACATCGTTGCTGCTGAAGAACAAGGTGTCCCGATGGAGAAATTATCCGGAACAATTCAGAACGACATTCTGAAAGAGTTCATGGTAAGAAACACATACATCTACCCGCCCTCTCCCTCCATGAGGATCATTTCTGACATTTTCGCCTTCACGTCGAAGCACATGCCTAAGTTCAATTCTATTTCCATTTCAGGATACCATATGCAGGAAGCTGGTGCCACCGCGGCCATTGAGCTTGCCTACACCTTGGCAGATGGATTGGAATACCTTCGGGCAGGTGTCAATGCTGGAATGCAGATTGACGATTTTGCACCACGTTTGAGCTTTTTCTGGGCAATTGGAATGAACCACCACATGGAGGTCGCTAAAATGCGTGCTGGCAGAATGCTATGGTCCAAACTCGTAAAACAATTTGACCCTAAAAAAGAAAAGTCACTCGCACTTAGAACCCATTGTCAGACCTCAGGCTGGAGTCTTACGGAGCAAGATCCGTTCAACAATGTTGCAAGAACATGCATCGAGGCCATGGCAGCAGCACTCGGAGGAACCCAATCCCTGCATACCAATGCACTCGACGAAGCAATCGCCCTGCCAACAGACTTTTCTGCGAGGATTGCCCGAAATACGCAGCTTTACCTGCAACTTGAAACGGGCATCACCTCGTTCATTGATCCCTGTGGCGGAAGTTACTACATCGAAAAATTGACAGCTCAACTGGTTGATGAGGCCTGGAAGCTCATCGAAGAGGTTGAAGGACTTGGCGGAATGTCGAAAGCAATTGAAACCGGACTTCCTAAAATGCGAATTGAGGAGGCGGCAGCACGCAAACAAGCACGCATTGACTCTGGAAAAGACATCATTGTGGGTGTCAACCGTTACCAGGTTGATCAAAACAACGAGGAACAACTTGACATTCTTGAAGTCGACAATACCAAAGTCAGACAAGCACAGATCGACCGCCTTCAAAAATTGAAACAAGAACGTGACCCCCATCTTGTTGAGATCACCTTGAACAAGCTGGAACAAGCTGCGCGCTCCGGTGAAGGAAACTTACTGGAACTCGCAATAGAATGTGCAAGACAAAGAGCAACTTTGGGCGAAATCTCCTTTGCCATGGAAAAAGTTTTCGGAAGATACCAGGCAACCATACGAAGTATTTCAGGGGTTTATTCAACAGAAGCTATGCAAGATCAAGATTTTCAAATTGCACGTGAAATGACAGAGCGTTTCGCGAAACTGGAAGGCAGAAGACCAAGAATCATGATTGCAAAAATGGGTCAGGATGGGCACGACAGGGGTGCCAAAGTTATTGCAACTTCATTTGCGGACATAGGCTTTGATGTAGATATTGGACCTCTGTTTCAAACACCAAAAGAAGCAGCCAAACAAGCTGTAGAAAATGATGTACATATTTTAGGAGTATCATCCCTTGCCGCAGGACACAAAACACTCATACCTCAGGTAATTCAGGAACTTCGCGATTTGGGTAGAGAAGACATTATGGTTGTTGCCGGAGGAGTTATCCCACAGCAAGATTACGATTTTTTGTATAAGGCGGGAGTATTCGGAGTGTTTGGGCCCGGCACCAAAATATCCAGTGCGGCACAAGAAATTCTTGGACTTTTGTTAAAAAGTGTGGAATAATTCACAACGGAATAAGCAATTGCTGAATCAACGAAAAAGTTTATTATTTTCGGCATGGATATTGAAATCCGAACGAAAATTCTTACCCATGAAAAAAATTCTTTTCTTCTGCTTTGCTCTTTCATTTGCGCAAATCCTCAACGCTCAAGCACCTGCATACGACGATCTCAAAATTTTGTATGCAGATGCCAACTATGAAAAATTAGTGAAGCAATCAGAAAATTACACGCTTAAAGAAGACTTAAAAAAAGACCCCATTCCTCATGTCTACATGGCTAAAGGTTTGTATAAAATCTCGAAATCAGGTGATCAGGCAGAAAAATTCAAAAATGCTTACAAAGATGCCATTAATGCTCTTTCCAAAGCAATAAAATTGGTCAAAGACAGTACGGAGTTGCTTGTGGACCATATGGATTTCATTTCTGAATTTCAGGGCTCCATGGTGGAAATGATTTCAAATGATCTTTCCATAAAAGATTACAATAAAGCGTCAGGATGGGTAATGAAATACTACAAAATAGCCCTCAATACTACCGGAGCCAAATATCTGGATGGCGCAACAAAGTATCGTAAGCAGGATAAAAGCGGTGCCGGAACACTATGGAAAGAAGCAGAGGCAGGCTTGAAAAAAATTACCTCCATCGAAGAATGGACCGAAGGAGATAAAAATATGCTGAAGATAGGAATCATGGAAACCGCTGAGTGCTTTATATCATCCAAACAGCCCGCAAAAGCGAAAGATGTGATGAACAAGGTGGCACCCTGGTTTGAGAACGATGCTGATTTTAAGGAAAAGTACGATTCCCTCGGAAATTAATTTCTTGTTCGTTTTAACAAACTTTGTTTCAAAACTCTTGAATTCCAGTAATCTGTTGTGAGGAAACATTTCTACCTTTGATTTGTGGATATTTCACGTTATTCTAAATATTACAAAAACAAATACATCATTGCCGGTGTGGTCTTCTTTGTATACTCGCTCTTTCTTGATGATTTGGATATATTTACCATTTTCAACCAAAACCGCAAATTAATCCGTCTTGAAGCATCCTGTGAAGACATCTCCAGAAAACTCGATTCAACCAGGACACTTTACCGAGATCTGCGAAACAACAATTCTCTTGAAAGTTTTGCGCGTGAAAAGAAATTCTTCAAGAAAAAAGACGAGGATATTTTCGTGATTTCATATCAATAGCATTCCTTTTCACGATTCGAAATCCATCATGAAAAAAATTCTTTTTTTCAGCGCACTTATCTGTTGTGCCATCGCATTTGGAAAAATCATAATTGCCCCTCCTGAATTAAATCATCCCAGGAAGACAAAAGACATTTTTCAGAAAGAAAAAACAAAAAAGAAAGCTACAAGTAAGAATAGAATTATTGTCATTGACTATCGGTTACCAAGCTATAAAAAAAGACTTTGGGTTAAAGAAGGTAAAAAAGTTCTCCTCAATACCTATGTTTCGCATGGCAAGAATTCCGGTTTTATTCAGGCACGCAGTTTTTCCAACGAAGTCGGATCCTATAAATCTTGCTACGGCAGATTTAAGACTTCTGAAATTTATCATGGCCAACACGGCCTGAGCATGAGAGTAATTGGCCTGGATCCCTGCAACAGCAATGCTCGGGAAAGGGGAATTGTTTTTCATGCGGCTGAATACGCAACGGAAAAATTCTTACGCAGAAATGGCTTCCTTGGACGCAGTGAAGGATGTTTTGCAACAAGCAAACAGGATAATAAAAGGATTATTGAACTCACCCAAGAGTACGGAGCACTTGATGTTTTCGTTTTTAGATAATTGGATCAATTCAAGCGATACAAGCGTTCATCAAAGGAATTCTGAAGAACAACTCCGGGAAAATAGAATTGAATGATCTGCCTGTACGTATATCCTAATCTTGCCATTTTCATCGCACCCTCCTGACACATGCCCACACCATGTCCAAAACCCCGTCCGTTCAAAACAACTTCCTCACCCTCCGAATGACAAGAGAAAAAGGTAGATTTCAGATCAAAATGATCGCGAATGTCCCTCAATGGGATTCCAAAAATTGGGTGTATGTAAAAGGCCATGCGCTCTGTCTGCTCGAAATTACAAGCCATCGAAGCACACAGGCTATCATATATGGGATAACCGTATTTTAGAACAAGAAAATCGATCCAATCCTTTCTGGGAATGCGTTTTTCCCATGTTGCCTGCTTTGTATATATACAGAATGTATCCCTGAAAGAACTCAGGTACGGAATCTCTTCATTCCAGATCATTTGAGGCTCACAGGTCTGTCCTCCGCAGTTTGCATGAAAATAGGCATCGATAAGGGTTCCGTCCCCGGTTCGAATAATAACATCGTGCGTTTCACGGACTGCA
The DNA here is from genome assembly GCA_041178485.1 of Bacteroidota bacterium. Lineage (GTDB taxonomy): Bacteria > Bacteroidota > Bacteroidia > Flavobacteriales_D > Crocinitomicaceae > M0103. Next base: position 11,974 of record JBEGVI010000053.1, on the reverse strand, counting down.
GAGTCAATTTCAGGAGAATACCTCAACATACTCAAATAAGCCTGGCAGTGCGTCCTGTCGCATAAATCAAATCCTTCCTTTTTATGTTTTTGAAGGTATTTCGTGGCATATGTTCGACTGATGACTGCCTGCACCTTATAATACTCTAAATTCTTTCCAGGTCCACCTTCGGACTCTACAACACCGGCTAGATAGTGATCCATTTCCACAAGATTTACTAAAGTTAACCCTTTAGATCCGGCGGTAAGTTCAAAATCATCGAGGTATTTCCTTTGTTTCAGAGCTGGGGATTTAGGAGCAATTGAGAGAGAAGTTCCCGGTTGATTTTGTAACAGCAACACTTTGGTAAAGGTCCCCAGTTCTACATTGTTCTTTCGAAGTGTCAAACTGCCCTTTTTAACAAAAGATATTTCCACAAATTCATTCGGTAGGATTGCACCGAAATCAGATGTGTCCCCCAAAATGCGGTAACTGCCGTCATTGTAGCTCAGATGGACACGAAGCAAGTTGTTCTCTCGGTACAACCCGATCCGCATCTGCTGACAATTGGCAGAGATAACCAAAAACAGTAAAAAGAACACAATGAAAATTCTCACAACACAAAATTATGGTGCATCACGCCATGATTATTCCGAAAGATGTAGAGTTTTCAACAAGGACCGTGCAACTTTTTGACTTGCGCCCCCTTGACCAAGAGCTGAATGAAGCTGATGGTATGCTTCCAGCATAGATTCTCGGTTTGGTCCTCCCTTCAACAATTTATTCAATTCCTCACGCATTCGCTGTGCATTGCATTCAGCTTGAATCAACTCAGTAACCACCTCCTTGTCCATAATGAGATTTACAAGTGAGATATAGCGAATTTTAATGAGCCACTTTGCAATGTGGTAGGATACCGGAGAACTTTTATAACACACAACTTCAGGAATGCGCAACAGAGCAGTCTCCAAGGTGGCAGTCCCGGAGGTAACGAGTGCAGCCTCTGAAACTGACAGTAAATCGTAGGTATGGCCGAAATAAATTTCCGTATGCTTTCCAATGATCTTTCGGTAAAAATCTTCCTCTAAAGTGGTTGAACCAGCTACAATAATTCGATAATTGGTGAACGACTTAACCGCCTCCAGCATGATCGGCAATTTAACCAAAACCTCCTGTTTCCTGCTTCCCGGAAGCAATGCGATAACGGGTTTTTCAGCAGTAAGATTCAGTTGTTCAATGAAAGTCTCAGAGGGTTGAAAATTCTTAAGTTCATCCAACAAAGGATGACCAACATATTCTACCGTATAGTTGAACTTAGCATAGAATTCTTTTTCGAAAGGTAAAATAACAAACATTTGATCCACAAAGCGCTTTATCTTGTGGACTCTCGACTGTTTCCAGGCCCAGACCTGAGGCGAAATGTAATAACATACTTTGATTCCTTGTTTATGAGCCCATTCAGCAATTCTCAGGTTAAACCCGGGATAATCGATTAAGACAAGTATATCAGGCTTAAATTCCAGAATATCGGCCTTACAGGTTTTTATATTTTTAAAAATCGTTCGAAGGTGCAGGAGTACCTCCACGAAACCCATAAATGCCAGATCACGGATATGTTTTACAACGTCGCCTCCCGCATCACGCATCAAATCTCCTCCCCAACAGCGAATACACAGATTTTCATCCTCGCTTCTCAATGCTTTAATAAGGTTACTGCCATGAAGGTCGCCCGAGGCTTCACCCGCGATCATGTATATACGACTCTTTCGTAAATCGCTCATTTACATGATAAGATTGACATAAACAATGTAAGGAAGGTAACAGATTGTCCCCAGGATAATGCCCATTGCCCATCCGTAATTGTTCCGATTGATGAAAATATAGAACCAGGCAAGATTCGAAATGATGGCAAGTGAAATAATTTTGCTGGAAGCCTGCTTGCTCATCAAAAACATATTCCAGATCTCGATGAAGGAAAAGCCACGCGATAATGCCAATAAAAAAATCACCAGAGGCGTGAACACCAGTGGAGAAAAAATTCCCATCAACAATCCGTAGGTGTGCTGTTTCGTCCAGTTTCTCAGATTCATTTGCTCCAGTTTTTAAAGTGATCCAAAACCTTGTATGCAGTCATATCGAATTGTGTCGGAACAACACTTGCATAGCCGTTTTTGAGGGCATGGAGATCTGTTCCTTCATCCGCATCTTTACGCACAAAATCACCGGTAAGCCAATAGTAAGGTCTTCCAAACTGGTCAAGGCGCCTGTCAAAACGATCTTCCCAGAATGCGTGAGCCTGTCGACAAATTTGAAATCCTTTGATCTCGTTGGAGGGAATTTTTGGCACATTCACATTCAGGCAAACATGGTCAGGCATGGGGGTTGACAGGACCTTTTCTATGATTTTTTCAGCGACATTCTTTGCACCGGAGAAATCTGCATCTGAATTAAAATCGCTGAGCGAAAACCCTACAGAAGGAATGTTCTCCATAGCACCTTCAACAGCTGCCGACATCGTCCCCGAATAAAGCACATTCGTAGATGTGTTCTCACCGTGATTGATGCCCGATAAGATCAAGTCAGGTCTTCGGTGCAATACCTCCGAAATACTCAACTTCACACAATCCACCGGCGTACCCGAACATGTAAATGCATCCACATCTTTAAAAATATCAGATTTGTCGAGGCGAAGTATCTGATTGACTGTAATGGCGTGTCCCATTCCCGACTGAGCCTTGTCCGGGGCAACAACGACCACCTCTCCAAAGTTCACCGCTACTTCCACAAGAGATCGGATTCCCTTTGAGGAGATTCCATCGTCATTTGTCACAAGAATCAAAGGTTTGGGTGACGTCTTTTTCATACAAAGGCGAATGTAGAAAATATTAGCACAAACGCGTTGATAATTCTTGCCTAAAAAATGAATTTCCTTTCCAATTGCTAGTGATTTTGAACGTAATTTTGTTACATGAAATCATTTTTATCCATTGAATTGCTAAACGAGCTCAAAACAATCACTGAACAAAACGTTCAATTTGTCAGAGACCGTCTGAAATTGCTTTCTCCATCGCAATTGAATTGGAAAAAAGATGCCAAATCATGGTCCGTCAATGAGATTCTTGCGCATTTGAACGAATACGCCTCGTACTACAACAAGACAATGGCTTTAAAAATTGAGCGCACGCGTTTCAGAGAACCCCGTGAACGATTCATGTCCTCTCCGCTCGGCAGATCCGCATGGAGCGCAATGAAACTTGGCAATGCCAGAAACATTAAACGACCTGTTCGTTCGCCAAAATTGTACAACCCCTCTTTGAATTCATCGATTCCTCTGGAAAATGCAGTGAGCACTTTTGAAAATGGACAGATTGAACTCATAGATATCCTTCAAAAAGCTGAAAAAGTAAATCTGAGAAAGGTAAGAATACCTATTTCCATCTCCAAGATAATCAGATTCAGACTGGGAGATGCACTGATGTTTGTGGTCTACCACAATGAAAGGCATATCCAACAAGTCGCAAACCTTCTTTCCACGCCCGAGTTTCCTTCAAATTCTAAAGAAGCATGAAGTACGCCTATTGTTTTGTAACTATCTCACCGATTCGTTTAGAAGCAAAAGACAGCTCGGAAATGGTTACGCAACTTTTATTTGGTGAGCCTGTAACTATAGAAGAACAAAACGGACAATGGGCAAAGATTCAAACAGTGCTCGATGGCTACGTCGGATTTTGTGACATTAAACACTTAAAGTTTCTTTCTTTCAAAGAGTTTCGAAATTGGATGGACGGACATGGATTCCTTGAGAATGAATCGATCTTGCTTGCGACGCCATGGGGCAGACAAAACATTGTGAGAGGCTCGATCATCCCTCAGTCATCGACCGTTGCCTTTCAGGTCGGTAAAGATGCTTTTTCATTTGTAGTTGCACCAGAAACTAAAACGTGGGAAAATGTGATCCATGCTGCCTCATCGTATATAAATGCTCCCTACTTGTGGGGTGGAAAATCTCCATTTGGCATAGATTGCTCGGGATTTACCCAGTCGGTTTTACGATTTTTCGATGTAAATATCCCACGTGATGCCTCACAGCAGATAGAATGTGGGCAACCGGTGAATTTCGAGGAACGTGCAGCGGGAGACCTTTCCTTCTTTCACAACCCTGCCACCGGAAAAATCATTCATGTTGGTTTTTGCATGGAAAACGACAAAATCATTCATGCTTCTGGTCGAGTTCGAATAGATCATTTGGATTCCGAAGGAATAAAAAATTCTGAAACGGGTGAGCAAACGCACTTTCTGCATTCCATTCGACGTCTTTAGGGATTGTTTGAAATTATACCGATATTCGCAAAAAATACATTCATGAGGGTATTGATCACAGGAGGAGCAGGATTTATTGGGAGCAATCTGGCCAAGCGACTTGTGGACGACGGACACAGTGTTGTGATACTTGACTCACTGCTGAGAGGAAATAAACTGGACAAGGAAACCTACTCCAAAGTGGAGTTTATCAAGGGCGATGTTCGAAATCTGGACGTTGTCACATTGGCCAGTAAGAATTGTGACCTCATCTTTCATTTTGCGGCAGTTCTAGGTGTCGACATCGTTGCCGATAATCCGGTAGAAACAATGGATGTAGAAGTAATCGGCACAAGAAATGTCGTAGAGGCAGCCTTTACAAACAATGTGAAAAAGATTCTTTATGCCTCCACAAGTGGAATATATGGGCATTCAGCAATCGACAATTCACTTACTGAAGAAGTTTTAGTGGATCCCAGAACTTCCTACGCTATGGCCAAGAGATATAACGAAATTTATCTCGCTTCTCACCACGAGGAAAAAGGATTGAACGTGATTTCCCTGCGCTTCTTTAATGTGTATGGCAAAAACCAAGATAACCGGATGGTCGTTCCACGCTTTTTCGAACAAGCCATGGAGAATGAATCCATTACTGTATTTGGTACCGGAAAACAAACCCGGGATTTCACATATGTCGATGATACGGTAGAAGCATGTATCCGATTGATGTCAATAAATGGATGTCATATTGTCAACATCGCCAATGAAGCTGAATGGTGCATCGAAGATCTGGCTGTCATGATCAAAGAAATTACAGGATCAGAATCCGAAATAATTTATCTGGAAGCACCAAAAAAGCGATACGACTATGAAGTGGAACGAAGAGTCGGAAGTTCTGAAAAATTGATGGGACTTACAGGCTACAAACCACTGACCAGCCTCAGAGAAGGATTAAATGAAATTCACAAGGAAAAACAAATTTAAATAGATAAGAGATGAACAGGGATAGCGAAATTTTTGATCTGATTGAGAGAGAAAAGCAACGTCAACTTCACGGAATCGAATTAATTGCATCTGAAAATTTTGTCAGCGAGCAGGTGATGCAAGCAATGGGCAGCGTATTGACAAACAAATACGCGGAAGGACTCCCCGGAAAACGCTATTACGGTGGCTGCGAAGTCGTTGATCAGGTAGAACAACTGGCCATCGACAGATTATGCAAAGTTTTTGGTGCCACATGGGCCAATGTTCAGCCGCACTCCGGAGCTCAGGCAAATGCAGCCGTATTTCTCGCATGTCTGCAGCCGGGTGATACGATCCTTGGCTTCGATCTGTCCCATGGCGGCCACCTTACCCATGGTTCACCCGTTAATTTTTCAGGAAAACTGTACAAGCCTTTGTTTTATGGGGTACAGAAGGACACCGGACTGGTGGACTACGACATGCTGGAAGAAGTAGCGCTGCGCGAGAAACCCAAAATGATCATTTGTGGCGCTTCTGCCTACAGCCGCGATTGGGACTATGCAAGAATCCGAAAGGTTGCAGACCAAATAGGCGCTCTCGTGCTGGCTGACATTTCTCACCCTGCCGGACTAATCGCTGCAAAATTACTCAACGATCCTCTTGAGCACTGTCATATCGTTACAACAACCACCCACAAGACACTTCGTGGACCGCGAGGAGGAGTGATCATGTTGAGACATAATTTCGACAACCCCTTTGGTCTGAAATGGAACAATGGAAACTTGAAATCAATGGCTGCTTTGCTTGATGCCGCTGTTTTTCCCGGGATCCAAGGCGGACCACTCGAACATGTAATCGCAGCAAAAGCCGTAGCTTTCGGTGAAGCACTGACGGAGGGCTACACAACATACATGAAGCAAGTTCAAACAAATGCCTCCGTAATGGCAAATGAGTTTATCAAGAAAGGATACCACATCATTTCAGGGGGCACGAACAACCATTCCATGCTCATTGATTTGAGATCAAAAGGAGTAACCGGAAAAGATGCTGAAAATGCTCTTGTTCTTGCAGACATTACAGTAAATAAAAACATGGTTCCGTTTGATACTGAATCCCCCTTCATAACCTCAGGAATTCGTATTGGAACCCCAGCGATAACTTCACGTGGAGTCAAAGAAAATGAAATGGCAGATGTAGTGGATCTGATCGACCGCGTGCTCATGAATATTGGCAACGAAAGTACGATCGAGCAGGTACGCAAGGAGGTGAATGCACTCATGGGACAACGTCCGTTATTTACCTGGTAGGGGGATAAATGTCAGAGGCTTTAAAAAGCTATCCTTCCAGAATTGACTGGTTCTTTAAAGGAATCATGGGAAGTGTTTTGTGCGTTGATCTTGTCGGAGCAATTTCTATATACATCACATCAGGAGGCAAGCTGTCTGAAGTACTCCCTTTTGTCGGTGTAATTGGAATGACAGCAGCCCTGCTTGTCGGACTCATTTACACTACCCGATACGAAATTCGCGAAAATGAATTGTATTGTCGCAGTCTGATCTTTTGGAAAAAATTACCATTTGAGGCAATAGTTAAGATCAAAAAGGACGAGAATTTCTTTATTGGATTAAAATTAGGTCTTGCGCTCAAAGGCCTGGTAATTGAATCGAAAGTAGGTGATGTATATATTTCACCCGAGGATACAGAAGATTTTATTCAAGACTTACTGGAAAAGAATCCTTCTATCGAAGTCAGGTAGCCGATTGCTTTCGAATAATTCTCCAAAAAAGCCACGGAAAAAATCTTTTGATTTTCACAGCCAAAACCTCCTTATTCCCTATCAATACTTCTTTCTTTTTCCTCTCCAGTGCCTTTAAGAGTTGAGCAGCACATTCCGCTGCAGGCATACCCGTTTCCTGGTTGTGGTCCATCACCCCATGCGCACTTCCCTCAGCATTGAGTGCATTTAATGAAATGTTTGTATTGATCTTTCCAGGGCAAGCAATTGTTACGGACACTCCATTCTTTTCCTCCTCCAGAAGCAGGCTTTCATAAAACCCATGCAATGCGTGTTTTGAGGCACTGTAAGCTGAGCGCAAAAAGAATCCAAACTTGCCTGCAATACTTGAAATAATCAGAATCTGTCCTCTGCCCTGTTGACGCATGAAAGGCAAAACGGCCTTCGTCAAAGCTATGTTGCCAAAATAGTTGATCTCCATGATCCGACGGTCGACCTCCAAGGGTGTTTCTCCTGCCGTAGACCGCTGACTTAAGCCTCCGTTATTTATCAGAATATCAATGCGGCCGTATTTTTCAACAACTTGTTTCGCTTTAATTTCAAAATCTTCTGAATGTTCAAGATCCAGAGGCAATACCATATGATTGCCCTCGGGCAGCGTTTGAAGCACACGCTCGAGAGATGTCGAATTTCTTGCCGACAATACGACTTGTGCTCCCATGTGCGAGAGAGAAAAAGCCAGGGCTTCACCAATGCCGGATGATGCACCCGTAAGCCAGACTACTTTATTTTTGAAATATTCGTTCATAAAAAATCCCAGCCCTCACGGACCGGGAGTAATTGATAATTCAAAATAATTTAAAGATCACCAGGAAGAACGGCTTCTTTGACAGTTTTCTGCTTGGGTTTCAATTTCTCTATGAAGATAACCTTGAATTTTTCGCCATCAGGAGTAAGGATCATTTGAGAAATTCCGTTTTCAATTGTCGGCGGAGCTTTTTTCTCGTTGTAAAACTTTTTCTCGATAAGCTCATAGGTGTTATCGTCGTACATCAAGAAAAGCGAAACGATCTGACCATTTTCGACTTTGACCTTTCCGGATACACACCGTGTACCCTCTTTCTCAAAATAACTGATAATCACATTGCGGTGCATGTCGTCCGCAACAGTGTATGATCCCCGCTTGGCAAATGCCTCTTCCAGACGCTTGTAGCAATCATCCTGAGAGAACAAAGTAAAACCAAGCAAAAAGGACGATACAAGAAGTAAACCTTTTTTCATAGCGTTGTTGTTGTTTTTTGGGCTTTTGACCCGATTCAAAGATAACAAGTTTGGCCGAAAGTCTTCAAGTTAATTGAATTATTTATTTTTGAAAAAATTCAGCCGGATGTCCAATTTACAAATAGCAGACCAATTTTCCGAAGCAGCGCGAATCCTGAGTGAATTCAGTTCGGACGAAAATTTTAAAAAAATAGAAACTGCAGGAATGATTCTTGTAAATTCCCTGAATAACGGTGGAAAAATTTACAGTTGCGGAAACGGTGGATCTATGTGTGATGCCATGCATTTTGCAGAAGAGTTGACGGGAAGATATCGACATGACCGCAAGTCCATTCCTGCCCTTTCCATTTCAGACCCCAGCCACCTTTCGTGCGTGTCAAATGACTTTGGATATGAGCATGTTTTTTCACGATTTATCGAGGCATTCGGCCAGAAAGGCGATGTTCTGCTAGCCATTTCCACTTCCGGGAATTCTGCCAATGTTTTACTTGCAGCAGAAACAGCACGCGCCCGGGGAATGAATGTTGTAGGTCTTACCGGCAAGGATGGCGGAAAACTAGCGCACATCTGTGATGTTGAAATTCGTGCTCCCAAAAGTGAATTCGCAGATCGTTCACAAGAGATCCATATAAAAGTAATACATGCATTGATCGGATTCATAGAAGCAAACATTCATTAAAAAATCTGTTGAAAAACTGAATGTTCAGAAGTGACCTACGCTCAATTATTTAACTAAATTTGCCCTTTCAAAGGCGAAATGTCCAACCAGGAATTACAGACAACCGTTAAAAACATTTTTTCTGCTTACCTTGAGCAGAACGGACACCGAAAAACACCCGAACGGTACGCAATTCTGGCAGAAATCTATAACTATCAGGGACATTTCGATGTGGAGTCGCTCTATATCAAAATGAAGAACCAGAACTATCGGGTATCAAGAGCAACGCTCTACAACACAATTGAGTTACTCCTAGCCTGTAACCTGGTAAGGAAACATCAATTTGGCAAAAATATAGCGCAATTTGAGCGTTCACATGGATCAAAACAACACGACCACGTTATTTGCACGGATACAGGTGAGGTAATAGAGTTTTGCGATCCCCGAATTCAAAATATTAAGGATACCATTGAGGAATTGTTTGGAATTACGGTTCAACATCACTCGCTTTATTTTTATGGTGTTCGAAATCAAAAAAATGATAAATAACATGTCTCTCGAGTTTCATTTGGACCATACAACTTCGTGTAGCATTCTTTCCCTTAAAGGAAAGATTTTAAGTGAAAATGAACTGGACAAGGTTAAAGAACAGGTTTTTCCAATGGACACTCCACAGAAAAACTGGGTCGTTGATCTTTCTGAATTGACACATACGAACTCTTCGGGTATTAGTTTTCTTGTTAAAATGATGACACGGGCAAGAGTAAATAACGGTGAACTGGTTATTTGTGGGGTTTCAGGTTCAGTTGAAACTCTTTTTAAGCTGGCAAAGATTGACTTGATCTTCACAATTTTTAATACCCCTTCGGAAGCGAAGGATTTTTTCAAAGCAAAAGCATGAAAGTAGACGTTTTACTCGGGTTGCAATGGGGCGATGAAGGCAAAGGAAAGATTGTCGATGTCCTCACCCCGAACTATGATATCATCGCACGTTTTCAGGGTGGACCGAACGCTGGTCACACGCTTGAATTTGAGGGAATAAAACATGTTTTACATACGATCCCTTCCGGAATATTCCACAGCGATGTAATCAATCTGGTCGGAAATGGAGTTGTCATTGATCCTGTCATCTTCCAGAAGGAACTAGAGAAACTCGCACCGTTTCAGATCGATTTCAAAAATCGGCTGCTTATTTCGAAAAAGGCACATTTGATCTTACCTACCCATCGTTTGCTCGATGCAGCTTCGGAGGCAGCGAAAGGAAAAAACAAGATCGGTTCTACACTGAAAGGCATCGGTCCTACCTACATGGACAAAACCGGAAGAAATGGATTGCGTGTAGGGGATATTTTTACACCGAATTTCAAAGAGAAATACAATGCTCTTGTAGAAAAACATGTTGGTATACTTAGCCACCACGAAGGGTTTGAGTACAACCTAAGTGAATTGGAGGGCCCTTGGTTCGAAGGCATTGAAACACTCAAAGGCTTAACCGCTGTCGACAGTGAGCACTACCTGAACAATGCCCTAAAGGCGGGAAAAAAAGTGCTGGCAGAAGGCGCTCAGGGCACCATGCTTGATATTGATTTTGGAACGTATCCGTTTGTCACTTCCTCCAATACGGTGACTGCCGGAACATGCACGGGACTTGGGATTGCTCCGACCAGAATCGGAAAAGTAATAGGGATTTTCAAAGCCTATTGCACAAGAGTGGGAAGCGGACCTTTTCCAACCGAGCTGGACAATGAAACCGGAGAAGCCATTCGTCAGGAAGGCAGAGAGTTTGGAGCGACCACAGGCCGACCCAGGCGCTGTGGCTGGATTGATCTTCCTCAGATGAAATACGCAATAATGGTGAACGGTGTGACTGAACTTTCAATGATGAAAGCAGACGTACTGAGCATTTTCAACTATATTCAGGTGTGTACACATTACCTGATCGATGGAAATAAAACTGAAGAATTTCCGTTTGACGTTCAGGATGCAAACATTGTTCCAGTGTACGAAGAGCTCGAAGGTTGGAATTGCGACCTTACAAGCCTTGACGACTATGAAAATGCTCCGAAAGCACTAAAAAAATATGTAGAGTACCTCGAGGAAAAACTTGAAGTTCCAATTAATGTGATTTCGGTTGGTCCTGACAGAAAACAAACGCTTAGCAACCATTGAATTGAAACAGTTGTCTGAAATACTGAAAATTGCGCTTTTATCGGGCGCATTTTTTTTATCGTTTTTTCAGATAAACGCCCAAAACAGTGTGCTTGAACTCCTTCCTGGCTCAGAAGTCCTGGGATACAACAAAAAATTGGGATATCAGTACCTCGTGGGCGGTGTAAATTTCAGGTATCAGGGAAATACCATGTATTGCGATTCTGCTCACTATTTTGATAAAATCAATGTTGTCCGGGCATATGGAAATGTCCACGTGGTAAAAGATGACATCAACCTCTTTTGTGATTCGCTTTACTACAATGGCAAAACCAAAAAGGCCAAACTTTGGGGACATGTTCGGGTACGTGACCTTGAATACAAACTCACTACGGACTCCCTTGAATACAATGCAAAAAAAGGCCAGGCTATCTACCGGAATGGAGGCAAGATCGAAAGCATCGTTTCGAAAGAAGTATTGACCAGTCGTGTGGGATATTTCTACCCTGAGACCAAAAATTTCTTCTTTCGAGGAAAAGTGAACTACAAAAATGAAGAGTTGTCCATGTCTACCGATACGCTGCAATACAATTATGCGAAACAGCTCACGTATTTCTTTGGTCCAACAAAGATTATCAGAGATACCACTGTTCTTTTTTGTGACCGTGGGTGGTACCATATTCCCACTGAAGAGGGAAGTTTGATCGGAAATGCGCGAATTTTGGATGGCTCAAGAACAATAAAAGGAGACACTTTGCTTTATCAACCACAAAAAGGAAGATCAAGCGGACGAGGACACATTTATTATCGGGACACGCTGAAAAACATCTGGTTTCAGGGCGACCGTGCAGTAAGCAATGAGAAAGAACACTTTGCCTTTCTTACAGGTCATGCGCTGGCAGTCAAAATTC
>JBEGVI010000052.1:0-7989 GCA_041178485.1 Bacteroidota bacterium | reverse complement strand
TCGAACGAACGCACCTTTCTGATCAAAAACCAATTCGTGGTAAAGTTTACCGGTATAATCGTATACCTTCTGAATGTACTGAGCTGAGTCCGCGTTGAATTCGATCACATCATATGCGTTTCCATTGTCCCAAAAGATGGTGTCCTCTTTCAAAAGTCGTCCATTTTTAAACTCATATCTTACCATAAGTTGTCCATTGGGATACCTCTTTTCATACACACCATCGTAATTGAATTTCAATCCGATGCTGTCGATCAGTTTATAAGCGGCTATAGTCTTGTTCTGTGATTCGTCATAAATTAATCCCCGGTACTCTTCAAATGGATCAATTTCTTCATCGTAGCCATAATCGTCATAGAAACCTTCTTCGTAAAATTCGTCGCCATAGTATTCCTCATCGTACATCTCCCCGTCGTAAGAAGTCATTTTTTCCTCCTCGAGTTCGAGATCAGGTTCCACAGGAAAGTTGATTGTATAAATCTTAGACGGAGAGAAGCTGACCTGATATTTCGGGGCAAAATCAAATTCGCTCTTTGCTCTGAAGTTCTCCTTATACAGTTTGTGCCTTATCATTGGCTGGTGGCTTACAGAATCTGACTCCAATGGAGTATATTCCCAGGTAACGACATTATTGTTCCGGTTTCGTTTGCTGTTTCGACCAATGCCCGAGTACCGAACATCTCTGTTCTTCCATGTTCCTGAAGCAATTCCCTGTGTGTAAAAGCCTTCGGTAATAGGATAATTGGTACGGTTGAACAGGGCGTAATACCCATCCTTAATTCCGCTTTTGTAATTTACTGTTTCAACAGTCGTGTCACAGTAATACGGCCGTCCAAGTTTCACATATTCACTGGCATCAGCTTTTGACAAGGTTGGACTCACTTTTCTGGTTTCCAGGTGCCACGTTCCAACTTTTTGTCCCTTTTCAAACCGGCCATATTTGAGGGTATCTCCTTTAGGATTGAACCATACGGCATCTCCTTCAAGCATGTTGTTCTTAACGGAAAAATAGGCTGCAACCCTTTGGCCGTCGTACTCTTCCATAAAGCCTTTTTTATCTATTGAAATGTAATTGGTAAAAAAGAGCACATAGTTTCCGTCAGGAATAGGATCCAGAGATGGGATGACATCCTTTTCAAGAGTATATTTCGGTTCCATCAAAGGGAATGGGTTTTCCCGAATGGCTTTCTTCACCGACGACTTCCTCAGGTGTTTATAGCGCTGCGCATATTTTATATTTTGAAAAACAGATAAGTATGCTTCCCGTCTGGCTTTGCGAAACTCCTTTTTGTTGTAATCTTCTCCATTCTCAATAATGTACCATTCCTTGAAACTTTTTCTTTGGTTCTCGCCTTTCCGGTATCGAATCACCCGCCACAAATTGTTGTGAAACATCAGTTCTTCACCAAAGGGATATACGTAGTATTGTTTTCCGGCAATTGTAACGGTGTCAATAGTTTGTTCAGCAGTTTCCTGAGAAAATGAAAATTGAAGGCTGGAAATCAACAAGATCAGGGCAGTAAGTCTATTTTTCATAAATAAATTTTTCATAAGAAGTGACACCTAGTTGTCTGTATGAGGTTTCTTTTCGATGGACGATCAAAACAGGTAATTTTTCTTTATTTAACCGGATAGTACTAACCGTTCGCATCAGAAATTCCTTAGATGAGAACGTAGAATCGACATAACTATTACAATAGCCATGCTTATTGTAGAAATAGGTTCGTGTCAATTTAAACGGAAAATCATTGGTCACCATGCGTTCAACTCTTCCAAGAAAAGGATGGTATGTAAATTCGGTAATGCCTTTCTCTTTAATTTTATTCTCCACGTTGTACATCTTTCTTGGTTGCATCGGAGTTCCCAAAATAATCTTGTCAACAGGTCTTGGATGACAGATTGAATCAACAGACAGTGCTCCCCAGTATGCCTTTTTTGGCAAAAAGTACAACTTCTGTCCGGAACTAAGGTCTTTAAATTTCAACACCCTGCCCGTGCGCTCAACCAACTGATGCACATGAAAGCCTGATTCCACAAATTCCCTGTCTGAAACCATTCCACTGTCTGTGATGATATATGCTTTTCGGTATCCTGCTACTTTGGAATGTATGTCATACACCACCTTCTTTCGGCCTACAGCACGGTGATCGTAGTAATAACACAATTCCATCAAATTGAGTGTGGATCCATTAAAGCCATATCGTCGTTCTTCGCGCAGGTCTATCTGTCGGATGTTGTCAAGAGAGTCCAGAACAAAATATTTCCTAACTATGCTCTTTATGGCGTTTTGATGTACTACACTTCGGTCAAAAATCATTGGGAAGGAAAGGTTTTTCTCCAATTCGGAATCGAAGAACTGGTAGCGTATCAATTGTTGAGGCTGCTTAATATTCTCGGGCAAAGCGCCTTTGTTATTCTCCGAACAAGCAAGCAATAGTGAAATTAAAAGAAGAGCTGCAGCAAAACGCATGAGGAACTAAATTTAGAAAGATTCTCGGATACTGCGACGGAATACACTCAAATGTCATCCATTTTTTTAATTGTATTTTTGTACTATGACAGAAAGGCCATTGACCGACTGGTTGCCACTCACTCAAAAAGAGGTGGAAAAAAGAGGTTGGGAGAATCTTGACGTGATACTTGTTTCGGGCGATGCGTATGTAGATCATCCGTCTTTCGGAACAGCTGTCATTGGCAGAATTATAGAGGATGAAGGATTCCGTGTTGGGATTATTGCGCAGCCCAACTGGAAAGATGACCTGAGGGATTTTCGGAAATTTGGCAAGCCCAATTACTTTTTTGGTGTCACCGCGGGATGCATGGACTCAATGGTCAATCATTATACTGCCAATAAGCGCCTAAGGTCAACAGATGCTTACACACCCGGAGGTGCCGCAGGATTCAGGCCGGATTACGCCACCACGGTGTACACAAATATTCTGAAAGAACTTTATCCTGATGTACCGGTACTTATAGGTGGAATTGAGGCTTCTTTAAGACGCGTCACCCATTACGATTACTGGAAAGATCAGTTGATGCCCTCGATATTGGTGGATTCAAAAGCAGATTTATTGGTCTATGGAATGGGGGATCAACCCTTGAGAGAAATGTTGCAACTTCTCAAAAAAGGAGTGCCCTTCAGCAATTTGAAAACAATCAAACAAGTGGCATTTTTGCAGGATTCGGAGGAAGCTTTGCCCAAAAACAAACAATGGGAAACAATTGAACTTTCCAGCCATGAAGAATGCTTGAATGACAAGATAAAATATGCCGCCAACTTCAAGATCGTGGAAGTCGAATCGAATAAATGGCAGGCAGACCGGATCATTCAAAAAGTCGGAAACCGCACGCTGGTGATTAACCCACCTTATAAAACGATGACCGAAAATGAGATCGATAAATCCTTTGATCTTCCTTACACTCGGTTGCCTCACCCAAAATACAAAAAGCGTGGTGCTATTCCAGCTTATGACATGATCAAATTTTCGATCAATATGCACCGTGGATGTTTTGGAGGATGTAGTTTTTGTACGATCTCTGCGCACCAGGGGAAATTCATTGCCTCTCGGAGTGAAAAATCCATCTTGAATGAACTGGAAGAGGTGGTAAGTCATCCTGAATTCAGAGGGTACATCTCAGACCTTGGCGGTCCGAGTGCAAACATGTACAAGATGAAAGGCAAAGACGAAGCCATCTGTGCGCGTTGCAGTTCGCCGAGTTGTATACATCCCGTGATCTGCAGCAATTTGGACACCTCACACCAACAAATGACTGCCCTCTACAGGAAAGTTGACGCCCATCCAAAGGTTAAAAAAGCATTCATAGGCTCGGGAATCAGGTATGACCTACTTGTGGATGATTTTAACAAAAACAATGAGGACGGCAACCATGACGAGTACATTGAACAAGTCATTACACGGCATGTGAGTGGAAGGTTAAAAGTAGCTCCCGAACACACCTCTGATGCGACTTTGCGCATGATGCGTAAACCGTCCTTCCAATACTTCCATAAATTCAAAGAGAAATACGATCGGTTGTCTGCAAAACACAACCTGAAGCAACAGCTCATCCCCTACTTTATCTCTTCCCATCCGGGATGTGAAGAAGAGGACATGGCCAATCTTGCCGCCGAAACGAAAGACATGGGCTTTCAGTTGGAGCAAGTTCAGGATTTCATGCCTACACCTATGACCGTGGCAGAAGTTATCTACTACACTGGTGTTCACCCCTATACACTCAAGCCCGTAAAAACAGTCAAAACAAGAGAAGAAAAACTGAACCAGAACCGTTATTTCTTTTGGTACAAAAAAGAAAATCAAGACTGGATCAAACAGCGGTTGACCAAAGCCAAACGTCCGGATCTTATCGATAAACTCTTGGGAGAACCACGACACAAGGAGAAAAAAGTTCCCAAATGGCTTGAAGACAAACGCAGTAAAAAATAATCACCAAAAAACACATACTTGAAGGAAGAACCTTTTAATGGGTATCAAAAACTCATCATTGCACTGCTTGCACTAACACAATTTTCTGTTGTTCTTGATTTTATGGTGCTCTCGCCTTTAGGAGATCTGCTCATTAAATCACTGCGCCTCAGTCCTTCCCAATTTGGGATGGTAGTTTCAGTATATTCCCTGAGTGCTGGATGCGCGGGTTTTATAACAGCCGGTTTTGCAGACAGCTTCGACCGAAAAAAACTGCTTGTGTTTTTCTATGTGGGCTTCATAATCGGAACGCTCTTCTGTGGATTATCACAAACATTTTATCAGCTGTTGCTTGCCCGGATGGTCACCGGATTTTTCGGAGGAGTAATTGGTTCAGTGTCCATGGCAATTGTTTCTGATCTGTTTTCTTTAAAGCAACGCGGCCGTGTGATGGGATTCATGCAAATGGGGTTTGGAGCAAGTCAGGTTCTGGGAATCCCCATCAGTTTGTTCTTGGCATATCAATGGAACTGGAAATTGCCATTTTTGGTGATTGTCGTGCTTGCTGTCTGCATTCTTGCATTGATTTCTATTTTTATCAAACCTGTTGCTGAACATCTTAAGCTCGAACGAACGGACTCAGCCTACGCGCACCTCCTCAAAACATTGGGAAATAAAGAATACAGAGTTGGATTTCTAGCCGCAGCACTTCTCTCTCTGGGCGGATTTCTGATTATGCCTTGGGGAAGCACCTTTTCTATAAATAATCTGCATATCACTAAAGATCAGTTGCCCGTAATGTTCATGATTGCCGGTGCAAGTACGCTCATATCCATGCCATTCATTGGTAAATTGAGTGACCGCATGAATAAATTCCGACTAATGTGGATGGCAACGATTTGGTTGATGGCCGTAGTGGTCGTATATTCCAACCTGGTGCCTTCTCCGTTTTGGTTGGTAATTGCCCTGAATGTAATGCTCATGCTTGGAGTCATGTCCAGAATGGTTCCTGCCATGGCTTTAATTACATCCTTACCAAAAGCTCAGGATCGGGGTGCTTTCATGAGTATAAACTCCTCTTTACAGTACATTTCAGGAGGAATAGCCGCTGCGATTGGAGGAATGATCATCGAACAGAAAACTGCAAATAGTCCGTTGGAGCATTTTAATTTACTCGGTTATCTCGTCGTGGTAGTTGCTGCTGTGTGTATCTTTCTCGTCTTTCGCGTATCCAAAATTATTTCTCAGCGCACAGACTAATTTGAAGTTGGAAATGTTGCTGCTTTAAACCTTAGCTTCAACGAGTTGAACAAACGACTTAGTTTCCATAATTTTGTCAAAAAAGAAAACTATGCGAAGTCTTTTCACTCTCTTTCTAATTACGCACCTCACCGGGTTCACTCAAAGCATTGATTTTAATGCATACTATGCTGAATACCCATTGGTTCCAAAAGGGTTGATCGAGGCTGTTTCCTATACCAACACACGAATGCAAGTGCTTGATCCGGGCGCACCAGCCTCATGTACAGGAATGCCAAAGGCCTATGGAATTTTAGGATTGTTTGATGGCAATACTTCATATTTCAATCCCAATGGCGAAGTGATCGCAGCTTTGTCTGGAATAAGTGTTTACGAACAAAAAGAAAATGCTCAAAGGGAGATTGAGGCATACGCTCATGCATTCCACCAGATGATGTTAGAAACAGGAGCGTCAAATTCCGAAGATGGCGCAGCTGTCTATGTGGTGCTTTCTCACTTAAGTGAAATTCCTGACTCCGGCAAAGTCAATCTTTTTGCTCGGGATGCACAAGTCTATGAAATTTTGAAATTTTTGAACGATCCGGCCAAAGCCAATGAGTTCAATTTCCCCGTGCATCAATACGAATTGGCGGAAATTTTTGGAGAAGCGAATTTGGCGATTCTCAATTCTCCAAAAGTTCGTATTCTGGAAAATGAGATCTCGAATGCCACTGGCAGCTTGTATGATCCGGCACCGTTGTGTCGTTCTGTGAATTACGGCCCGGCAATCTGGACACCGGCCGCTACGTGTAATTTTAGCTCTCGGAATGGAACTGCAATCTCTGCCATTACCATTCATACGGTACAAGGCACATACGCTGGCTGTATTTCCTGGTTCCAGAACTGCAGTGCTAGCGTGTCCGCACATTACGTAATTCGAAGTTCAGACGGACAGGTCACTCAGATGGTAGACGAAGCCGACAAGGCATGGCATGTAGGCTCAGAAAATCCATACACTATAGGCTATGAACATGAAGGATACGTAAACAATGCGTCCTGGTATACGGAGGCGATGTATTCTGCATCCGCCGCTTTAAGTCGCGATATTGTTGGAAGCGGCTACGGAATTCCTGCGCTTCGCACCTATTTTGGCAATGCAGGATCCGTAGTAAACGTGGTTGGAAATTGTACAAAAATCAAAGGGCATCAGCACTATCCCAATCAGACCCACACAGATCCAGGGATCAACTGGAACTGGGAAAAATATTACCGACTGATCAATGACAGTCCAACAATTCAATCCATCACAACCTCTTCAGGAGCTTTCTATGACAGTGGGGGACAAACATCGAATTACACAGACGATGAGCGTAAGATCTGGGTGTTTGAACCCGCAAATGCAACCTCAGTAACATTGAATTTCACCTCATTCAACCTCGAAAACAACTGGGATTTCCTCTTCTTGTACGACGGAAACTCGATCGATGCTCCATTGATCGGAAAATATACAGGCACAACCGGTCCGGGGACAATCACATCCACAGGAAGTTCGATTACTGTTGAATTCAGATCAGATTGCGCAACATCAACTGCAGGTTGGGAGGCTGATTATAGCTCAGCCATAGTCGCAGTAGACAATACTCCTCCAACGACCTTGATCGCAGCAGAAAACAGCTGGAGAACTGAGAATTTTACAACAAGCATTACGGATGCTGATCCTTCCGGTGTGACGGGGAAATTTGTACTCATCAGCGATCGGGATCCAGCTACCGGAATATGGTCTGGGAATGGCGAACTCGGCTACGCCGAGGAACTGTTCGAAGTAAACATGGACAACTGGACTGCTGTCACAGGACCTTTTGCATTAAACAATGGTGCGATTGCTTGCACAGATGCTGCACAGACAAATTCGAATTGCTACTTGAATGTTGTGCAGGATGCCGGCACTTCTTATTTGTACGCTTGGGACCAAACCTTTACTTCTGCTTTGACCAATCAACGCGCTGGTATGCATTTCTTCTGTGACGATCCTGCCTTGCCAAACCGAGGAAATTCCTATTTTGTTTTTCTTCGTGAAACTGACAATGTTGCCCAAATTTACAAAGTAGTCAATGATACGTGGACGTTGGTTTCCACAGGAAATATTGATGTTGTGTCAGACGTTTCGTATGCGAGTAAGGTAACATATGAACCAACCTCCGGATGGATAAAATACTACATCAACGATTCCCTGATCGTTCAGTGGCAAGACCCTGAACCGCTTCAATCCGGAAATTCAATTTCCCTAAGAACAGCAGGTTGCTCCGCCGAATACGACAATGTAAGC
>JBEGVI010000051.1:0-2739 GCA_041178485.1 Bacteroidota bacterium | reverse complement strand
AAACCACCAATATGCATTACTTCTTCGTTATTGGCATATTGAATTAATGCTGCATTGCAATAATCAAGGAAGTGTTTGCCGATTAATATATCATCTTCTACTACTATAATAGTACCGTGCTTATTCACCACTTCGGTTATACCTTCAGCAATGGATCGTGTAAGACCAAGATTATTATCAGCTTCGCGGATGATAACTTCACGACACCATTTTTGGCTTCTTGCCACCTTACGTACTTGTTCAATTTTCTCTTGCTCTTCAGGTAAAGCACCTGCTTTAGGACCATCACAAAAAATGTAAAGGGTAGCTTGATTAGCACCGT
The DNA here is from genome assembly GCA_041178485.1 of Bacteroidota bacterium. Lineage (GTDB taxonomy): Bacteria > Bacteroidota > Bacteroidia > Flavobacteriales_D > Crocinitomicaceae > M0103. Next base: position 2,417 of record JBEGVI010000051.1, on the reverse strand, counting down.
TGGCTCTAGATAGTTGCTCCAAAGCCATCCGTGTATGTTCCGGACGGTTATACGCAAAAAAAGCTATTGGAGCACTCATTATCAAGTAGTTACGTTTGACTGGCGATGATTTACAACTTCAATTTACGATTTTTTTCTGAACCAAAGGGCTGTCCCGGCTCTTGGTAAATCCAATTTTACCCCCGAATCGTGGTCTTTGAAATTGCTGAAGTAAAGTTGATGAAACAAGGGAAGCTTGAACAAAAGTGATTTCAACGACCAGCTTATGGGAATGTCTTTGTGATAAACCTTTTTATGCAATTGAATAATATCTTTCACATCACGTTTTTTGAATAGTAGATAATGAAAGGCATCAACCATACTTATATGAAAAGTTTGTAGTCGCTGCTCGTACGGAACTTCCAAGCGCGATTCGTTCAGCATTTCGGAGTACATAACAAGTCGTGCCAGAAAGAATTTACTGGTGTCTGCACTACGTTGATCCGGGTGCATAATAGCATAACTCCAAACTCCATTAACTTTGAAAATACTTTTTGATCCAATGGGCGAATAATTGGACATACGTATCCAAAAATCGGTGTCTGCTACCATATCTACTTCCGGATGTAAACCTCCGGTCTGACGTGCTCTTTCTGTCTTGAAGAATGTTGAGCTTTGAGGAAAATGATTTTTTAATGTGAAAACACTTATCGGCGAAATGAAACCATCTTCATTTTTACGAACAGGACTATCAATAATCTGATCATCACTATCAATCATTTTAAAATCGGCAGTGACGATTAGCAATTGTTCGTTTTTTGAAAAATGATCAGCTACTTCGCAAAAAACTTCAGCGTGTGCGTAGTAATCATCCGAACTTTGAATGGCAGCAATTCTTCCATTTGCTTTTGAAAGAGCCTTATTGACAGCATCAGCAAAACCTTTGTCTTTCTCCTGATAGAAACGGATTCGTGGATCTGTATTCACGTATTTTTCACAAACTTCTGCCGTTTCATCTTTAGAGCACGCATCTTGTATAATTAGTTCCCAATTCGTAAATGATTGGTTAAGTACGCTAAGAATAGTTTTCTCGATGTACTTCCCTTGATTATAGCTGGGTACAATTATTGAAATAAAAGGAGTAGAGGAAGCCGCACTCATGAGGTCTTAATCACAATATAATATCCGCTGAATTGAGAGAAGAATGTGATGCAATCCTTTCTACCTTCAAAGAACTCATGAATTGCCAAACGATTTCCAAGCAATGCAGGATGTCCGTAATCCTCAAAAATCATCATTCCTTTTTCTGATAATTTTTGCTCAAACAATTCTTTCATTAAAAAGAGAGTTGCCCGATACGAGTCGCAGTCCACATAGATCAACGATAATTTATCTAATTTAACTGTTGATAGTGTCTGCGTGAAATCGCCTTTTATCAGCCGGACGTTTTTACGGTCGGTGAATTTAGATTTCACTTCATTGAAGTCGACATGATGTGTTTGACTCCAAAAAGCGTCGACACCGGCAGTTTCATCAGGAAAATGCTCGAACATGTCGAACATATAAAGTTGCTTTTCGCTTTTTTCTGCTTCAAGCAATTTGGAAATTAAATAACCACTATGACCTTTATAAGAACCGAATTCACAAACGTCACCGGTAACACCATGGCGTGATACATGTGCTATCGCCTGGCAAAGATCCATGTAATCGCGGATGTCACATTTCTTTTCGAATCGGAGAAGTGACTCTTCATAAATTTCAAAGTATGGAATCGCATCAATCAATAAAGGAGAGATGAAATGCAAACTAGTATGAAGATTGTGTTTCTTTACTGTTTTATAATCCAGCAATGCATCACCGACGTATTCAAAAGGAATTTGATTTAATGCTTCGTTTGATTGAATCATTTTTACCAATTGAAAGTTATCTTTTTCATTGAAAAAAGCAGAGAGAATGCAGGAATACGAAAGTGAAAGGTTACCAACAGCGTGAGAAGCACCATTCCCATAAAAATGAAGTACATCAAGTCCTTTGTCGCGTAAACGCTGACATAATGAGATGAAATAGCTGTCGTCCGATGAGCCGGCTACTAAAATCGAACCGTTTTTTTTACTGTGCCAAAAGCCGGCTTGGTCCGCTAAAAATATAACTCCCTCTTCGCAATTCTGAATATAAAATCGATGAACGCCTTCACGTTCTTTGGCTTTTTGCTTTGCCGAAGTAATATACGGCTCCAACCATCGGTTCATGCGGATACTTATCCCTTCAGCCCATGTTCCTTCGCGTACGTGTCGTATGAGTTTGTTGAGCATACCGATTAACTATTTGATGTCGATGTATTAGACAAATTCCAGGAGCTGGTATGCCAAAGTAAACCTTGGTCACCGTCTTTCGTTTTTTTTGTAAACCCAATTTCAAGTTGAAGTTCGTTTTCGGAG
>JBEGVI010000050.1:0-12682 GCA_041178485.1 Bacteroidota bacterium | reverse complement strand
AAATCTGGCAAGGTACCGCGATCGGATTTGCTGCTCAATTGATGACAACTCCTCTGTCCCTGTATTACTTTCATCAGTTTCCGAATTACTTTGTACTCACGAACATTGGGCTGATGGCTTCGAGTGGAATTATACTTGGCGGCGGCATCTTCCTTTTCGGAATATCGTGGTTCAACCCTTTGGCAAAACTGACTGCTTGGGTGCTGACACTTAGTATTTTCCTTTCACTTGCCTTCATACGATGGGTCGAAGCGTTGCCGGGAGCTGTGGCTTTCGGTTTTGAGGTAGGCATTCTCTTTGTTCTGGTTTCCGGAATTTTAATCCTGGCTGTTTTTACACTGCCCCTGAGCAGAAATGCTCGTTACACGTGGTATACATCGGGGCTCATTTTACTCACCGTACTTGTCTTTCAACGGTATCAAAATATTACCAAAAGAGAACTCTGTATTCTGAACGCACGTTTTCCAATAGTGCTTTTCCGAGATGGGGAACAGCTGTTTTGTTTCCACGGTGCAGATACGGAGCAGTCGGATAAACTTCATTTTGCAGTGGATTCTTACCGGAAATTGTATCCGGGAACCGTACGCTACTTCTCTATGGATAAAAACTGGAGTATCCAAGGAAAGTTTAAGATTGAAATACAAAATAAGACTGAAGGGAAACTGATTTCAATAAATGGATCAAACTACCTTCTTAAAATGAAAAATACAGAACAGCAATCTCAGGGAGTTGCCGCTTCCATTGGAATGCCCTGGGTGTACTCTGCAGTGAATCATTCTCTGAGAGGAGGGGCGTTTCGAAAGGAACTATAACTGATAAGAAAAAAACAAAAGGTGATGAAAACTATTCTTTTGTTTCGGATCAACGGTTCAACATCACCGGCATAACAAGCATCAGGACATCTTCGTGTTCATTGTCTTTGGTTGCAGGCATCAGCAGCCCTGCACGCGAAGGCTCACTCATCTCTAATTTGATTTCAGGGCAATCCATGTTGTTTAACATTTCCAACAAAAATCTTGAATTGAAACCAATCTCCATGTCGTCTCCATCGTAGTTACATGTCAATCGCTCATTGGATTCATTTGCGAAATCCACATCCTCAGCAGAGAGTGCCAACTCAGAGCCTGCCAAACGCAATTTTACCTGATGAGTCGTTTTATTGGAGAAGATGGAAACACGCTTAATGGAACCCAAAAACTGCATCCGATCGATCGTGAGGACATTCGGATTTTCTTTAGGAATCACTGCCTCATAATTGGGATATTTCCCATCAATAAGACGACAGATAAGAAGGATGTCTCCAAAAGAGAATACAGCATTGGATTCATTGTACTCTATTTGCACTTCCTCCTCCCCTGTCAGGTTCAACTTGAGTAAGTTGAGCGGTTTTTTCGGTAAAATAAACGCAGAGCTACCTGTCCCTTGAGAATCGGTTCTTCGGTAACGCACCAGCTTGTGGGCATCCGTAGCCACAAACGTAATGTCACCTGGAGTAAACTGGCAAAAAACCCCGCTCATCACAGGTCTTAAATCGTCATTTCCTGCAGCAAACAATGTTTTGTTTATGGCTTTAGAAAGGATATCTCCCTGAATTTTGATCGCAGTCGGATTCTCAATCCCGGGAATTCTCGGAAATTCATCCCCATTAAACCCTGCCATTCGGGATTTGCCATTGTCGTAAGCAATCTCCACGTTAAAGTTGGTCGAGTCAATCAAAAACGTACACGGCTGATCAGGAAGGTTCTTCAATACATCCATAAGCAATTTTGCCGGAATAGCTACCTTGAAAGATTCCTTTGACTCAACATGAAGTGTAGTGCGCATGGTAGTTTCCAGATCAGATGCTGAAAGTGTTAAATCAGTCTGGTTGATCTCAAAAAGAATATTGTCGAGAATTGGTAAGGTATTGCTCGTGCTCAACACTCCTGAAATACTCTGTAAATGCCTCAATAAATAGGAACTGGAAACTACAAAATTCATAAAACGAAATTTTTACCGAAATTAATTAAACAACAGCGATTCAAATGAATGAAGAAATCGATTTTTTGAGCAGTTATTAACAACTAGGAAGCTTTTTTCACTTTTCTGCCCGAGAGGTCAAGCGGAAAATAAACGTGCCCCATCATCAATTGATTAAAGACATAATATTGGCACTTGACCACCTGTCCATTTGGCAGTTCACACCAAAACTTATTGACATCCATTTGCACCACATCTCCAAAATCATTCACCTGAGTATCATTTGATTTTATCCTGAACATCCTGAGTTTTGTCTTCTTCCCGCCTTTTTCCAGTAGTTTGAGCGTTGCGAAAGGCATGGAACGCTTCAAACTGTCGAGTTGTTTTTCATTCAATTCGAAATTTGCCAGTTCAAAATGGACTTTTTTGAAGGCATTCAGATACCTGTATGCCATTGCGGGATCTACTTTTTGAATCAACTTGTCTTGCTGTCTGACCTCCACTTTTTTCCCTTTTTGAGTCACGCTAAAACTCAATACGGGCTCGTCGTAGTAGGTCACCTCTACTTTTTCAATTCGCTCTCTGGGAACTGCGAAGATCCGTGTACACATCCATTTGCGCTTGTCGGCAAAAAATCTTGGATCAATGATTCCATTCAGGCCTTTGATCTTCATCATTACAGGATGATCACTTTTTCCGTATTCATAAGAGTCAAGCAACATGATTTGTCCGTAATGATCCTGGGATGCAGGTCCGATGTACCACGTTTTTGTCCATTCACCTTCCTGAAAGATCTCTACCTTGATGTGCTGACTGATCATTAATTTTTCGAATTGGGCCTGCGCCTTATCCGGCAGATACCCTTTAAATTCTATATTTTTTAGTGCGTCCAGAATGAAATGTACATTTTCTTGTGTCACACAGGTCCCGTCCGGCTCGGTCCAGTCTGTTCCATTTTTAACCAACTCCATCCGGTTCGAAAATGCATCCGTAATCACGATCTTATCCACCGTCGTGGTATCCGCAATGCTGAATTCAATCAGTTCTGTGTCTGACTTCCCTTTTTTTTCGAGCAGTGTACTTGCATACCAACCTAAAAGTCCAAGAAAAACGAAAGAGGCGACAAGCAGAAGGATCTTTTTCATGGGTTAATTTGAGCTGTAACGTTTTTTTCTGAGGTAAGCCATGACAAAAGCAAAAAGCAAAACCACGAGAATCGGAACTACAATGTTTATGAATTTATAATATCCTGCAAATGTTTTCACCTTTTCTGCATCCATCGCATGAATATCGATCTGTCGGCTCCGGATATCAAGCACGGAGTTGTCACCCATCATGTAGTCCGTCAAGTTTTGAAAGAATTCCTGGTTTCCGAAATAGAGCGGAACTCCCAATTGTGCCAACTCAGGATCCATGCGCAGATCATTGAACTCTGTCGGACGATAGACAAAGCCCTTTCCATCTCTCGCAGGCATGGAATCGTAAGAATTAGCTATGAAACGTCCATTTCCAACCACAAAAATCTTCCCTTCTTTCGAACTTTTTTCCTTGAATTTGGACAAAGGATTATTCGCAAACTCTTCAACAATCCTGTTCTTGAAATGAGAATCAAAAAATCCTTCCGCCAACCCTGCAACACAACGCTTATTTACCTCATCCTCGGGATTTGCCACCAATTCGGGTTTTTGAGTGTAATTTAAAGGCATAGCCAGATTTACCAACGGTGCCAGCCCTGTGACATTTGAATTGGTGGAAGTTGTCAAAACAGGTGTAAGTGCAATTTTCCTGTTTCCGACAAATTGGATTTCACTGGTAAACTTCAGTGCCACCGGTTCCAGATTTCGGGAAATGGGATGTTTTGTGGGAGATGCCAGGACGTGAAAGAACCACGGAATGAGAGATTGCTTAGCAAATGGTACAGCTTTCGGCGCACATCGCACGTCGACGAGATAATTTTCATTGACCTTAATTCCGTAGTCAAACAACATGCGCTCAAGACCGGTCTCGTTGCGCGTGGTGTGGGTCATCCCCTTCATATTCAAGGAATCCTCGTTCAAATTGAGCACATCCAAAAAACACATCAAACGTCCACCCCTCATCACGAACTGATCGATGATGTACAATTCCTTGTCAGTAAACCGCTTTCTTGGACGAGCAATGACCAGTCCATCTACTTTATCAAGTGCAGCAAGAGAATCCCTGATTTCTATATCCGCAATAGAAAAATATGGCGAAATGAGCGCGCGAGCGCGTTGAGTTTGTGCAAACGACAATTCTCCATGTCCCTGTAGAAAAGCAATTCTCGGTTTTGATTTTGCAGTTGCTCTCCGAATCGAACTGATGAGTATATATTCCAGGTTATTGATTGAATTCTGGATCATTTCGGTCAAACCGTCAATGCTGTAAGGTTTTCCAGGAGGCGTTCCGGGCATGAACTGCACATTCTGAACTGTGGAGCCGCCATATTCAATCAATGCCCCGGGCCAAACAAGTATCTGACTCTGAGCACCGTCCTTCGTATACACCACATCCATCGGAATAATCCCGTTGCCTCTGGCATAGATACTCTCCCAAAGTGCCTGTTGCTCTGCCTCTGTGCCAACGTTTGGATCAATAAACTGGTATTCAATTCTGTTTCCGGCATATTCCTTAAACTCTTTGAGCTTATCCTCAATCGTGTTTCTGAATTGCTTTAACTCTGCCGGGAGGTTTCCTTCGAGGTAGATCTTGATGTTCAGACGGTTTTCGAAATTGCTTTTATTCTCCAGATAGCCTACTGTACCTTCGGAAAGTGAATAGCGCCTGTCTTCTGTCATATCCACACGGACATACAACAACGATGCGATGATATTAACAAGAACAATTCCTGCAACAAAAACACCCAAAAAAGTCCAATTGAACAAGCCTCCGAACGATCTGTTTTTCTTCATACTACTAACTTTTAAGAGTTTTGATCACCGTTAGTGCAGCCAGTTGGAACAAGAATATCACCGACAGAAAAAAGACCAGGTCACTTGTGACGATTACCCCCTTCATTATAGAATCATAATGAGAAGATAAACTCAGGTACTGAAACACGGCATCCCCCTTTCCGACAAGCACAAATGCGCCAAGCAAAGAGAACCCACTGTAGAAGATAAAACAGAGGAAAACACCAATGATAAATGCCACGATCTGGTTGTTCGTTAGTGCTGATGAGAATAAACCGATGGCTACAAAAACACCCCCGAGAAAAAGCAATCCTATGTATGAAGTAATTGTGGCACCGTCATCCAGAATACCTACAGGATTTCCGAGAAAATGCAGGGAAATGTAATATGTAACCGTAGGAACGAGAGAAATAAATACAAGCGTAACTCCCGCAAGGTATTTCGCTAAAAGTACATTCATATCGGAAATTGGCCGAGTGAAGAGTAACTCAATGGTTCCGGTACGGCGTTCTTCAGCGATCATTCGCATCGTAATTGCGGGAATGAGAATCATTAGAATGAACGGAGCGATGGTAAAGAAGGGAATCAGACTAGCCTCGCTGTTTTCCAAAAGATTCACATAAAGGTATTTGTTATTCGGCATAAGCCAGTGCAGAAGACCGGAGGCTACCAGAAAAATGACAATAAAGATGTAACCGATGATCGAACTTAAAAAGCTCTTGATCTCTTTGACATACAGTGCCCGCATTGTTGTTTGTTTGTTCCTGCAAAATTAAGATTTGTTTTTGTTTTTTACACCCTCACTTCGAGGGCCAATGTCTGCAGGCGGGAAAACCACTTTTCTGAATTTCAGGAAACACGAAACAAACGTTTCTCTGAAACAAAAAGCCCTACCTTCCGGCAGAGCTTTTTAGAATTAATTGAGAAATATATCGTTACGCTAACTTCACATTCACTGCATTCAATCCTTTTCTTCCTTCTTCAATATCGAAGTCAACGGCATCGTTTTCTTTGATTTTGTCAACCAAACCGGTAACATGCACAAAGTACTCTTTCTTGCTTTCTTCCTCGACAATGAATCCGAAACCTTTGGTTTCATTGAAGAATTTTACTGTTCCTTTACTCATTTTAAATTGTATTAAGGCTGTAAAGGTACGCTTATCTTCGAAAAATCAAGCGTTTTTGTGAAATATTAGTTTTCGAAACCATTGAAGTACTCCTGCACGCTCCACGCCTCCGGTTTTGCGGCAAACCATGGCTTGATAGTTGGCCATATCTCTCCGAAGGTTTCCGAAGTTCTGTATTTCTCCAGATCTTCGGGGCCCTTCCAGTGACTGTACGTCAGAATGACACTAGGATGTTCTACATCGCGAAGCAACTTCATTCCCATACATCCTGGAAAAGAATTCACCTGTTCTTTGATGCCTTCAAAAAATTGCAGAAATTCCTCAATTTTATCTTCCTGAAAGGTAAGTTTAACAATTCGGACAATCATCAGAAGAGAGAATCAATGGTTGTTCGGGAACCGCGAGGGGTGAATTCAATTCGGATTACATCTCCCAAACGAATGCCAAATAATCGCTCTGCTCCGCCATTCGAACCATTTGCCCCGCGATTAATCGCAATCTCTAGGTAACCTTTTTGATTAAACACTGCAACCTTTTCACCCGGTGGAACCTGATTGTAAGTAACTGAGACCTCATCAATGTGGTAATCCTTGTTCCGGTAATAGATCGTGAAAGGCGTGTCTTTGCCAAATCGCTCAAACAAAGAAGCATGCACATTGGTAATCAAGTTTCCATAATTATCGATGTGTATAACATTCCCTTTGATCAAGTTGGGCTCAATAACCGCTGTAAGCGAAAAGGACTTTTTATACGATCCGAATTCAGAACAAAAGTCCTCAGGTTTGTCTCCGCTCAACAATCGGCAAGCTGCAGGAATCAAAATATTGCGGCTCGGAAATTTAAACAGTTCGGGATTCGACAATACATCGTCAATTCTATAAAAACCGTCGTGTTCCTCTTCATTTAGAAATGAACCGAAAAAACCATTGTCATTACTAACCAGAAACTGTCCTTTGAATTTCATAATTGAAGGAAACGAACCTTCTGAACCGCTGAAATTGATCATTGGCTCCGTATCCACACCTATCACATGTACTGTGCCTTCAGGAAAATCTGACAAACAGGAACTTACGAGAAAAGCAGCTTCCGCAGCATCAAACGGCTTCACGGAATGTGAAACATCAATGATCCTTGCTTCCGGACACTGGCGAAGAATAGATCCCTTCAGAGAAGCCACATAATGGTCCTTTGTTCCCATGTCCGTTGTCAATGTAATGATTTGCATCTCCTAGTAAGCCTGCTTAAGAAGCGGAATATTTTCCTAATTTTGGCTCAAAAATAAGTTTAAATCGGGCATTTTCTTCCAACCAACGCTAAATAAATCAATTTGTCTGAAAGAAGGATCGAAATATCAGGAGTGAACCCCGCCGAGATCTACGGGGTGAACAACAAAAATCTGAAACACATAAAGAGTTTTTTTCCAAAACTTAAAATCAACGCGCGCGACAATATTCTCTCTGTGAGTGGTGAAGAAGAGGTGATGGATGAATTTGAACGTAAATTAAACCTCATCATTCAGCATTACCATAAGTTTAATTCACTATCTGAAAACAACATCGATAACCTCATGCTTGCCGACGGGGAACGCATGATATCGACGGATGACGGTTCGGAAACACTTGTTCATGGCAACGGCGGAACGAAGATAAAGGCCAGGACAGTCAATCAAAAAAAACTTGTTCAATCCGTACAGGAGAATGACATGGTATTCGCTGTCGGCCCTGCTGGAACGGGAAAAACGTACACCGCGGTTGCTCTTGCCGTTCGAGCACTCAAGGCGAAGGAAGTAAAACGTATTGTTCTCACCCGACCGGCGGTTGAAGCCGGAGAGAATCTTGGATTTTTGCCCGGTGACCTTAAAGAAAAACTTGATCCGTATTTGATGCCTTTGTACGATGCTTTGCGGGATATGATCCCACCGGAAAAGCTGGCAGATATGATTGAATTCGGCATCATCGAGATCGCTCCGCTTGCTTTCATGCGTGGACGCACACTGGACAAAGCCTTCGTTATTCTTGACGAAGCTCAAAACACGACGACCATGCAGATGAAGATGTTCCTTACACGCATGGGAATGACTGCTAAATTTGTCATCACCGGAGACATGTCTCAAGTTGACCTTCCCGGAAGACAGAGATCGGGCCTGGCCTATGCCCTGGATGTGCTTAAAGAAGTCGAAGGCATCGGGGTAATTCGTTTAGGTCAGAGTGATGTCATACGCCATAGCCTCGTAAAACGTATCATTGATGCATTTGAAAAGGTGGAGCGTGAAGAAAAATTAGCCCAAGAAAACAAAGAAAACGGGGCTGAAGCCAATAACAGAAGAAAAAAAAGAACCGAATAACATGAGCAAGGCAATCACTAAATCAGATTTTCATTTTCCGGGACAACGCAAGGTATACAAAGGAAAAGTTCGCGACGTTTACACCCTTGAGAACGACATCCTCGTTATGGTTGCCTCAGACCGGATTTCCGCATTCGACCACATTCTACCCAAAGGGATCCCTCACAAAGGGCAAGTTTTAAATCAGGTAGCAACAATGTTTCTGAACGCTACCAAAGACATTGTACCGAACTGGCTGATTGGCACACCGGATCCTTCTGTAGCTATAGGATTTGCATGTGAGCCGGTGCGTGTGGAGATGGTTATTCGCGGATATCTTGCTGGTCATGCAGCCAGAGAATACAAAGCAGGAAAACGCATGCTTTGCGGGGTCGTTCTTCCTGAGGGAATGAAAGAAAATGACCGTTTCCCGGAGCCGATCATCACACCTGCGACCAAAGCGGAGGAGGGTCATGATGAAGATATTTCCAGGGAAGATATTCTTTCGAAAGGAATTGTTCCTGAAGAAATCTACCTGCAGATGGAAAAATATACACGCGCATTGTTTCAACGTGGAACAGAAATGGCTGCAGAGCGGGGACTGATTTTAGTGGATACCAAGTATGAATTTGGAATTCGAAATGGTGAGGTTGTCCTGATCGATGAGATTCACACACCGGACTCCTCCCGCTATTTCTACGCTGAAGGTTATCAGGAACGTCAGGATCGTGGAGAGGCTCAAAAACAGTTGTCCAAAGAATTCGTTCGCCAATGGTTGATCGAAAATGGTTTTCAGGGACTGGACGGCCAGCAGATGCCGGTAATGCCGGATGAATTTGTTCAGACGGTCACTGAGCGATATATCGAACTTTACGAGAGAATCACAGGAAAAACCTTTGAACCTGCAGATACATCGAATATTGAAGAAAGGATTGAGCGTAACGTAGTTGCGTTCTTAAAACAGCTCTGACAATGCAACCAACACTTGTTATCGGAGCAAGTGAGAATGTTGATCGGTACGCGTTCAAAGCAGTCCGGCTTCTTCGCTCCAGCGGACATGAAGTCATCGCTTTCGGAAACCGCGCCGGTACAATCGGTGAGGTAGAAATTCATACAGAATGGAATTCTGGTTGGCGGCCTGACACAGTGACCTTGTACATAAATCCGAAGATTCAGGAAACGTATTACCAGCAGATCATCGAACTAAAGCCTCGAAGAGTAATCTTCAATCCGGGAACGGAAAACAGAGAATTCGAAGAAATTTTGGAAAACCATTCGATCGAAGTAGCAGAAGCCTGCACGCTGGTTTTACTCACAACAGGACAATATTAACGAAGAAGCGCCCGGAAAACCGGACGCTTCTATGCACATCTTCTCGAAGCAACGTGTAAAGATCTACTTGATATCGATCTTCTTGACCGACTTCGGGCTATCGATGTGTCTCTTGGCGACTTCCAGATGAAGTATACCGTCTTTATATGCCGCTTGTATCTTATTGGGATCAGCTGTCTCAGGAAGGGTGAACGAACGACTGAAGGAAGTATAGTTGAATTCTTTTCGTCGATAATTTCCTTCTTCGGTTCTTTCTTCCTTTGTCTCTTCCTTTTCGCAGGAAATGCTAAGAACGTTCTCTTTTAATTCAATTTTAAAATCTTCCTTATTTAGTCCGGGAGCAGCCAGCTCAATCTGAAAAAACTTAGGTGTTTCTTCAATGTTAACTGATGGAAGCGTTGTCCCAAAAGCCATAAAATTCCGATCATTCCATCCCCTTAATTCGCGATTGAATAAATCATCAACCAATAAATCAAAAGAGGGCATCAGGCTGGTTGACGGAAAGAAACCGTCTCGTCTTAACAATGTGCTCATGTGTACGTTTTTTAATTTGTATCTCGTTTGTGGAACGAAATTAAGTTCCGGGGAAAGCCCTTGTCAATTTACTTCAGCAAACTGAATTCAATGTTCAACAGTCATTTATTGAGGCAAAACGAAATAATGATTCATCTGTTGGGCTGTCCCGTCAGCAATGTGTATTTTTACCATCGTTTTAAACAGTTTGAATGGAAACGCTTTCGAAAGCTTTCTTCTCGATGAAGATGATGGCAGCAGCCATGGTTGTATTTCTAATTGCAATTGCAACGGCCACATTTCTGGAATCGGCCTACGATATACAAACTGCCAAAATCCTTATTTACAACGCACTTTGGTTCGAAGTTCTCCTGCTCTTTCTGGCGATGAACCTCATAGCCAATATGTTCAGATACAAAATGTGGCAGCGACAAAAGATCGCGATGCTTACATTTCACATTGCATTTCTCGTTATCCTGACTGGTGCCGCAGTGACGCGCTTTTTGAGCTTTGAAGGCATGATGATCATTCGTGAAGGAGAGCGAAGCAATTTTATTTATGCAGCAGATCCGCATCTCTGGTTTAAGGTCAATGACGGAAAAATGCAGTATACCTATGCTGAGAAAAAATGGATGTCAGAACAAACAGACAATGATTTTTCTATTGGTGTAAAATTCCCAAAGCATGCATCAAAAATTTCGATCGAATATGTCGATTTTCAGAAAAAAATGGTCGATTCAGTTGTCGTAAACGACTCCATCAAAGGAGTAGCGCTGGAAGTCATTACAGAGGGAATGCAGTCCAATTATCTCTCAGAGGGAGATTTTTTCATGCTGGGCGACGTAGCTGTTTCTTATGAAAAGAAAGATGCAGTACCGGGAGTTCACATCTTTAAAGAGGGGGCTCGAATCATGATCCGTTCGAAGGAAAGCATGCGTTATCTTCCGATGTCTTTAATGCGCATAGCACGACAGTCGGGTGCAGAAGTACCTGATTCGCTATTTATCGAGATTCCTTCCGATTCCGCGGTGCTTTTCCAAACTACTACACTTTACCAGATCGGCGGACAACAATTGGTACTCAAAGGGTCAATCAAAAATGCGAAGAGAATGCTCCTCCCTTCCGGCAAACGAAATGTTGGATCAGACTACCTCACACTTAAAGTAAAGGACGGCAAGAAGGAGCGAGTCGTCGTTCTGAAAGGAGGTTCAGGAGAGATTCCGGATAAAGAAATTTTTGAATTGAATGGTCTAACGTATGAAATGCAGTATGGCTCAACCCCAATTAAACTTCCTTTTTACATAGGATGTAAGGACTTTAGATTGGAGCGCTACCCGGGCTCTAATACAGCCTCTTCCTTTGAAAGCGATGTGACTATCACTGATTTTGAAAAGAAGTATACCAGAGATCAGCGAATATTTATGAACCATGTCATGGATTACAGGGGATATCGCTTTTTTCAGTCGAGCTACGATCTGGACAACCCTGCTACTCCGGAAAATGAGGAAGGAACAAGATTAAGTGTGAACCATGACTGGTGGGGTACCAACATCACCTATCTGGGTTATTTGTTGCTGGCGGTAGGGATGATGCTCTCTTTGTTTGCTCCTGTTGGACGATTCAGGGAACTGAATGCGAAATTGAAAAAATTGAGAGAGAAACGCGAAGCCTTGGTCACCGCATTGTTCCTTGTAATTTCAATGAGTACCGGTTTTGCCGCGCACAACCACCCGAATAAACCTGTATACCGAGTGATGGACAAGGAGCATTCGAATGAATTAGCCACCTTGCTCGTACAGGATTTTCAGGGAAGGATCATTCCTCTGCATACATTGTGTGATCAGTTGCTTCGCAAAATTTACAGAGGGAATTCATACAAAGAATGGAACGCCGTTCAAACAGTGATGAGCATGCACATGTACCCTCCTCACTGGATGACTGAAAAAGTAATACAGATCCCGTCAAATCTGCGCGAACCACTTCATTTGAAGGAATACGCCGCATATACGGAGTTGGTCAATAAATCAGGGCAGTTTAAATGGATGGCGGAATACAACAAGGCGCATCGAAAACTGGAATCCAAAAGGGACGAGTTCGATAAGAAAATGATTAAGCTTGTCGAGAAGTATGAAGTTTTGCAAGCGGTGTTCAATTGGCAATACATGAAGATCATTCCTGTCAAAAGTGAAGCAAACAACACCTGGTTCGTGCCTCTTTCCATGGAGCTCAGGCAGTTGGATACGATTTCATCTGTCGTCGCTTTAAGGTACATTTCATCCCTGAACGATGCGTGCAGGACCGGCAACTACGGACAAACAAACGACCTTCTTGATGCCTTAAAGAAGTTCCAGCGAAAAGAGGGGCAAAAAGTTGTTCCTTCGGAGACAAAAATTAATCTTGAAGTAAGTTACAACAAGATGGGAATCTTTAAAAATACCTATCGCAGTTATCTTCTTCTTGGATTTATTCTTCTGATCATATTCTTTATACGCATCTTC
>JBEGVI010000049.1:0-7195 GCA_041178485.1 Bacteroidota bacterium | reverse complement strand
GAATCCTCAATATCCTTTTTTGATGCTTCAGGGTTGTAAGAAATAAACATGTTTGCCCAGATAATCTTTGAGAGCGCATACATGGCTGGCCCAAGTAGAATTACTGCCAGCACAATCACCGTAAGTTGAATTCCGATAGAAACAGACTCAAAAAACAAGTTGAACGAAGTCCATAAGGTTACGAAAAGCGCCACTCCCAAGGCATAAGCAACGTACATTGCGCCGTAATAAAATCCGGGCTCGTGTTCAAACTTTAATCCGCACGAATTACAGTGTTCGTGAATGTCTCCCACTTTACTCAGATCATAGCTGTGTGAGACGAAAAAATCTCCCTCATGACATTGAGGACATTTCTTGTTTAGAATGCTGTAAAGCTTGGATCCTTTTGCAAACATGACGTCAAAAATAGACAGATTGTAAATAAGATTGCATCGTTTTGGTCAGTTAAAAAAAAAGTTGTAGCTTGGCACTCAAGCTAAATTACTATAAATGAAAAAATTATTTACTCTATTCTTCTTGTTGTGGGGATTTCAAGCTGTAAACGCGCAGTGTAGCACAACAAATGCCACATCTTGTGTGTGCGAGGACGGCACCTCAAACTGCCTTTTATTGCCGGACATTACTGCTTCCTGGAAAGGGATCAGCAACGGCGGATTCACAGAGTACCCGCAATCAGGTGCCGGCACAAACTACACCGGTCAAGGTCCAGACGATGGACGATTGAGAGTTACAGGTTCCACACCGAATATCGGTCATGGCTCCTTTACTGTTCGTGGTCAGGACAATAGCGGAAACAGAACATTTTTGTGTGGGAACGATACGGTGTTTAATGTTCCTTCAAGTGGAGCGTTTACGTGTCCGAACGGATACCTAAACCCAAAACAATTGATTACACAGCGTATTTACAAAAAGCAGGGCAATGCAATGACGTATATCGACAGATATGCCGGGAGTGTAACCTACCATCCGTCTCACGGACACAACCACGTCGATGACTGGGCTGTAATGACCCTTCGCATTCAAACAGCTGATCCAAATCCACTGAACTGGCCGATTGTAGGTACAGGTGCGAAAATTGGATTTTGCCTTATGGATTACGGACAGTGCGGAACTCCGGGCAGTACATACGACGGACATTGTCGGGATGAAAACACAGTTTACATGGGAGGAAATACCATGTATAATGTAGATTTCCCAAATTGGGCGCTTGGAGGTGGAAATTACAACTGTTCGGTTGTTGAACAGGGTATTTCCTCCGGATATACAGATGTTTATGGGAAACATTTGGACGGAATGTGGATCAATCTTCCGCCGAACACTTGCAATGGAGACTACTACATTGTTTTGGAGGTAGATAAAAACGATATTTTCCTTGAGGAAAGAGAAGATAATAATTTCACTGCTGTACCTGTCACATTAACGCAACAGTTGCCAGCTGGTTCGGGAGCATTGCCAACGGTTTCCTCAGACAACTCACACAATTTGTGCTCTGGCCAGAACATCACATTGACATCAACTGCCGGAACATCTTTCTTGTGGTCAAATGGTGCTACAACCCAATCAATCACAGTTGATCAGCCAGGAGCTTACACATGTACCGTAACCAATCATTGTGGCACGGCTACTTCAGAGCCATTTGTTGTCAATGAAGTTACTCCTGCTGCTCCAGTTCTGACGGGGGATACAGTATGTATTTCAGGGTCAATGACTTTGACTGCGCAGGCCAGCGGTGATGTAACATGGTATGATGAAGCAGGATTGTTGGTGGGTACCGGAAGTTCCTTTGTGACACCGGTTCTTACTTCTAGTGCAACATATTACGCCGTTAATACTGATTCCTACAACGACACGCTCAATGCTGAACCATACACCAACGGCATCGGTGGCGGAGGATATGTTACTTCTGATCAGTATGAAATCTTCAACAGCCGTGTTCCTTTCACACTGAAATCAGTATTGTTGTATTCACAATCTGCCGGAAATGTTACAATTGAATTACAGGACAGAAATGGGACGATGCTTTCTACCTTGACAACTTCCGTCCCTGCCGGTGCAAGTCGTGTTGATCTCAATTTTTCAGTTCCTCAGGATTCAAGTCTCAGATTGGTAGGAAAGAACATTCAAACTTCCGGATTGTACCGAAACAACAACAGTGCAACGTATCCATACGACCTGCCCGAAGTTTTAGAAATTACTGGTGCTTCTGCTGGTGCTTCGTATTACTATTTCTTTTATGATTGGGAAGTGTTGACGACAAACAGTACATGTGAAAGTCCATCTGTTCCTGTTCAAGCTGTTGTGGCAAGTTGTGCAGGTATCGGTGAGAACATTCCATTCCAGCGCTCCTTAAAAGTGGCTCCTAATCCGAATAATGGCCAATTCAATGTTCAATTCTCTACTGCTTACAACGGGACTTTGTATGTTGAAATGCTCAATTTGATCGGACAACGCGTCTACAAACAGACAGTGGATCATCATGAAGGATTGAACAAATTCTCAGTTGATGGCAGATCTTTGTCGAAAGGTGTTTATCTCATGAATGTTCATTTCGAAGGTAAAAACTACACAAGTCGTATTGTGATCGAATGATCCACAGATGTGCATACTTTTTAATACTTCCGCTGCTGTTTGGTAGCGGAAGTTTTGTTTTTGGGCAGTTGAGCACTGAATGGGAGGTGTTTAATGAAACCAACTCTCTGCTTCCAAACAATACCATAAGGTGCCTCGAAACGGACCGGAACGGCAATCTTTGGATAGGAACTGATTGGGGCTTGGCCAAGTTGAGCAACGGAACCTGGGAGACATTCACCTTCTCAAATTCTGGTTTAATTGACAACAGGGTAAGGGCGTTGGACACGGACAGCCAAAACAACCTTTGGGTTGGAACAATGACGGGTGGTTTGTTTAAATACGATGGTTCGGTATGGACTCAATTCAACATGCAAAACTCAGGGATTCCCTGTGATTTTGTTCGGGCAATAAGTGTTGATTCGTCCGACCGAATATGGATAGGCACACTGGAAGGATTGTCCTTGTTTGACGGCAACTCTTGGCAAAATTGGACAATAGCGAACTCAGGCATCCTTTCAAATAATATTTCGTGTATCGCACACGCTTCAAATGGAAAAACGTATGTAGGTACGATCAATGGGGGCTTATTGTATTTCGACAACGGCACCATGAATAATTACACACTTCAAAACAATGGTGTTCCCGACAATTCAACCATATCTATTCAAATTGATGCGCTAGGAAGGCCCTGGTTTGCCACCACTTCGCAAGGATTCTATACCGATGTTGGTAATCTTCTGTTCATGACGTTTAATGTGTCAAATTCTGCGCTGCCTTCAAATAGCCTGAATTGCATGTACCTGGATAGGGATCAAAATTTTTATATCGGGACACAGATCAATGGCTTGGTTATTCGGACCAATTCGAATGACTGGCGCAATTACACCATTGAAAATTCCCAGATTCAGGATAATGACATTCTATCGATCACCAAAGATTCGACAGGGAATGTCTGGCTTGGAACCTATAACTCTGGTCTGATCAGATTAAAAGAAGCATACGCAACTCTTCCCGAAATCAATTCGGATAGAGTGAAGATCTATCCTTCCATTGCAACTGCATCAGATGAGATTCACTGTCATTTTCCTCTAAAAAAAGGATGTTTAATGATAATGAGTTCAGATGGAAAATGTGTTTATCAAAAAATGTTTTCACAGGATACTTTGTCATTCTCAGCTTCAGAATTAGGTACGGGTACCTTTCTCGTAACCGTCATGAGCGATGGAATAGTTTACCATGAAAAACTGTTGATCTTTTAATCTTCAACAGATTATGTCATTTCTTTTTGATACCAGAATTTACTTAAAATCCGAGTGAAATTTTGGTTTACAGCTGACTGTATTTCCGCTTAATGCAGGTATTGAAACTTGAGTAATAGCACCTCTGGTTGCTGTTTTTACTCATATAAAATAGTTTTCAAAATACAGATCTTCGTTTCAAAATTTAAATTATGGAAACAAAAGAGCACGTATTCAAAGAACATGAAGAGAATGTAGAACTGGCAAGTAAGATCGATTTTTATAAAGTGGAAATCTTAAATCTTAAAACCATATTGAGCGATTTTTCAAAGGAAATTCAGATGAAGAATCAATTGCTTGAACTTGAACATTTGGAGAATCAAATGGACATTCAGGAGAATCATGCGAATACAATTTCGCATGCGATCCGAAATGATGAGAAACGCATTGATGGCCTCTTCGAAACTAATGATAAGACGCCTCCACCATCAGTAGTGCAGAATCATCAAAAGTTGAAAGATCTGATTAGTTCGTTTGAAAGAAACTTTCGGGAGTTGCGTCGTGAGATTGGCAATTTCACTTCAAAAGTAAGTTGATGTCGATGGAATGATATAAATTGAGGAAGATACCTATCTTTGCCGCATGCAGATCTACTTGGACAACGCGGCAACAACGGCCATCGACCCGGCTGTGGTAGAAACAATGGCTCGGGTATTAACAGCGAACTATGGCAATCCTTCTTCCTCCCATGCAAAGGGGAGGGAGGCGAAGGCACTCATTGAAACCTCGCGTCGGAGCATTGCGAAGTGGCTAAATTGTGAACCGTCTGAGATTATTTTTACTTCCGGCGGAACGGAAGCCGATAATATGGCAATTTTCGGATGCATTGAATACCATGGGGTGACACGGATCATCACGAGCAAAATTGAGCATCATGCCGTAGGGCATACCGTTGAAATTGCAGCCGGGAATTCAAATGTCCAAATAGAGTATGTTCAAGTGGATTCTCGGGGGAATGTTGACTTGGCACATCTTGAAGAACTGTTGAAAAAGGACCTCCGTACACTCGTAAGTTTGATGTATGCAAACAACGAGATTGGTACGTTGCTGCCCATAGACGAAGTAGCTGGGTTGTGTAAAAAGTACAATGCTTTTTTTCATTCGGATACCGTTCAGGGGATTGGACATTATTCGTTTGATCTCAAAAAGCAGGAAATTGATTTTATGACTTGTTCAGCCCATAAATTCCATGGTCCTAAAGGGGTAGGGTTCTTATATGCCAGAAAAAACTCCAGGTTTGGTCCGCTTATGCATGGCGGATCTCAGGAGCGCGGGAATCGCGGAGGAACGGAAAATGTTGCGGGAATTTGTGGCATGGCAAAGGCATTTGACCTTGCATATTCCGAACTGGAGTCTCACCAGGACCATATTCGCGGTATAAAAAATTATTTCATCGAGCGTTTGAATAACTCCATTGAGGGGATTTCCTACAATGGAGAGATTAGTGATGAAAAATCATTGTACACTGTTCTCAATGTAAGTTTTCCACCATTTAAGGGTGCGGGATTGTTATTGTTTACTTTAGATTTAAAAGGTGTGGCTGCCAGCGGAGGTTCGGCCTGTTCTTCGGGTGCAAGTTCGCCTTCGCACGTGCTGTCAGGAATAGGAGCCGACTTCAACCGCCCGAACGTGCGTTTCTCCTTTTCGAAATTTACAAACCGTCAGGAGATCGATTACACTGTCGAAAAGCTTCTGGAAATTTACAATTCCTGAAATCTCTGAAAAAGAATTGAATTATAATAGATCGAACAGATCGTGCACACCCGGTTCTCTTTCTACTGTAAATCCTTCTCCAAATTCTGCCCCGATCGGTCTCCCAAACTGCATCATCCTTCCTTTAACAAAATCGAAGAATTCTTTTCCTGAAATCGGTGTTTGAGGTTCTGCTGAACTGGGATCGTAAAATTGCGTTTTATAGGCACGGATCACATCTAGTTTTCTTTCTACAAAATCACTTACGTCAATCACAAAGTCAGGTTTTAAATACACATCCTGAATGTAGTGATAAACGGACTTAGGACGAAACGCCTCTTGTGAAGCTCCATCAAAATTGGTTTCAATTTTTCTTAATCCTGCGAGAAAACACGCTTCTGAAACCAATTTGGAAGCCCGTCCATGATCGGGATGCCGGTCATCAATGGCATTGCAAAGCACTATTTGGGGTTTGAACCGTCTGATTTGCTCAATGATCTTTCTTTTGTTGGATTCGTTGTTTTCAAAAAAACCGTCTTCCATTTGTAGATTTACACGCACTTCCAGGCCCATCAGTTTGGAGGCATCAGCAGCTTCAACCATTCTCGTCTCAGCCGTGCCTCTGGACCCAAGTTCACCACGCGTAAGGTCCACAACACCGACCTTCTTTCCTTGAGCGATGTGTTTCATCAGTGTCCCCGAACAGGACAACTCCACATCGTCAGGATGAACTCCAAAAGCGAGTATGTCAAGCTTCATATCAATAGTATTAATCGTTCGAACTTTCCTTGGATGCACGGAGAAATTGACGGTTCATGTATGCCGCTAACCCCGTGTGAAGGGCAAAAATGAGGATTGTCAGGAGTAGCCAGAGCGGGAATTCACCCAGACCTTCTCCTTGTGCATACGAATGAAGTCCAACCAAATAAAAGTTGACACCAAAGAAGGTAAACAAGATCGCCGAGTAACCCCAGAGACTGACAGCGTTGAACAAAAACTTGCCATTCAGTGCAGGAATAAACCGAAGGTGCAGAATGACAGCATATACAAGGACAGAAACAAGTGCCCATGTTTCTTTCGGATCCCAGCCCCAATAACGGCCCCAGGATTCGTTGGCCCAGATGCCTCCCAGAAACGTACCGATGGTAAGCATGAACAAACCGATTGTCATCGTCATTTCAGAAATGTAGGTTAGTTCACTGATATTCAGGTTCACCACCTTCGCCGTTCTTTCTTTTCTGAAAATATACAGATTGAGGTTGATGAGTCCAAGAATGGCGGAAAGTCCTAAAAAGCCGTAACTGCTGGTTATAACGGCCACGTGGATCATCAGCCAATAGGATTTGAGTACCGGTTGCAAAGGAGTGATTTCCGGATCCAATAAGTTCATTTCTGTCACGAAGATCATCATGGAGGCGAGGATTGCTGTTCCTGCCAGAACGACTTGATTTTTTCGTGAGAAAAGTATGCCTGCGAGTGTGGTCACCCATGCGATAAAGATTACGGCTTCGTATCCGTTGCTCCATGGTTCATGGCCGGAAATATACCATCGGAATCCTAATCCTATGCCGTGATAGACAAAAATGAAAACGACCAAAAATGATACGACATAGGAAGAAAGTTTAAAGATTCTT
>JBEGVI010000048.1:0-2601 GCA_041178485.1 Bacteroidota bacterium | reverse complement strand
CGAAGAACTTCGTCGGGATTCCAAATTTTTAGATGAATGTGAACAGCTGGTTATAAAGGCGATGAAAGAAAGACTAACGGAACATTTAAAAAGGATGACGAAATAGAGGGGTATTTTTTTGCCCACTCCGTTTAAAAATACAGAAGCGTGACAAAATATAAAAGATATACTTTGATAAAATTCAAAAACATGCAAATACAAAAGCTAAACAATCTGTTGTTCGATGTTGCGGAACAAAAAGATAACTTGGAAACAATTTCCTCGTACCCTGAATTTTTGGGATTCAAATTCTATCCCTATAACGAATCGTTAAAAAAAATCAGATACCACATAATCGAAAGAGTAGATGCAATGCCGGAACTACTTAACGATTTTCATTTCGTTGAAGAAGGGTATATTATGCGAATCGATACGGCAATAGGTAATGAGCTGAGGCTATGGGATACAATTTGTCTTCGAAATTCACACGGTACCTACATCCGTGTGAGTGCCTATAAGAACGCTGAATTGTTTATCCCTATGGTTTTGGTTCAAGGAGCTGATCGTGGTAAGGGTATAGGTTCTGCGTTGATGAACTTCATGCTTCAGCTAATACTGAATGTTTGCGATTCCTGCCCAAGAATTTCTCTAGAGGTGACGCAACGACCGCTAGTGATTGAATACGCCCCATATGATATACATCAAACGCGGATGGAATTTTTTCGGAGATTCGGTTTTAGATGCAACCAAAAACTGAGTAAATATCCTTGTACAACTTGATGGTATTTGACCCGAATAAGTACAATTTATAATCAGCTAAATATGAAAAAATCAATACAAATCGGCCTGCTTCTTCTGAATGATGGGGAGGTCAAATCAAAACATCGAATAAGTCAGTCATTGCCTGGAATTCGTTCAATTTCTCCAAATCAAAAGAAGAATTCGAGATTCGAAATCAGTACAACCCTTCGAAAATGGCGAGAGGAGAATTTTCAAATACAATCCGTTGAAGAGTTCGCCGGACATTGCTTAAAAGTGGGGTTAGATCAAGACCGCTGGGATAGACTGAAATCACATGAAAATCCACATTGCCTGTTACTGATGCCCAAAATCGGAGGAGACCCGCATTTGGTGGTGGTAAATGAAAAGGAATGGATAAAAAATATGGGAGAAGAACTAGATGAATTTGATATTTTAATGGTAGCCAAAAACGATTCTGATTTACCATCCCAAGTCCTACAACCTGAAGTGGACACCTTGGAAATTAAATCCCCTTTTTCTGCGGCTCAGATGGAATTGCTCAAAAGGACCCGAGAGATCAAAGAATCGATGAACAGTATCCTAACTGGGACACTAACGGGTAACGGAAATTATCGCCACCTCATTCTTAGTGGCCCTGCAGGCCTAGGGAAAACGCACCTCATCCGTACTTTCTTTGAGATGCATACTGTTCCGAATGTCAGAATCACAGGTGCAGTCTCTCGTTTTTCATTGGGAATAAGACTGGCCGTCATAATGCGAAATCGAGACCCGAATGAAACCTTATTCATCCATATAGATGATGCTGATGTTGCTTTTAGAAATGAAGAAGGCTGCAACCTGCTCAAGCAAATGCTCTTTGACGATAAGGCATTCGTGTATGAAAAAAATATAGGACCGTTGCTTCTGAGTTTTCCAACTGAAGTGAGGGAAGCCGTGGAGAGTTTTCGCACAGAGGGGAGTTTCGGGTTCAGAGTCCCGCTATCTAATGTGGTTTTCATAATAACAACCAACATTCCGTACCCTGCCGACACTGAAGTGCGGCGCCATTTAGGTCGCAATGGTCATTCTGGTATTTTGGTTCATCGCAACGCGATTCGAAGTCGTTGCAGATATCGTTCACTTGATTTTAATAACGAGCAGCGTTGGGCCTGGATAGCGGATGCCTTCATGGAGAACGGCCAGATTCGTGCAGACCAAAATTTTGTTATCAAGAATATGCTCGATTTCTTATGGGAGTACCGAGCGGTAGCACAGGAACATACCATAAGAGCAGCAGAAATCATGCTAAAAATTGCGGAGGAAAAGCCAACCACATACATTAAAGAATGGAAAAACGAATTTTTATGGAATCTGAATTAATCGATTATCAAAAGGTTTTTAACGAAATAGAAGATCATCCATGCATGCAACGCTCGGATGAGCAACTCGCTGGCCAGGTAAAACTGAGTTGCTTATACCAGGATCGGTATCAAGGTAGCCAACCAGAATCGCTCAAAGAGTACAACCTCCCTGAACGCCGTAATTGTAAGATTTCACGCGAACAATCGCAGGAAATAAGGCTCAAATATTCCCCTAACACCTACGGAAAAAAACGACTCGCCAAAGAATTTGGGGTTAGCAAGGCGGTCATAACAAGAATTTTAAACAATCAATCATGGAGAACAATCAAATTATAGGTATTAGCATCGACGAGTTGCAACGCATTATGAAGGGAGTAGTAAGAGGTGAAATTGAATCGCTACTTCAGACACCCGTGACGGGCTCAGGATTCTCAGAGGAACTCTGGGATCGTAAGCAGGCGGCAACCTTTTTAGGTATCAGTGAACAAACACTCGTGAAACTGGTGCTAGAAGAGAGAAT
>JBEGVI010000047.1:0-6731 GCA_041178485.1 Bacteroidota bacterium | reverse complement strand
AATTCGTTTATTTTTTTCGCCGGATGACAAAGCTTGAGACATGATCTAAAGATTTCATTGCATAGAGCGTAATTCGTTCTCCATTTGAAGTGCAAAAATAATTTTCATTTACTTGTCCGTTGAAAATACTTCGTTCAAATTCAACTTCCACTCTTTCACCGGTGCAATTCTGTTCTAAAGTGTATTCATCCGGTCTGAACACTACACGCTTTTCGGATAATTTAATGCTGTTTACCGACCCGAACAATTGTGCTTCTTCAAGAGTCTTGGGCTTGTAGTATAAATCGTGCGGTTTGCCTGATCGGTATATTTTGCCGTTTTTCATGCAATACACCTTATCTGTCAGTGAAAGCATTTCACTGCCATCATGCGAAACCAGTACAATGGTTGTTCCTCGCACTGAGCGCAACGCAAGTAGATAACGAACGATTTTTGAACGTATTCTGGCATCCAGATGGACGAACGGTTCATCCAACAAAAGAAATCTTGGTTCACAAGCTAAAGCCCTGGCAATTGCCAAACGTTGTTGCTCTCCGCCGGACAATGTATTTGCGCGTTGACCTCTGTATTCCTCCAATCCTACAAGATCAAGCAATTCATTGACCATCTTTCTTCGATAGACTTCGGGCAAATAGAGGATTTGCTCCCGAATATTTTCTTCTACTGTATGGTAGGTGTCAAGATGAAAATCCTGATTGACAAGCTGAATTTCAGGATGGCCGGGAACTAGTTTTATCAAAGGGCCTTTAACCTCTTCATGATCCAAAAAAACCTTTCCGGACGTGGGCTGAATCAGTCCGGCTAAAATTTTCAAGAGAGACGTCTTCCCTGCCCCACTTCGTCCAACAATTCCAATGATCTCAGAGGAATTCACCGTGAAAGAAACATCCTTGAGAATTTCACGTCCAAAAGACAAACCGATGTTTTCAAGCCTCAACATCAGAAAACGAGTTCTTCAGGGAATTCTTTAGATGCAATGTATACGCCAGGAACAGGATTCGCCAATGGCTCGTAATCCTTAATAAAAATCCTTATGCGACATCTTTCTCCAGAAAGATCTGTTTCATAATGATCCAGAATTGACTGTGAAACGCCCACAAACACGGGATCCGAATCGATGGAAGAAACCTCTACAAGAAACATAGCGGGCACATCGTACCTGAATTCCTTTCCATCTGGAAGTGTTCCTGCAAGCGGATATACTGCATTTTCATGAATTTCAATCGCATAAACTTTTGAAGTTATTGCAAACTCATCTTCCCAATCATACCTGCGGTTGTTTGGACTTTCTTTTCCACCGTGTTGCACATCCGCGTGTTCCTGTGAGAAATGTTCATTAAGCATGAACACCTGAAATACACATTCTGAATACACTTTTCTCTGATTTTCAGCCATGGAGTAAAATTACGCGCTTAGCAAGAGCCGATTGAACATCCGGATTCTTATTCTCCACAAGCTTTTGTTACTTTTGCACGTAACAGACATGACAGAACATACCCTTAAAATAAAAAAGAACAAACTCGAGTCCATACTCAGAAAGCATCCATGGGTATTTTCAGGAGCATTAATGGAAGGTCAACTCCTCCCGGAAGAGGATGGAACAGTGGTTTCCATGTATGCTCCAAATGGAAACTTTCTAGCCCGAGGACATTTTCAACACGCCACAATCAGTGTTCGAATTCTAAGTTTTGAGGACATCCCGTTGGACCAGTCATTTTTCAGAAATAAAATAACTGAGGCATTTGAATCACGAAAAAGTCTCGGACTCCTGAGCGATAACAACACCATATTTCGGCTCGTTCATGGAGAAGGCGACCAGTTGCCGGGACTGATTGTTGACTACTACAACGGTGTTGTCGTTGTGCAATGCCACAGCGTTGGAATGTATAAATCCCTGAACTTCGTTACAGAAAGTTTAAAACAGATTTTCGGAAACGAAACACCCATCTACTCAAAAAGCTCAGAAACACTCCCAAAACGCATAAGCACCGAAGACTTTTATTCGAACCAACACTGCGAAGTACCTCATTTGGCAAAAGAAAATGGCATCTCATACAGCATAGATTGGATAAACGGTCAGAAAACAGGTTTTTTTATTGATCAGCGGGAAAACAGAAGTTTACTGGGCAAATATTCAAATGGCAAAAAAGTATTGAACACCTTTTGTTATTCCGGTGGATTCAGTCTATCGGCACTGAAAGGCGGGGCAACACTGGTGCATTCAGTTGACAGCTCCAAAAAAGCCATTGAACTCACAGAACAGAACTTGAAATTGAATTCTTTTCTCGGTGAGCACAAAAGTTTTGTTGCTGATGCCATGAATTACATCAAAGAACTCGGAGAAGAATACGATATCATCGTTCTTGACCCTCCAGCATTCGCAAAACACCGAGACAAAAGACATCAGGCCATACAAGGATACAAACGACTGAATGCCCATGCTATTCGTCAGATAAAGCCGGGAGGGCTGATCTTTACGTTTTCCTGTTCACAGGTAGTCGACAAAACACTGTTTACACATACTGTTATCTCTGCAGCTATAGAAACCGGCAGAACCGTTCGAATTCTTGAACAGTTGCATCAGCCGGCTGACCACCCTATAAATGCATTCCATCCTGAAGGCGAATACCTTAAAGGATTGGTCATCCAAGTAGATTAGCGTGCTTCAGCTCAATTACAAAACAATCCTAAGTGTTGCCGTACCTCTGATGGTATCCAACTTTATACAGTCAATCGTGTTGCTGACGGATGCAGCATTCATTAGCCGCTACGACACAAATGCGTTTGACGCAGTTGGAAATGCAGGTTTAATGTACATTACGCTGTACGTGGCACTGGGCGGAATGGGCGACGGTGCGCAAATTCTAATTGCCCGAAGAATTGGTCAGAACAAAGAACAGACCATACACCGCATTTTCTCGAATTCCCTGCTAACCCATTTCCTCATCGCAACGGTTCTGTTTTGTTTTGCCCAATTTATCCTTCCGGGCATGATGCATTCTTTTGTCCGGCATCCTGACCTAGCCAACTATCAGACAAAATTCATTGCAATCCGATCCTATGCATTATTCTTTGTCATGATTACGCTGTCGATTCAGGCATTGATGCTGGCTCAGGGAAAAACATGGGTGGTGATGGTTTCAGCAGTTCTTATTGCAGGGACCAATATCTTTTTTGACTGGGCTCTTATTTTTGGAAATGCAGGCTTCCCGGAAATGGGATTGGAAGGAGCAGCTCTGGCAAGCACGATGGCTGACGGAATAGGCATGCTCTTTCTCGTGGGCTACTTATTTCTAGGGGGTGACGCAAAAAAATACAACCTTTTCAAGAACATAAAAATTGAATGGGCACTCTACAAAGAACTTATAAAAGTTGGAGCCCCCCTAAGTCTGCAAGGATTCGTTGCCTTGGGCACCTGGACCATATTCTTTATCTGGATTGAGCAAATGGGAAAATTTGAACTTACCGTTTCTCAAAATATTCGATCAATATACTTTCTGGTTTTTGTGCCAATATGGGGGTTCGCCGGGACTACCAAAACCTACATTTCTCAGTATTTAGGTGCCGGTGCACTCGATCAACTTTCAAAAATCCAAAGACGTATTCAACTTCTTACACTGTCATTTCTGTTTTTGTTCTTTCACGGAGCCATTTTTTACCCTGAGCAACTTATCCGTTTCTTAAACCCTTCCGAAATTCATGTTTTGAAAAGTGCAGAAATCTTGCGTTATATCTCTATTTCTATCTTTATTTATGGATCTGTTAGTGTGTACTATCAAACCATCAATGGCAGCGGCAATACAAACGTCACATTTATCATTGAAACTACCTGTGTCATCGTGTATGTCTTTACGGCATATTTGTTTATAAAAGTTTGGAATTGGGATATTTTTTGGGTCTGGACCGTAGAATATGTATATTTTTCCATGATGGGGCTTCTGTCTATTGGATACCTCAGGCTCTTTGATTGGAAGAAAAAAGTGATCTAATGAATAACAACAAAGTACGAATCGTTTTTATGGGGACTCCTGATTTTGCAGCCGGCGTTCTGCAAAAACTTTTAGACAGTTCATATCAAATCGTTGGCGTCATTACAGCGCCGGATAAACCAGCGGGAAGAGGACAACATCTGCATCAAAGTGCGGTAAAAGTACTGGCATCAAAAAATGAGCTACCCATCCTACAACCCGTAAATTTAAAAGATGACCTATTTCAATCTCAACTTCGATCCCTTCATGCTGACCTGTTCGTAGTCGTAGCTTTCCGAATGCTCCCTGAATCCGTATGGTCGATGCCTCCAATGGGAACCTTCAACCTTCACGCCTCACTTTTGCCTCAATATCGCGGAGCAGCACCAATTAACTGGGCCGTTATCAATGGTGAAAAGGAAACCGGCGTAACCACCTTTTTCATAGAAAAAGAAATCGATACCGGAAACATCATTGAACAAAAAAAAGCAGATATCAGCCCATCTATGACCGCTGGAGAACTTCATGATCTACTTCTCGTCCTAGGTGCTGAACTGGTCTGCTCAACAGTCGAAAAAATCGCATCGGGAACGGCAGGTTCAATCAAACAGTCTACTCTGATTGATTCCAGTCTAAAAGTGGCTCCAAAACTATATAAAGAGACGTGTAGAGTCTTTTTTGATGCATCGGCAAAACAAACCCATGATTTAATCAGAGGACTCAGTCCCTACCCCACTGCTTGGTGCAAAATTAAGGGAACGGACCAGATGGTCCGGCAATTTAAGCTGTACAGATCCTCACTTACCGGAATTGCTTGCGAGCCGAATTCAAAAATTATGCACCACAAGGAAGGCCTGTTGTTTCCATGTTCAGACGAATATCTGTTCATCACAGAACTTCAGCCTGAGGGAAAAAGAAGAATGTCGTTTAAAGAGTTTTTAGCAGGAAATACGCTGGAAGGATGCACTTTTAGCGAAGAATAAATTCACCGATAAAAAATCACATTTGGTCGAAAAGACCTTTATTTATGGGGTTTTCAGCTGTGTTTATCAACAAAAGAGTACAATTATCAACAAAAAAGCGTTTTTTTTTTCGGAAACCCTTGACACGCTTGCTTATTCAGATATATTTGCTCCGATAATTTATTTACAAACAAACTAAAAAAACCAAACTATGAACAAAGCAGAATTGATCGATGCGATCGCTTCAGCATCTGGCTTGAGCAAAGCAGACGCGAAAAAAGCATTGGAAGGATTTGTTAGCGCGACAAGTGACGCGTTGAAAAAAGGAGACAGAATCTCTCTAGTAGGATTCGGTTCTTTCTCAGTTAACACTCGTCCTGCTCGTACAGGCCGTAACCCACTTACTGGAAAAGAAATCAAAATCGCTAAGAAAAACGTTGTACGTTTCAAAGCAGGTGCTGATCTTTCTGGAAAAGTTAACTAATCCTTTTCTGCAAGGAAATCAGGGGGGCCTATGGTCCCCCTTTTTTATGTGATGACCGACAACGAAAAAGACCTGTTTATCCTGCGTGAGTTTTATAAAATTATTACTCCGAGCAAACAATTCATGTTTGATTCGATCGCAGCATTAAGAACAAGACATCTTACTGTAGTTTTGGAAAATGTATATCAGGAGCACAATGCATCTGCTATTTTGAGAACCTGCGATTGTTTTGGAATTCAGGAACTTCATGTAATTGAAAAAAATAACCAGTACAAAGTACAACGGGATATTGCGCTGGGTGCCGGACGTTGGGTCGACATGTACAATTTTGATACAGGAGAATCCCCAACCACAGAGTGTCTTCAAAAACTTAAAAATAAAGGGTACAAAATAATAGCCACCAGTCCACATACTGAGGAAGAGACAATCAACACCCTGGAACTGGACCAGCCTGTGGCACTCGTTTTTGGAACAGAAAGACAAGGAATATCCGAGGAGGTCAAATCAAACGCAGATGGATTTGTGCGCATTCCAATGTATGGTTTCACAGAAAGTTTCAACGTTTCGGTTTCAGTGGCCATAACATTGAACACACTGAGGCAAAGGCTTGAAGAGTCTCAGATTGACTGGAAGCTGAATTTCGATGAACAAACCAGACTAAAATTAAAATGGTGCCGCAAGATTACAAGAGAGGGAGCACTTCTCGAAGAAGAACTTAGGAGACGTTTATTTCCAAAAGAATAATATATTTGTGCAGTAATTTCAAAGACCATTAATTAATATCCGACATGGGAAGAGGAGATAAAAAAACAGCGAAAGGAAAACGAGCATTGGGTTCGTATGGCAATTCCAGAAAAAAGAAAACAACGAAACCATCCGTAGCGCCTGTAAAGAAGGCTGAAAAGAAAAAAGAAACAGCGGAAAAGAAACCTGCGACAAAAAAGGCAGCTGCTAAACCTGCCGCAGAAAAGAAACCTGCTGCGAAAAAAGCCCCTGCAAAAAAGACAACTAAGAAGTCAGAAGAATAAGATTGAAAAAAGCTGTCCGAAACGACGGCTTTTTTTTATTCCTCTCCTCTTTTTTTTCGAAATTTGAATCTCAAAAAATAACAATTTCATGAAACATAATTTTGGCGCCGGTCCGTGCATCTTGCCTCAGGAAGTTTTTCAACAAGCTGCCGATGCAGTCCTTGATTTCAATGGACTTTCAATTTTGGAAGTTTCCCACCGACACAAAGATTTTGTTGCCGTCATGGACGAAGCAATGGATCTGGTCAAAAAAGCATTAAATGTTCCTGAAGGATATTCCGTAGCCTAT
>JBEGVI010000046.1:0-6999 GCA_041178485.1 Bacteroidota bacterium | reverse complement strand
GCCGGAGATGCGGGAATTATTCAGATTCGAGTGAATGATCTCGGTGGAAGTTCTGCAGATGCTGAGGATATTCCTTGTCTTTCCTCTACAGTGCCAGTAGGGACGACGGCGGTAACGAATGATGCTGGAAGTGCAGCTTCAGTGACGGTTGATTTTGGGTGTGCTTACGATGGCGGGAATGATTATGCTGAGACAGGTGCGCCTCACACGGACAACAATCCGGAGAATTACCATGCCTATGATTACAATCACCCTGCAGAGAACAACCCCACTGTGAATGAGAGTGTTTGGTTCAATTTTATTGCCCCGAACAATGGAAGAATGGTTGTGGAAACAGATTACGACGATGCAGTGTATGGTGAAAACAATGCGCTGTTTGGTTATGATAAGCGTTTTTCACCCGGTGTTCCAACGGATTATTCGTGTGCGAATCTGGAATTTTTGGATGCAGACGATGGTGGGGCCAACAATTTCCTTGGAGGTGATCCAAGTGCAGTGATCACTACCCGTTGTCTTGAGCCTGGATATAAATATTACACGATGATGGATCCGGCTGATGCATTGACACCGTTGAGCACACAGCAAATCAGTTCATGGATTTATGATCCTTCAGTGGCCGATCCATCGTCTAATCCTCCGGGAAATGACATTCTTTGTCTGGCATTTGCAAATACACTTTATGAGATTCCTGTGACACCTGCAGGAGCAGAACCGCCTTTTCAAGCAGTAGCGGGTACAAATGTTTGGGCATGTCGCGAGTACCTTGCCGGTGAACCGGGTGTTACTCCGGATGCGGCTGACCGTGCGGATCAAACCGTTTGGCATTATTTCGTTGCGCCTCCATCGGGTGCTGTAGAGATCAATCTCCGGGCTTACATTGGTATGGATACCTTGCGTTATGCGATGTACAACCTCCTCAATGGTACAGACTGTTACGGTGGATTACAGCCGGCAACATTTACGCAAGACGGTTCGAGAAATACACCAGTCATAACACCGCTACTTACAGGAAGTGCTGGATTTTCGGGCACACAGGAATCTCTGTGCTGTCTGACTCCCGGTGCAATCTATGCGATTCAGCTGGATGGAGGTGCTCCCGGAGACGAAGGGCAATACATCATTGAATATGTGAGAGAGGTGGCCAGCGATGCAGGGGATGTCGAAGTGGAACTTATAGCTTCTGGAGAGACCATTACGATAACCTCAGGAGATACTGCTTTTGTGTGTTTTGGTGAGTCTTTCGATCCGAATATCATGTTGAACGGAATTGGAGAATCGACTCTGGATATGCCATCTTGTTTGACCCTTGGTTATGTCCTACATTCCACCAATCCGGTTCCGGACCCTGTATTTGGAAGCGGGTTTACATTTATTGATTCTTTGCAATCAGATAATGGCGTTTTCACAAACGATACAGATAACTCCGGTTCTTTCGGAAACCCATTGTTCAATCAGGTCTATTATGTTTCACCAATGGGAGATTCCGAGGCCAACTGGGGAGATCTGACATGCAACAGTTCAACCGTTGAAAATGGTGTTCCGGTCGTTTTCCTTCAACCGATTGTCCCCGTTTCATCCTACAATGCTGCGCTTTGTCAGATTACATTCACTGCAACGGGAGGATTGACAGCATACAATGGCGGTACATTCAGTTACTCTATTGAAGATCCATCTTCGAATGTTGTGGCTACAGGTACTTTTGCTTCAGGAACAAACGTGATATTCCCCGTTCCCTCGGCTACCACGTTTACAATTAATGTGAGCGACGGGGCCTGCCCGTATAGCTTCACTGTGGATGCTTCATCATGTTCGAACCCGTGTATCATTGCCCCAAATCTGAATTTTGTGAATACTTCGATTTGCAATGGCGAGACTATTTTTCTGGAAGGTGCCAACCAGACAACGGCAGGGCTTTACACTGATGTATACACCGCTGCAAATGGATGCGACAGTACCGTTTACACGACACTCACTGTTCTCGAGCCGGTAACATTCTCGCAGGAAATTACGATCTGCGAAGGAAGTACATACGTTGTTGGAACAAACACGTATTCTGCTTCAGGAATCTATACAGATGTGTTTACAGCGGCAAACGGGTGTGATAGTACAGTGACAACTACCTTATTTGTGACAGCCACGTTAACTTCAAATACTTCGGCTACTATTTGTGAAGGAGAGAGTTATGCGTTTGGTTCGAACAATTACAATATAAGCGGAACGTATGTAGACAATCTAATTTCAGTATCAGGCTGTGATTCAGTCGCAACCTTGTTCTTGACGGTACTTCCTGTTGTCAATGGATCTGTTTCTCAAACAATCTGTGCAGGCCAGTCATACACCTTCGGAGGAAATGTCCTGAACACCACCGGTACGTATTCGCAAGTGCTGACCTCCGTGAGCGGGTGTGATTCAACGGTTACCTTGTATCTTACGGTTTTACCGGAACTGTCGAATACCTTTTCACTGACCATTTGTGAGGGGCAGACCTACGATTTCAATGGACAATCTTTGACTACCGCCGGAATGTATTCGGCATCTCTCACCAATGCTTTTGGGTGTGATTCTTCTGTAACACTGTATCTCTTCATTGATGACGCGGTTGAATCCTTCAGTGAAGTGACGATTGCAGCTGGTGAAACATACGCATTCGGAACGCAAGCCCTCACGGATTCCGGAGAGTATTCTGAGGTGTTTACTACTGCATCGGGTTGTGATTCCCTGGTTCACCTGACGTTGAAGGTTTCTGATTTCCTTATAACGAATATGGTAACGCCAAACTTTGATGGTCAGAATGACACATGGAAAGTGTCGAATACAGCCCTCATTCAAGGATGTTTGGTGACCATTTACAACCGTTGGGGACAACCGGTTTATTCGACAACTGAATACCAGAACCTCTGGGATGGAACAAAAGAAGGAGAGCCATTGCCGGATGGCGTGTATTTCTACTCCATTCAATGCGATGAGAAGGAATATTCAGGAGAAATCAACTTGTTCAGATTTAAAAAATAAGGGCCATGAGAACGTATATTTTTATTCTATGGATAGGCTTTTCAGTAAGTTTTTCATCTATCATTTTTGCACAGCAGACTCCTCAGGGCAGTTTATACAATTTCAACAGGTTCTCGCTGAATCCTGCGTATGCCGGTATGAATGGCTGTACTGAATTTTATTTTTCTCACCTCAACCAATGGGTCAAAGTAAATGGGGCTCCAACCACCAGTTTTTTTAGCGTAAACAGTGCCTTCAAAAATGTTTGGGGAGCAGGTGCAAGTTTGTTGGTAGACAAATTGGGAATGTTACAGCAGGTAGCTGCCTCAGGGTCTTTGTCTTACAGAATTCCTTTAGCAGCACCGCACAATTTACGTTTAGGTGTTACGGCCGGATACTATCAGTTTCGCGTAAATCCTGAAGATGCTGTTGTTTTGGATGGTGCGGATGTAATTGTGAATGGGGGAGCTCAATCGGCTTCAAGCATCAACACTGAGGTTGGACTGGTGTATCAGATTAAAGGGTTTGAGGTTTCGGCGGCTTCAAAACAGGTTCTTCAATCGTTTTCAAATTTCGGTTATTCGGGATTGGATGGATACGGATTGAGGAGACACCTCATTGGATATTTGGGATATACGCAATCGATTAATGCACAGTGGTCAGTAAAACCGTCAGTTCTGTACAAAGGTGTAAGCAATGTTGGACAACTCGACATCAATGCGGATGCCAATTACAAGAATTTCATTCAGTTTGGACTAGGATTCAGGACCAAAGTCGGGCTTATTGGAAGAGTCGGAATCAACATCAGAGATTTGTTCTTCCTTGGATATGCGTATGAGGCACCGATGCGAAATATTGCTTCTTATAGTTCGGGTTCACATGAGGTAATTCTTGGGTTGAAATTATGCAGAAAGCCCAAAGATGTTCCTTTGGATACTGTTCGTACTGTAAGCGCTTTGCCTAAGGCAGATACAGTTGTTCAAGTGAAGTATGTCACAGATACACTTATTGTGGAAAAGACCGATACAATTTACATTGAGAAGAAACAAGGGGCGACTGAAGTATCAGACGATAAGGTGGTCAAAGCTTTGGATCTGGCTGCGAAGCAACTTGAGTTTGAATTTGACAAAGCGATCATTCTCCGTAAGTCTTATGGTGAATTGGAATCACTGACCAATATGTTGTTGATCCGATCTGATTTGCGCATCAAACTGGAGGGACATACGGATGATTACGGTACGCCGGAGTACAATATGGAACTGTCCAAAAACCGTGTTCAGGCGGTGAAGGATTTCCTGGTGATGAATGGGGTATCTGCTGATAGAATAGAAATAAGCTATTTCGGGGAAAGCAAGCCGGTAGCGGATAATTCTTCAGAAGATGGCCGTGCCAGAAACCGCAGGGTAATCATGCAGTTGATAAAGCAATAAAAGTTTAATCTTGCACTTTTAGTCCGAGGATGCAGATGTCATCGGTTTGTTCTTTTGGACCTTTCCATTCGAGGTGTTTTGTCAGCAAGATTTCTTTTTGAACGGGCAGTGCATCGGATGAAATTTCCAGCAGCAAGTCACGAAGTACAGAACTTTTATATTTCTTGTCATTTTCTCCGCCAAACTGATCGGCGTAACCGTCCGTAGTGAGGTAGAAGAGGTCACCGGTCCGAAGAGAGATTTCCTTCTCCTCGAACGCATCGGACATATCAGATCTGCCAATGGGTTGCTTGTTTCCTTTGAATTCCTCCAGTTCTCCGTTTCGAATTAGAAGAAGGTGACGTTGTGCTCCAGCAAACACAAGTGTTTTTGTTGATTT
The DNA here is from genome assembly GCA_041178485.1 of Bacteroidota bacterium. GTDB lineage: Bacteria > Bacteroidota > Bacteroidia > Flavobacteriales_D > Crocinitomicaceae > M0103. The sequence continues at coordinate 2,199 of JBEGVI010000046.1, read as the reverse complement.
GTCCAGACAGCACAGTGCGATGTCCATGCCGTCATTCAATGTCTGCTCGCTTTTCGAGAATGCATCTGCAACCAGAGACCTCGTTTTTTCGAGAATACGGGCAGGAGAGGTGAGGTCATATTCTTTGACCGCTCTGGTGAGGGCTGTTGAACACAATACGCTAAGCATCCCACCCGGTACACCATGACCTGTACAATCTGCAACGGCAAACAATACTTTGTTCTCATGTGTTTCCAGCCAGTAAAAATCTCCGGCTACGATGTCTTTCGGAAGATAGATCAGGAAAAAATTATCGAGGTGCTCGGCAAGTGAATTTTCTGAGGGAAGGATCGCTTGCTGAATCATTCTGGCGTAATTTACACTTGCAAGTATTTCCACATTGCGATTTGAAATCAGCTCGTTGGCATCTTTCAGTTCAACATTTATTAATCGCTGAATTTCTGCTTCTTTTTCCGCTTGCATCGAACTGAAATTTCGCTCAAGTTCTTTTATGCGGTTGTTTGAACGCTCCCCAAATACCTCAGAACGTACTTCATGGTATTTATGAAGGAATTCAAAGGCTCTTTCATGTTCTCCTTTAGAGCGGTAGAGAAGGGCCATTTTTTCGTAGCATTGAAAACGCTTCGTTTTGGAACCTAATTTTTCTGAGATGTCCAGTGCTTCGGAAAGATGTTCAACTGCCAGGTCAAAAGATTTTAATTCAAGCTCGATGTCTGAAAGGCTCATTAAGCAACTGATCATTCCGGGTAAAGAAGAATGGTCCCTTCGAATTTCAAGGCTATTCTCCAGGAAGCTTCTTGCTTGGTTAAACTCTTTTCTTTCAAAAAACAATGTCCCTAATTCAAAAAGGCAGCGGGCCCGTTGCATCCATTGAAGGTATTGACCGCTTTTCTCCAGAGCTCTCTCGAAATACATTCGTGCCTGTTCGGTGTCTCCGGTTTCTTTCATGCAACAACCGATACCAATAAGGTTGTATGCCGTAATGTTGTTATCCAGCAGAGGATCTTCTTCACTGAGCTTGACGGATTTTTGATAATACTCCTGTGAACGTTCAAAATCTTTCAAGTCGTAGTTGAATACCCCCAGACTCCAGTAGCACAGACATTTGTCTTTCTCGTTTTCTGTGGTGTCAAGGATGGTCAATGCATCATAGACGGTTTGAAATGCTTCGTCGTAATTTCCTTGGCCCCAATGCATTAAAGCTATGGATTTGACGCACCAGTCATAATAGGAATAAAACTTCATGTCAAGCCTATGGGAACGACAAGCGTACAGCAATTTAAGCGCTTCAGCTATGTCTCCACCGTGCCAGAGATGATACGCCAGATTTTCCTTCGCCAGTATCTCTTCTTCTTTAAAGCCATATTTTTGAGCAATCTGCAGGCATTCTTGGGCTTTCTTTACACTTCTTTCCGAATCAGTGTCGCACAGACTGCGTGACTCTACGTGGAGAGCAGTGGCTCGACTTTTTGGATGCTCTGCAGAATTTTCCATTCTTGAACCGCCCACTCAGCCTTTGATTCTGTTCCAGGTGTGATACATCTGTTCCTGCTCAGGCCGGTCAGTTTCGGGTTCACGGAGAGCCTCACATGGCCTTAAGGTTTTAAAACATTCTTGAGGTAAAGCCTGATAGAGCTCCGTACCTTTCGTTTTCCAGGAGATCATCTCATCAGAAACTTCTTTGATTGCCTTTGCGGGATTCCCAACGATCAGACTGCGGTCGGGAAAATGTGAATTGGCCGGAACAAATGATAGCGCTCCTACGATGCATTCTTTGCCTATGATTGCATCATCCATGACCACAGCATTCATTCCGATGAGTGAATTCTCTCCAATGGTTCCTCCGTGGATGATGGCGCCATGACCGATGTGTGCGGCTTTTTTCAGCAAGACTGTCGTGCCCGGAAACATGTGGATTGTACAGTTTTCCTGCACATTGCATCCATCTTCAATAATGATTTTTCCCCAGTCGCCTCGTATTGCAGCTCCCGGTCCTATATACACGTTCTCTCCGATAAACACATTTCCGGTGACGCTTGCTTGTGGATGTACAAAGCTGCTTTCCTTGATCACAGGCCTGAACCCGTTAAATTCATAAATAGCCATGTGTTAGTTCTTTGATTTGAATTTAAAGTTCGCTCCGAAAACGATGTTGTATTGTGAAAACCAGAAAAACTGAGAAGCACGGTCTTCTTTAAA
>JBEGVI010000045.1:0-7565 GCA_041178485.1 Bacteroidota bacterium | reverse complement strand
TGAAACGTGACCGTGTTACCAGAGAGGATGTCACGCGCCGAATAGCACAGCAATGGCCTGATGAAGAAAAGGTTCCGCTGGCATCATTTGTAATTGGCAATGATGATAGATCCCCTGTGCTTATACAAATCGAACACGTAATTAGAGAATTGGAAGCCTACTCAACTTCTTCGTAATCGTCAAATTTATCCTCATCTTTCGTGCTCTTTGCCTTAAAGTGAGAGGAAGTTTGAATGAAAGGTCTCCCCGAGATAAGAAACATAATTCCATTCAGCATTTTTACGATCATTCCGATTAAAAAGAAGAACCCAATGAATTTGAAAATAAATCCAATTACGGCAGTATTCTCAATATCGTGAATACTTGACCGAAACCAGAGCGACAGTGGATTGCTCGCATATTCAGGATAGAAGGTGAATCCAACGAAAAGCAGAATATTCAGAGTAATTAAGATGGATTCTATTCTCAGGTCGAAAACCGGTGAACCTGACGTTCCGGAGAATGCATTAAACAATGCCTGACGCTGTTGTTCTTTCTGTAATTTACCTAGAAAATACGTAAGTAACACGAAAGAAGCCATTATAAGTCTGTAAAGTGTGATCTTTCCATTCTCAAGATCGAGACAAAACAAGAAAGTAACGTCAGTAAGGATCAGGTATTTCACCCCTTTAACGAGGTATTCATCTACGGTTGTTTTCGGCCTCCCGGATCTCAGGAATGCGAGTCCAAGTTCGATAAGTGCCCATATAAATCCATAAATGGCAAAGAGCACACCCATTCTGAAAATGAAATTCAATAACTCCATGTCGCAAATGTGGGTTATATTTTTGAATTTACCGCGCTTCAGTCTTTAGAAGCGATGATTTATTTATAGTATTTTTGAATTCAATTAATTCGCTCTAAAGGATTATAACTTGACATGTTCCTTTTAACCGCACAAACGAAAAACATACTTATGAAAAGAACGCTTGTATTGCTTTTGATCCTTTTTGCTCGGGTGTTAAATGTTCACTCTGATGAAGGCATGCTCATTCCATCCCTCATCTCTGCCTTCGAGTCGGACATGAAAGCAAAGGGAATGAAATTGAATGCGCGCGACATTTACGATGTCAACAACAGCAGTCTGAAGGATGCGATCATGCATTTCGGAGGGGGATGTACGGCCGAGCTAGTTTCCTCTAAAGGATTGTTGTTGACGAATCACCATTGCGGGTATTCTCAGATCCAGTCGCATTCTTCGCTCGAAAAAGACTATCTGAAGTATGGATTCTGGGCCAAAGAACTCAAAGATGAACTGCCCAATGCCGGTTTGACAGCCTCTCGTATGGTTCGAATTGAAGACGTGACGTCTACTGTTCTGTTTGGAGTGAACACTGAAACTGATCCATCAAAAATAGAAGCCCTCATTAAAAAAAACAGTGACCAACTTGTAAAAGATGCCGTAAATGGAACGCATTATGAAGCTGAGATCAAGCCCTTCAACTATGGCAACGATTACTACCTGATTGTCAAGGAGGTGTTTAAGGATGTACGTCTTGTAGGCACACCTCCCAATTCAATTGGTAAGTTTGGTGGTGACACAGACAATTGGGTTTGGCCGAGACATACGGGTGATTTTTCAGTATTTAGAATTTATGCCGGAACAGACAATAAACCCGCTGCGTATTCGGATAAAAATATTCCCTACAAGCCAATTCATTTCCTTCCTGTTTCCTTAAAGGACAGAAAGGCAGGAGATTTTACAATGGTATACGGATTTCCGGGCGAGACAGAACAACATGTCGCCTCAGGCTACCTTAAATTTATCATGGAAAAGGAACGTCCGGCAAGAATACGCATGAGAGAGAAATCCCTGAGTGTGATCGATGCCGCCATGCGATCCTCTGATGAGGTGAGGATTAAATATGCAGCCAAACAGGCGAGCATTGCCAACGCCTATAAAAAATGGATTGGTCAGTTAGACGGCCTTAAAAGATTGGATGCAATTGCTATAAAACTGGATCGTGAAAAAGCCTACAATGACATGGCTCGAACCAATCCTGAGTGGGAAAAGAAGTACGGTAATGTAATAGCTAAAATGAATGATCTTGTAGCGCGAGAGAGTAAATGGGAGTTCGAATATGCCATGGGCGTTGAGTATCTGTATGTTGGTCCTGAGTATTTTAAACTGGCAAGAGCGCTCAATGATTTGTCTCAAAACGCTGCATCGCTCGAAGAAAAGGGAGAGTTAAAAAAGACCATCGAAAAATTGATCAAAGGATCTGAAGGTTTTTTCAAAAATTATGATTCCCGTGTGGATCAAAAGATCTTTGAATTGCTTACAGAAGAATATTTGCGACAAATTGACCCGGAATCTCTGAGTAAAATAAATGTCGCCGAAGTAAGTAAGTTGATTTATGCAAAGTCGATTTTTACCAATAAAGAGCGCTATCAGAATTTTCTGTCAAAGTTTAAGGTTTCTTCTGCGAAGAAATTGCGTCAGGATCCGGGATTCAAATTCTTCATTGAAAAGTTTACACGATTTGGAAATGAGGTCGGTGCTGCGTATTCAGAATTCGACGCAAATCTTACTGCGTTACTCAAACAATTTGTCGCTGGAAAGTATGAGATGTATCCAAACAATAAACATTGGGCGGATGCCAACAGCACCTTGCGAATCACTTATGGTCAACTTGAAGGTTCAAAACCTTCTGATGGCATGATGTACACAGAGCATACGACCTTGGATGGAATCATTGCAAAGTACAATTCGGGAAATCCTGACTTTGAACTTTTGCCTAGGATGTTGGAGATGCATCAGAAAAAAGATTACGGTGAATATGCTCAAAATGGTGAATTGTGGGTGTGTTTTACAGGTTCCAATCATACGACAGGTGGGAATTCCGGTTCTCCGGTAATCGACGCAAACGGCAATTTGATGGGATTAAATTTTGATAGAACCTGGGAAAGTACCATGTCTGATTACATGTTCGATCCGAATCGTTGCAGGAATGTGGTGGTTGATATTCGTTATGTGTTGTGGGTAATGGACACCTATTCAGGGGCTCGACACCTGGTTGATGAAATGGTACGCGTCAGAAATTAACGAATTTGGTTTGATTGTCTTAAGGACTCTGCTTTTTATCTTTTTTTTAAATTGCTTTGCATCTTTTGCTCAGCAGAACGTATCCGGCGACTCGCTTCTTTTCCATGGATTTGGAAGTCAATTTGTTTGGGGAGTTGCTTCCGCTGCCTATCAGATAGAAGGCGCATTTGATCAGGATGGAAAAGGACGCTCTATCTGGGATGAGTTTGCACATACCCGAGGGAAGATTGCGGGCAATGAAAATGGGGATGTGGCTACTGATTTCTATCACCGTTATAAAGAGGATATTCAATTGGCTAAATCAATGCACTTTGATGTATTCAGGTTCTCTCTGTCTTGGTCAAGAATTTTACCTGATGGCTCGGGCAAAGTCAATGATAAGGGAATAGAGTTTTATCATAAGGTCATTGATGAATGCCTGAATCAGGGAATGGAGCCCTGGGTAACCCTATACCATTGGGATCTTCCCCTTGAGTTGAGTAAAAAGGGTGGTTGGACCAATCGGGAATGTATTGAGTGGTTTCGTGAATACACTGCCTTATGTGCAAAGGAATTCGGTTCCAAAGTAAAGCACTGGATGATTTTCAATGAGCCGGCTGCATTTGTTGGACTTGGTTACCTTGCCGGATACCATGCTCCGGGAAAAAGGAGTCTGAATTCTTTTTTGAAAGCTACACATTATGCCTGTCTGAGCATGGCGGAGAGTGGCAGAACGCTTCGTTCTCTGGTTCCTGATGCGCAAATTGGCAGCACGTTTAGTTGCTCCTTTGTGGATACCTATAATGCGAAGCAAAAGCATCGTAAAGCGGCGATTCGGCTCGATGCCATGTTAAATAGAATGTTTATTGAGCCATCGCTGGGCATGGGCTATCCAGTTAAGGATCTTCCTTTACTTAGAGGCATCAAAAGGTATATGCTGCAAGGTGATGAAGAAAAACTGAAATTCAATTTTGATTTTATTGGCTTACAAAATTATTTTAGGGTGGTAGCTAAAAGAAGTTTTTTTGTCCCGCTCCTCTGGGCCAGAGAGGTTAAAGCGACGAAGCGTGGTGTTCCTGTGAATGAGATGGGGTTTGAAATTTATCCGGAGGGAATTTACAAGGTGACGAAACAATTTGCTGCGTATTCTGCAATAAAATCCATTTACATCACCGAAAACGGAACGTGTGTCCCTGATAGCATTGAGAATGGACAAATACATGACGAACAGAGAATATCCTTTTTTCGCAGGTATCTGGAACAGGTTCTCAAAGCTAAGAATGAAGGTGTGCCTGTGAATGGATATATGATCTGGAGTTTGACGGACAATTTTGAATGGAGTGAAGGGTATCGCCCGAGATTTGGATTGGTGTATGTCGATTACAAGGATCTGAGCAGATACATTAAAGACTCAGGCAACTGGTTCCGTACAAATCTTATGAAATAAAAAAGCGACCGAAGTCGCTTTGAAGTAATCTTTATACGTGTAAAGGTCTGCGTTCTGTGGCATCCAGTGCCGCCTCCTTCACGGCTTCAGAGTAGGTAGGGTGCGGGTGACAGATGCGAGCAATATCTTCTGCCGAAGCACGGTATTCCATTGCTACGACCGCTTCCATGATTAAGTCAGCCACTCGTGGTCCAATCATATGAACACCCAACACCTCATCAGTTGTTGCATCCGCAAGGATTTTGATCAATCCTGCAGTATCCATGCTGGCTCTGGCACGTCCAAGAGCTTTGATAGGAAAACTTCCGGCTTTGTATGCGGTTCCCTCGGCTTTGAGCTCTTCTTCTGTTTTACCTACAGCAGCTACTTCAGGCCAAGTGTATACAACTCCGGGAATTAGATTGTAATTGATATGAGGCTTTTGTCCTGCAATCTGCTCAGCTACATACACACCTTCCTCTTCCGCTTTGTGCGCAAGCATAGCACCTCTCACAACGTCTCCTATAGCGTAAATATGCGGAACGGAAGTCTGAAGATGATCGTTGACTTCAACCTGTCCACGCTGGTTCACTGTAATGCCGGCAGCTTCAAGATTTAAACCTGCAGTAAATGCTTTTCTTCCAACAGCAACCAAGCAATAATCGGCTTCCAGAGTAACTTCTTCTCCTTTTTTATTCAGTGCTTTCAGAAGTACGGAATTTCCTTTATTCTCAACACTTTGTACACGGTGTTCGAGGTGAAACTTGAAGCCTTCTTTTTTCAGAACACGGGTCAGTTCTTTTCCTAATGTACCATCCATGGTAGGAAGAATGGTATTCGCAAATTCTACCACCTCGATCTCACAACCTAATCGTCCAAATACAGAACCCAGTTCCAGGCCAATAACACCTCCGCCGATTACCAGCATTTTTTTCGGTATTTCATGAAGGTTTAAGGCTTCGGTTGAGGTAATGATCCTTTTTTTATCAGGTTCCATACCTGGGAAATAATTCGGTTTCGAACCTGTTGCAATGATGATATTCTTCCCTGAGATTTGAATATCCTCGCCGTTTTCTTTTTTTACATTGACTGTATTTTTGTCCACGAATGAACCTGTCCCATGGTGTACATCAATCTTGTTTTTATCCATGAGAAATTTTACACCAGCACAGGTTTGAGAAACAACATCGTTTTTTCTGGCGATCATTTGAGTGATGTTAGCCTTTACGCTATTTAACTCAATTCCATGTTCTCCAAAGGTATGTACGGCATTGTGGTAATGCTCTGAAGAATCAAGTAAAGCTTTAGAGGGTATACATCCAACATTGAGACATGTTCCTCCCAGGGTTGCATATTTTTCAATGATAGCTGTTTTCATGCCAAGTTGAGCACAGCGAATGGCCGAAACATATCCACCCGGACCGGAACCAATTATAATTACGTCGTAATTCATTGTTTAAAAATCAAGTTGTACAAAAGTATCACTTCTGAGGTGACTAATGAGTATCTAAAAACAAAAAAGGGACGGAAAAATCCGTCCCTCCTATGAAAAAAATAATCTTAGAGCTTAATGAACTTAACAGTATCGTTTTGTTTTCCTGCTACGAGTTTCACGATGTATGTTCCTCTTTGCAGACTTGATCCGTCAATTGTAAGCGTTTGAGCACCTGCCATCATTCCTTTTTCAGAAATTGTTTTAACCAGTGTGCCGGTAATTGAATAAACGTACACAGTTACGTTAGTGTTCTTCTCAAGATTGAAGGTAAGTGTTGTGTTTTCGTTGGTAGGGTTCGGGAAAGTTTTAAGTTTTGTCTTAAACGTTTGTTTTCCTGAACCGTCCAAATCACCAATTCCAAGGTAAGACGCGGAACTCCAGATACCACGACCATACGTTCCGATGTAGATCTCACCTGGTCTTCTGTTTCCTTCATCCCATGTTCTCCATGATTGACGAACCTCGTATACCGGAGTTCCTTCAAAACCAGCAGAAGCATTTTCCCACGTACCGCCACCGTTCTCAGTCACATATACACCTTCTGACGTTCCCAAAACAAGAATGTCTGAATCGTCTCTGTCTATAATTCCATCATAGGTAGCAACACCTGAAGGCAGAGAAGGTAAAGTAGTAAAGGTAGGTGATGCACCTGCTGCGTTCGCTGAACGTTTGTTCGAACCACCAAACCCTGCAAACAGAACGACATCGTTCTCATTGTTAGGGTTTACAGCGAGACCTTCATAACTGCCCGTTGCAATCTGAGCTTTTGTTAAGGCTAATGGTGGGGTTGCAAGTCCGGAACCATGATAGCCTGCCTTGGAACTGAAGTCAGGATCCGAGGTATAAATGCTTCCTAAACCATCGAGACGGTAGATGCCGTTCCCGCAGCTTATATAACACTTATTAAGATCTTTCGAGAATTCGATATCAACAGATCCGAAAAGTGATCCTCCGATTCCTTTAACCACACAAACCCATTGCTGGTTCGTTGCAGCCAAACGAAGTCCATTTCTCGTTCCCCACAATTCTCCGCCATTTGCATTGACATAAACAAGGAACCATGATTGATAAGGATCTTGAACCACTACCGTATCCCATGCAATGTTGTATGCGATGGTATCGTTCCCCATACTATACAACTCACCTGTTGCGGCATTTTGGCCATAGTAATGCTCGTATGTACCCAAGCTCTCAACCACAACGGTATCAGCTCCTGTAGGGAAATTTACCATGAGTGAATCGCCAATTGTTGGAGGATTCGTGCCTGAAGCACTTGCGAAAGGAGTCCAGGTATAATTTCCGAGGTAAATCGTTTGACCATTTGTTGCGTTCACAACTGAAATGTCATTTGTAGTAAGAGAAGGATCGTAGTTCAATGTATCATCGAAGTACAAGGCAACAGGTGTAGTGTATGTCATGCTGTCTCCTGTTGACATACTTGGAATCTTGATCGCAGTACCTGCAGGATAGTTTTTAGTAGGTACAAAAGTTACAGAGTCCTCAGAATTCAAATCGTAATATTCTGCAAGAACAAATTCTGTGTGGAATGGGTGATAAGAACTTCCATCTGTACCTGCCGG
>JBEGVI010000044.1:0-10484 GCA_041178485.1 Bacteroidota bacterium | reverse complement strand
CACCTTTGAAGATGTTTTGAAGTTACAGGAAATCGCACCAGTATGGATCAGCGATGTAAATACATTTACGGATGCCAGTGAGATGATTTTATCGTTGGGAAGGATAATCAATGCAGAGAGTTCAGCCAATGTTTTGCTTCTGGAAATTGAACAGGCTTTTCTGTCCATCCAGAAGAGAGGAGGCACAGCACTTTATTTTATCTGGAAAGACCCTTACCTGGTTGTTGGAAAGAACACGTTCATCGACAGCATGCTTACCGAGGCCGGATTTGAGAATTTTTGCCGGTCTGAGCGCTATCCTGAAATTCAGCCGGAAAAGACAGGTTCGCCGGATTTTATTTTTTTAAGTACCGAACCTTACCCCTTCAATGACGAGCACATCAGACAATTTAAAAAATGGTTTCCGAATTCACAGGTATGTCTCGTCGATGGAGAGATGTTCAGCTGGTACGGTTCCAGATTGAAAATGGCTCCTGGATATTTTAATGAGTTAATCGAGAAACTCGCCTAGCAGAAGGAATTTGATCAGTTCATTCAAAGGGTGGTATTTCTCACCGAAAAGCATACGGCCTTTCAAGTAAGCATATTTGCCTTCTGTTTTGATGGTCACGTCAAATTGATCAATGTGGTCACTCAATACTTTGCTCGCTCGGTATTCCGGAATGAGCTCCAGGAAGGCAGAAACCAGTCCTCCGCCCGAGATATTGGTCCATGGTTTAAGATTACCTCGAACTTTCAGTAATTCATTTTTTGATCCCGACCACAGGGTTGGATTTTCTGTGATGCCAAGGTAAAAGGAATTTTCACTTAATTGTTTGAAATAGATCCTTTGATCTTGTATCCGCACGGAATTGCTGTCGCGCTCAAAATCAAAGTAGTATGCTATTTTTTTATTGTCAATTAATTTTTCAATACTGAAGTTTTTTTGCGTTTCAATTAGCAATTCCATTTGGGGCACAATGAAAAATCCGGACGAATGATTAACGATATTGGTTCCTAAAAGATTGAATGATACCGATTTGATTTCAGGGGATTTTACGCCAAAAGATCCGAGCCATCTTTTCAGTGAGTCTTGCGCAATTTCGGGAAGTTGAGTGCCGGAAAAATGAAATCCTTTTGGTTCAAGAACCTTATTGAGCGTGCGTACTTTCGGCCCGGATTTAAGTTCAAGACGACCATTCATAAATAGCGCAAGGTCGTTGAGTCCGAAATGAATATTTGATCTTCCAAAAATACTCTCTTGATTGAACAGGGAACCTTTGGTAAAGGTCTCGAAGAATGTTCCTGATCGTTTTCGTGTAATGTCGTAGGCATCGATGGCATTTGAAGGTTTGCTCAGCATGCGCTCGGAGATCCGCCCAAGACGTTCCTCACCGAGCGGTGCTTTGGAGTCGTCCAGTAAAACAACTCCTACATCTTCTGAACACGCAATGGCAGCGTTACTTTCCTCAAACCCTTTTTTAAACAGTCCCGGATTGGAAACATTGAAAAGAAATCCATCGATATTTCGGCCTTCAATGGTCATCTGAAATACTACAATGTCTGAAAGATAATCGATTCCCAGGTTGCTGAATTCCTTTTGTGCATCATCCTGATTTCGCACTTTTTCCAGAATTAATTCCAGAACTTGTTCGTCTTTTGATTCCATAAAAATGGAAAAAAGGGTCTCCTCAGCTAATTCTCGTCCATCAATTCGGATGGCATAATTTACATTTTCAGGAAGGTATAGCAGGTTGTTGTTTTCATTCGTCATGAGCAATGTTTTGGCCGAAATAACGATAGCCCACATGACAAGGAGTAGCAATACTCCGGCGAATAAGGTTAAGATTTGTTTTCCTTTGCCCACACGACAAAGGTAAGTTGAAATGTTTAATGCCTAACTTTGGAGAATGAAATATTTAGCTCGGGTTATATTCAAAATAATTGGTTGGAAAATAGATCCTCACACACCTGAAGGTGTGAAGAAATGCGTCATCGTTGTTGGTCCACACACATCTAACTGGGATTTCGTTCTGGGGCGTTTGGCTTTCGTTATGTATGGAGTAAAACCCAAGGTGCTAATTAAAAAGGATCTTTTTTTCCCACCCCTTGGATGGATTTTAAAAGGGTTGGGAGGCGTTCCTGTCGACCGAAAAAAGAACAATAACCTCACTGATTATGCTGTCAAGCTTTTTCAAGAAAGGGAGGAATTATTTATGGTGTTCACTCCTGAAGGAACCCGAAGTTACAATCCGAACTGGAAGAAAGGGTTTTATTACATTGCTCTGAAGGCAAAAGTTCCTATTTACATAGCCTATGTTGATTACGAACGAAAAATTGGGGGCTTTCACTCCCCATTTACTCCAACCGGTGATGTAGGCCAGGACATTGGTTATATCAAATCGGTATTGAAACAGTTTAAAGGGAAATACCCTGAAAAAGGAATCTATTGATCGCTTTTGTTTTTACCTGTTTTCTTGTCATATCCGTAGGGGCAGTGTTTGCAACCGCTTTTGCAGCAATATCCCCTTTTAAGATGGTATTTTTCAGTGAAAACGATGTGTCCCTCAGGACTGAGGTAATAATCGTCTTCCTCAAGTTGGGTTCGTTTGGAAAAACCAGACATGTCGTTGTCCATGGTGCTAAAAGTACGTGAATAGTTACAGATATGTTCGATCTTTCAAAATCAATTGTTCAAAGGGTGTATCCCAGTTTTCTAAACAACACTTCAAAAAAATTGTTCGTGAAAAGAGATGATCTCATTGATCCTCTTGTTTCAGGCAACAAATGGCGGAAGCTAAAACTGAACGTCGAGTGTGTAAGAGAACAAAAACTTTCGGGGATTGTGACATTTGGAGGTGCTTACTCCAATCACTTATTGGCTACTGCGTCAGCATGTGCCAAGTCAGGATTGAGATCTGTGGGTGTAGTTCGTGGGCATGAACTGGAAGCCAGAAGCAATTCTCTCCTTGAAAAGTGTCATGCTTTGGGAATGGAACTCTGCTTTGTCTCCAGAGAGGAATATGCCTTGAGAAACGAAAAATCATTTATCGAAAGTTTTCACATGCGATTTCCGAATATGCACATTGTTCCTGAGGGAGGTGCAAATTATTATGGGATTATCGGATGCCAGTCGATCCTGTTGGAATGTGGTACTGTGTATGATCGTGTTTTTGTGGCGCAGGGAACGTCAACGACTTCGTGCGGAGTAGCGTCGATTCTTTCAGAAAAGACAGTACTGCAGGTCATTCCGGTTATTAAAGGATATGATTCAGTGAAGGAAATGAGGATGCTGTATAGCATGTCAGGTTTTGATAAGGAATGGACTGAGGAAATAATGTCAAACGTTCGTGTGATGTCTGATTTTCATTTCGGAGGTTATGGAAGATATACTCCTGAACTGCTCGATTTCATGGAACAATTTTATCAGGAAACGAATATTCCATTAGATCCTGTTTACACCGGAAAAGCCATGTTTGCATTGATGGACTACTGCCGAAACAATCCTCAAGAGGAGGAGCATCTATTGTTCATTCACACAGGAGGAATAGAGGGTGGTCGAAATATTGCAGAAAAATACCAGAAAAAATTTTGTTGAATTACATGGTATTTCGTCCTCTCCATCGGAAGAGTTTGCGGTCGTGAATGTAGGCTCTTCGGTCAACGAGCGCACTGTATTTCAGAAAGAACTCAACGGCTCCCACACTGTTGGTGACAGTTCTCAGAGGTGAAAAGTTCAAGTCATAACTCACACCGATTTTGAACGCATTAAATTTATAGGCAAGAGAGCCGATCAATGCATCGTTCCAGCGCATAAAAATTCCGTAGGAAAGAAAGGACCGCTGAACATAATCCGTCCGTTCTGAACTTTCAAACAATTCATGGTCAAAATATGAACCAAGCAAAATATTGTAATTGGGCCCGTAAAAAGAGAATAGTGCCTGTGGTGAAATTCCAAATTTACGCAGTGTGTAGAACTTGTTACCGCTTACCATGAAATTGATATTCCGGAATATTCCTGTATTCATTCCCAGGTAACTAAGTTTCGGTCCGTTAATATGATTCATAGAAATCCCCCCTTTAACGTGGGTATTTTCATCCATAACGTATTGGTAATAAATCCCCGCTCCCATATCGAAGGCAGAAGTCTGATTTATGAAATACTCCGGGTTTGGAATAGATTGGTCAAACTCCTCTCCATTCCATTGGTTGTCCCATGTTTGGTTTCCAGGGGTGACACTCTGCATGTAGAAGCCGGGTGAGAGCCCCACACTAATAAAATTCATGCGGTCAAGAGCTACGTTGAATGCTACCGGAACAGAAACTATATTGGATGTGAATCGTGTGTCTCCGGTTTGATCGTTCGTGAAATTCACTCCGACACCGATAGTGTTGTAGGAATTGGTCAGCTTGATTTTTCCATCTAAACTGAAAGTTCCGGAGTTAAATGGAAGTCCACTCAGAGTTAGCCATTGCATTCGGTAATTCGCCAGCAACCTTACATCCTCGTTCATTACACCAGTCGCGCCGGCATTTAATGTGGCGGGATTTTCATTCCACATACTGTAATGTTTGTCTTGTTGGGCAATTCCCCATGCAGAGCAGAACAAGATGGATAAAAAGAATAATGTTCTCATTTCCTTATCTGATTAAGGTTATGTTGCCACTTAAAAACCCGGAGTTTCCATTAATGAGAGTGTAATCCAGCATGTAGAGGAATGTTCCGCTTTGTTCAGGCTTTCCATTGAACATGCCATTCCAACCTTCAAGTGGATCGGTACTTTCGAATACTTTTTGTCCGTAGCGGTTGTAAATACGGAAGTTCATTTCAGTGATGCCCAAACCACGAACACGCAATACATCATTGATGTCATTTTGGTTTGGGGAAAATGTATTTGGTACGCCAATGGCTGCGTCATAGTTCACAAATACGGTAACAATCGTATCTGTCGAACACCCATATTCAGTTGTGGTTGTTACAATAAAATCAGTATCGATAATTGGATAGGCATTAATCGTATCACAGCTTGGGGTTATACAATCGGCAATATTCCCCTGACCGTCCGGTACCCAATTCCATGAGATGGTTCCGGAAGAGGCAACTGCCTCCATCTGGACCAATCCACCCATTTCAACCAAATTCGGGCAACAGATAGGAGTGTAAACCGAAACGGAAATGGTTGGTGGCGGAACAACTGTTATGTATTGAGTGAATGTACTGAAACTGATCGAATTTGTAACCGTTAATACGATAGGTAAGGTTACAGGGTCACCAGTAGGGCTTAAGGTATCATAACAAATCTGTCCGGGATTCAATTGAGAGGAAGTTGCAGGAGTTCCGCCTTCAAAAACCCATGCATAGGTTGTCGCTCCTGAAGAGGAACTGTTGTTTATGATAGACACACAATTCTCGTTGCAAATAGTGTCTTTCAACAGATTAAAAGCTGCTATTGGTGCACCGCATGAACTTACGGTTATCTGAATGGTTTCACTGTCCGTTCCGTTGTCGTCTGTTACGACTAAAAGCACATTATAGACGCCTGCGGTGTTCCAGGTAATTGAATGCGGTCCCTGTGTATTTGCCGTACCCGGCGATCCACCTCCGAACGACCATAGCCACGAATCAATGTTTGTCCCGCAGCTGTTGTCGCTGAATACCAATGGTTGTCCGACACACACATTTAACGTTGGGGTACTTATTCCTGCTGTCGGTCCTCCACAAGCAATCGTTGTAACGGTCATTTGAGCTGTGTCCCTGCAGGTTCCATTCGAGACAATATAGTCGAATGTGTAAGTGCCCACAGGTACACATGTAGCATCGAAAAATCCATTCGAAGTGTTCAGTTGTCCACTCGGGACTGCGGTGGATTCTTCCCATGTTCCACCGGGGTCAGCACCCGCAAGTAATCCGTTTAAGTTGTATGGGCCATTGTTGCAAATGGTCGTGGCATTGTCTGCGCCCGCATTCGGGCCCGCCGTCACGGTGATGTAGCTGGTGGAGATCTGCGTATCGGTGCCATTGTCATCAGTTACCGTCAGTGTGACATTGAAGGTTCCCGCACTGGTGTAACACACAGAGCCAGGATTTTGGGCGTTTGAAGTTTGTCCGTTTCCAAAATCCCAACTGAAAGACGCACCGGAGCCGAATGTACTCGTATTGGTGAAGGTTACGCAATTATTTTCGCAAATAGATGTTGAAGAAGCAGTGAAAGAAGCATTCGGCGGAATTAATGTTATACGAATTTCATCTACTGCAAATGAGACGGTTCCACCCAGATTATCATCATTGTTTATCCACAAAAAACCAATTTTTACATTTGGGTTATTGTTCGCACTGGACGGCAAGGCAACGGAATACGTTGTCCATGTACCGCTTCCGGCGCCACAAGTTCCATTGCTTGTTGAAGGAGGGTCGGCCAGGGTGCTCCACGAACTTCCATCAAAATAAACCAGGGTAGCATTATCGCTGCTCCCGTTTCCACCTTCAATGTAACTAAAACTGAGTATTAAATTGGATGCACCGGCCAGGTTGATTGTCGGAGATTCAATTCGTGCGTTGCTGGCGGAACAAATCGGGGCACAAGGTCCCAGGTGATAAGTGGCTCCACAATCCCCCGTCGCACATGGCGAAATTCCTAAATCCATACCAATGTGCAGTGTTTCATTTGCCGTTGTAACGCAGTCTCCTGAGCAGGTTCCGAGCCCGGTATTACTCTCAGCACAGGAAACATACCATTTATTCGGATTTGTACCCTGACTTCCGGTAATGGTTTCCGTCCAGTTTCCATTAGGACCGGAGTATGCGTTGCCAAGACACAACAGGCTGCAACTATTTTCAAAATTCTCCTGCCAAATGGTGGTCTGACCAGACAAAGACAAACAAAATAGCACTATAAAAGCTAGCGTTGAAAGCAGTTTCATCCAACCAAAAGTTAGTTTTTCAATTCAATAATACGAAATTACAATTAATTGTTTACGATTCATTGGATTAACTTTTAATTAGTTCAATGATCTGTCTCATTTCCCGCACGTCGTGTACTCTAAAAAAAGTTGAGCCTTTCATGAGCGCAACAGTATTTAGGCAAGTGGTGCCGTTCAGTGCTCCTTCTGGTGAAGTTTGAAGTTTTTTGTAGATCATAGATTTTCTTGAAACACCTGTTAGAATGGGAAGTCCAAACATGGAGAGCATATCCATTTGATCTAAGAGCGTGTAGTTTTGTTGAACCGTTTTTCCAAAGCCGAAGCCCGGATCCAGAATAACTTCGGTTTGGCCAGCTGAGGTGAGGGTTTTCAATTGCTTGCTGAAGAAAAGGCTCACCTCTCGAAAAAGATCAACCTGTTCATCACTATGATGCATAGCCGAAAAATTCGATGCTCCGTGCATGAGAATGTATGCGACATTGTTCTTTGCAATGACATCAAGCATTCGGGAGTCCATCTCAAGCCCTCCGATGTCGTTGATCATATCTGCCCCTTCATCGATACAGTCTTGTGCAACTGATCCTCGGAAGGTATCAGCAGAAATCATGACCTCCGAAAAATGCTTCCGTACTGTTTTTATTGCGGGAATTAATCGTGATTTTTCCTCTTTAACAGAAATTTTCTTTGCTCCGGGTCGTGTTGAACAGGCTCCAATATCAATGATGTCGGCACCCTCAGAAATCAGTTTTTCCACTAAGGTCAGCAAGGTCGATTCATCTTTGGACCGGCTCTCGGAATAAAAGGAATCAGGAGTTACATTCACTATGCCCATGATCTTGGGTTGGGACAAGTCAATCAACTTATCTCGAACCTTCAAGTAGCTCTTTTTCGGAAAATGCGTAATTTCAGCCCTTGAAAAAGTCATAAAATCCAGTATGAGTCAAACCGCGACGGAATATGCAAATGTAATTACTATTTGTCGGGATATTTTTCTTAAGAAGACAAAAGATTATGGAACCGCTTGGAGGATCTTGCGTCCGAGTTCGTTGACCGATCAGATCTTCATTAAAGCACAGCGGATTCGAACCATACAAGAAACAGGAGAAAATAAAGTGGGAGAGGACATTGCAGGTGAATTTGCTGCGATTGTCAATTATTGTCTAATGGCGATTATTCAGCTCAGAGAAAAAGAGTTGACGGATCTTGAATTGACAGAGGATAAGGCACTTTTGCTTTTTGACAAGTATGCCAAAGAAGCATTTGATTTGATGCAAAAGAAGAACCATGATTATGGCGAAGCCTGGAGGGACATGCGCGTAAGTTCACTCACCGACCTTATTCTTATGAAAATCCTTAGAGTGAAGCAGATCGAAGACAATGAAGGGAAAACCCTGATAAGTGAGGGAATAGATTCAAATTATTTTGACATGCTGAATTATGCCATATTCTCTCTTATTCAACTTGAATTTGCCAAAGGAGTATGAAGGAGATTAAGACAGTTAAAGGAAGGTCACTTTTCTTTAATGTATTGTTTGTTTGTCTGAACGTACTTTCACTTGTCTTTTTTTTGGGTGCATTTCTGCCTAAGATGAAAAATCATTTTTGGCTCGTGGCATCTTTGAGTACTTTCATTTTCCTTTTGACCATTGCGGGGGTGATCATCTTCCGCGGTAAGCTGTTGTTTTCCAATGTGGCCAGAGTCATTACCGGATCCGTATTTATTGTTTCGGGATTGGTTAAAGCCAATGACCCGGTAGGATTTTCTTACAAACTCGAAGAGTATTTTCACGACGGAGCCCTTGCTTACAGATTCAAAGCCTGGATGGACTCACCCTCATTTTCACTCGAAAGCTGGATTCCCTATGCACTCTGGTTTGCTGTTGCCATTTGTACGCTCGAAATAGTGATCGGTGTTTTTTTGTTGATTGGTGGCAAAATAAAATCTACCGTTTGGTTTGCCGCTGGACTAATGATCTTCTTTACGTTTCTCACCTGGCACAGTGCAAGTTGCAATCCAAAATCATGGTACACGGATCAAAATACCTATGAAAAAGGTACTGAAACGGCAAAAAGGAAAATTCGAGAGGAACGTGAGAATGACCTGCTGGAAATCGTGAAGAATACACCGGATGTTGTAGTAATCAATGAAAAAAAGCATCCGGTATGTGTTACTGACTGCGGTTGTTTTGGAGATGCTTTTGGTGGTTCAATAGGCAGAACATTGACTCCTCAGGAATCGTTTTTGAAAGATTTGTTTCTCCTTTACCTGGTAGTTTGGATCTTTCTGTCCCAGAGGATAATTCAACCAAACAAAGCAAGACAAAATATACGCTTCATTTTGTGGGGATTGGGCATAACGGCCCTGTTCAGTATCGTGTTCAATTGGTTTTTTCCAATACTTTTCTTTCTTCTCGTCATTGTTTCTGCATTGTGGATGCTCCGTGTTGGTGGAGCTTTCTTTTCAAACTACTGGGGGAGTATGATTGCTGTCAGTTTGGTTTGTTTGATATTTATATGCTACGTTTTCTACTTTGACCCTGTTAAAGATTTCCGTCCTTACGCTGTGGGAAAAAATTTGAGTTGGCAAATGAACAATGGTCGATCGGGAACCTACGAAAATGTTATGGTTTTGAGAAACAAGCAAACCAATCAACTCGAATCTTACAATGAGAAAATCTATTCTCAGCGACGCGATCTCTGGAATCAGAATGCATACGCATTTGATCATATGGAGCAGCAGGTCCTTGTGCCTGCTCTGCCTCCGACCATTTCTGAACAGTTCGATCCTTCCCGTGCCATTAGCAAACTCAGTTCCGACGAACGGGCATTGGATTTTGTGCAGGCGCGTCTGAGTTCAGGCTCGAACGGCGAACTGATTTCCATTCGAAGGGACATAGTCAAAGAAAAAAGGCTTGTAGTCATTACTTCCTTTGACCTTGCATCTGCCAATTGGAAAAATATCGATAAAATAGAAAGTTTGATTGAATTTTGTCGAGGCATAAAAATTCCTGTACTGCTTCTTACGTCATCCTCAGAGTTTCAAATTCAGAAATTTAAAGCAACTTATGGTTTGCATGTTCCTGTATTTGTCAATGATGCTACGGAACTCAAAACTATCTCCCGTTCAAATCCTTCACTTATGTATCTCGAGAAAGGTGTCGTTCGAGCAAAATTCACGAGAATTCAGTTGCCATCAGTTGAGCGCTTTCAAAGGGAAACCGGAATTTAATGTGGTTTTTTTAGTTGTGAAACTTCTAGGAAGCAAGGTTTTGCGGATTGTGGGGTACCTTGATTACAATTTTTTGTATTTTCATTGTGTTTTTAAATGCTATGTCAGTTAGAGTAAAGCGTGTCTTTGGTAATTGGAAAATGAACCTTGCAAGAATGGAGGTAATGCAGCTTATTAGTGAAATTAATGATTGCGTTGCGCCATCGGGGTCAGAAATAGGGGTGTTTCCCAGTTTCCCCTACATTCAATATGTACGTGAAATGAACTCCACATTTCGTGTAGGGGCTCAAAATTTTTATCCGCTCGAACAAGGTGCATTTACAGGAGAGGTGTCGGTGCTTCAAATTAAAGATGC
>JBEGVI010000043.1:0-12484 GCA_041178485.1 Bacteroidota bacterium | reverse complement strand
ACCTATACAAAGAACGGGCAGCCGATTACCGAAACAGTGTGGCAACGTGAGACTCAAGGCCCGCATTTAAAAAAGAATTACTAGGTAGTGGTTTATTCAAAAACTACTGTCAGTAACTCTTTCCTTTTTTATTTTTTCTCTTTCGTGCATTCGGTAATTTCATCGAAAGAAATTTTCGGATACCTAAGCAGTTTTTATGAAAGTTCATTTCATCGCTATTGGTGGCAGTGCCATGCACAATCTAGCCATCGCTCTGAATAGAAAAGGTGCGCATGTCACTGGTTCAGATGACGAAATCTTTGAACCGTCCAGGACAAGACTTGAAAAAGAGGGGATTTTGCCTGACCAAATAGGATGGTTTCCTGAAAAGATTCAGGCAGATGTGGACGCTGTTATCCTTGGAATGCATGCAAGAGCTGATAATCCTGAACTTTTGCGGGCAAAGGAACTTGGTTTGCCTGTCTATTCATATCCTGAATACCTCTATGAACAAAGTAAGGATAAACTGAGGGTGGTTATTGGTGGCAGTCATGGGAAGACGACCATAACATCTATGCTTTTGCATGCTGTCGAAAAACTAAAATTGGATGTGGATTACATGGTGGGGGCTCAGCTCGAAGGGTACGATTGTATGGTTAAACTGTCAAAAGATGCCAAGGTGATGATTTTGGAGGGGGACGAATATTTAAGTTCGCCCATTGACAGACGACCGAAGTTTCATTTGTATAAGCCTCATGTGGCTATCATAAGTGGCATAGCGTGGGACCATATCAACGTTTTTCCGACGTTTGAGAATTATGTCGGGCAATTTGATGTTTTTTGCTCACTCATTGAGCCCAACGGGACACTCATTTTTAATGAGCAAGATGAAGAAGTAGCCAGACTCGGAGAAAAATACAGAGATCAATTGAATTCCGTTCCATACAAAACACCTGAATATTCGGTTACAGAATATGGGACATTGCTGAAGTATGAAGGGAAGGAATACGAGCTTCAAATCTTTGGTGCGCACAACCTTCAGAATTTAATGGGGGCAATGAATTTGGCCCGGGCCATAGGGATTTCGCCTGATGACTTTTTTAGGTCGATGTCTGATTTTAAAGGTGCCGGAAAAAGACTGCAAAAGGTCGCTGAAAAAGGCACATTTGTAATGTTCAAGGATTTTGCCCATTCTCCGTCGAAACTCAAGGCAACGACACGTGCAGTAAAGGAACAATATGCTGATCGAAAGGTGATTGCATGCATGGAATTACATACGTTTTCATCGCTCAAAAAGGAGTTTTTACCTCATTATCAAGGCGCGATGGAAGCCGCAGATTGTGCAATTGTGTATTACAGTCCTTCCGTTGTTGCGCACAAAAAACTGGAACCAATTTCAAGAGAGCTTGTCAAGGATGGATTTGGAGGCACAGTCAGGGTGGCGAATGAAACCCATGAAGTTCTGAATTTCATTCATGAAGAATTGCATTCAAATTCGGTTTTGCTTATGATGTCATCAGGAAATTTTGACGGCATAGATTATGAAAAACTTGGAATGGAAATAGTTGAAAAATGGTGAGGTTTTTCTGGCTGGTTGTATTTCTTCCGGTCCTCTCATGTTCTTCATTAAAAAACGCCAACGAAGAGGTGCGCACCTTGGATTTAAAATCCTCTTACGATAAAGTGTTTTCGAGTGGTGTTTTTTTGCTGAAGGATATTGACCGGAATACGCTGTACACGTACAATCTTTCTCAGGCAGATACGCTGTTTGTTCCAGCATCTACATTCAAAATTGTGAATTCGATCATTGCACTTGAGACGGGTGTGGTTGCAGGAATTTATGACACTTTGAAATGGGACGGTGTGATACGTGATCGAAAGGAATGGAATCAGGATACGGATATGAAAAATGCATTTGTGAATTCAACGGTCTGGTATTATCAGGAATTGGCTAAAAAAATCGGTCTTGAACGCATGCGTTATTGGCTCGACACATTGAGCTTTGGTTCTGGATCTATTCATACAATAGACAAGTTTTGGTTGAATGGGGAATTGAAAGTGTCTCCAAATTCACAACTTGAATTTTTAATTCGGTTTCTTAAAAAAGAGTTGCCTCTTCGTCCTGAAACATACACTTTGCTGGAGGAAATTATGAGGAGGGAGCAGAAGGATCAAACAATCCTGTTTGGCAAGACAGGCTGGGGTTTTGACGGCAACGATATTGGGTGGTTTGTAGGATATGTGCGTTCCGACACCGGGACTTTTGTCTTTACGAATTTGTTGTGGACTCCAAAACAGGACAATCCGGATTTTGGGTCCGCGAGAATCTACATTGTAAAAAATGTACTCGCTTCCCTTGGAATTATGCCTTAGTTTTTGAAAACGATCCTTCGGTAAATGATAGTGATCATAATGCTGTAAAAAGTACTAAGAAGGAGCATGGCCAGAATCGTCAGGGTGGATGTGAAGCCCACAGAAGCACCTTTTTTGTTGTTTTCGATCAATTTTTTCTCAATCTGCTCTTTTGTCATGACTTCGGCATCCGGAAATTCCTTTTTGAAGTTCTCCAATTGAACTGAGTCACTTACCATTTGGTGTATCTCAAATTCTTTTTCAGCAATTTTTTTAGCGTAATATCCGGGATTTATTTTGGAATAGAAGAAGAATAAAAATAAGCTCGTAATGAGGGTGTAGAGCACCCCTGCACTCATTGCATTTTTCAGGTCAACCATGGCGTTGGTCTCTTCGGTATCCATTCTCTTTTGTAAATACAGTCCAATGGATATCGCGCTGAGAAGCATAAAAATATTCGTAAGAACAGCAAGAATTGTTGTGCCGTCCGAGAACCCAAGAAAATATAAGGTCAGTTTGAAAATAATCCAGAGCAATGCAGCTGAAATTCCGGCTTTAACGGTAATTCTCATTTGCGTTCATTAACTGTTCATAGAAACCAGAAACTCTTCATTTGACAGCGTATTGTCCATGTGTGACTTCAGGAATTCCATTGCCTCTACAGGATTCATATCAGCGATAAATTTACGAATCAACCATACACGTTGCAGAACATCTTTTCCAACTAAAAGATCCTCACGACGCGTGCCGGATGCTGTAATGTCGATAGCTGGATAAATTCTTCGGTTCGCAATTTTACGATCCAGCTGAAGTTCCATGTTACCTGTTCCTTTGAATTCCTCAAAAATCACTTCGTCCATTTTTGATCCCGTTTCAGTTAAGGCAGTTGCAAGTATAGACAGAGATCCGCCATTTTCAATCTTACGTGCGGAACCAAAGAATCGTTTTGGTTTGTGAAGCGCATTGGCATCAACACCACCTGAAAGAACTTTTCCGGATGCAGGAGAAACTGTGTTGTATGCTCGGGCAAGACGTGTAATGGAGTCGAGAAGAATGCATACGTCATGGCCACACTCAACCATGCGTTTTGCTTTTTCAAGTACCATGTTGGCAACTTTAACGTGTCGCTCTGCAGGTTCGTCGAAGGTAGATGCAATCACTTCAGCTTTAACGCTTCTTGCCATATCGGTAACTTCTTCAGGTCGTTCGTCAATTAAAAGAACGATCAGATAGGTCTCCGGGTGATTAGCAGCAATTGCATTTGCAACATCCTTTAACAACATTGTTTTACCTGTCTTCGGTTGTGCAACGATCATTCCGCGCTGTCCTTTTCCGATAGGCGCAAACAAGTCCATGACACGTGTTGACAGCGTTTCCTGAGCATGACCGGTCAGTTTGAATTTTTCGTCTGGAAACAAAGGTGTCAAGTACTGAAAAGGAACACGGTCGCGGATATACGATGGATCACGTCCATTAATGGATTCTACTTTTACCAACGGGAAGAATTTTTCACCTTCTCGTGGTGGACGGATAGTTCCCTTAACCGTGTCTCCGGTTTTCAATCCGAATAATTTAATTTGACTTTGCGAAACATAAATGTCGTCTGGAGAAGGCAAATAATTGTAGTCAGAAGACCTTAAGAATCCATATCCATCCTGAATTACTTCCAAAACACCCTCTGCTGACACAATTCCCACCAGGTCGTATGCTGATTCGTCAATTTTTTCTTCTTGACGGTGATGGTGTTGTTGAGGTCGGTTTTCCTGATGAGGACGCGGTTGTGACTGGTGTTGACGGTGCTGATGTTTATGTTGTTGAACAGGCTGTTCTGTCTCGCCGCTTTCTGCCGTTTCCTCCGTTTTTTTGTTTTCACCCTCTGCTACCGGTTCTGTTTTCTGAGCCGCCATGTCAAGAAGATTTCTTCCTCTGCGTTTCGGAGCCTCTGCTTCAGGTGAATTCAGTTCAGGAGATTCTGGCTCTTTTTGCTCGGTATCGAACAAGTTATTCTGAGTTGATTCAACTTCTTGTTTTTTGGGGCGTCCACGACGTTTTTTTTCTTCGGAGCCGGCATGGCCGTCGGAATCTCCCGAAATAGCAACAATAAGTTCTTCTTTTTTAAGATTTAGTGCATTCGGAATTCCAATGACATTGGCAATTTCCCGAAGGTCGGAAAGAGATTTTCCTTCCAGTTCTTTTTTATCCATGAAACGATATAAAATTTATTGAGATCAGATAACTGAAAAAAAGATGGGTTATTTAGCAGGAGAGTTCCTGTTTAGATTCTGCAAGTATACGCATATTGTTTGAACTGACAAGCACTGTTAAAAAGTTTTAGTTTCAACTTGGAAATTGAAAATCCTCAGAAAAGAACTTGTTGTATCTTCGGAAAATGAATCCAATGAAATCATTTTACTCCGTTTTTTGGTATGTGATCATTTTTGCGCACATCGCATTAAGCTTTCTACTTGAAAACCTGCTGGGGGGAGCCGAGTTATTTAAAGTTGTCAGATATGTCTTAGTAGGCTTGCTCTTCCTTATTTCATTTAAGCGTAAAAAGCTTTCGCTCTGGATCTTTTCATCCATGATGGCCGGAATGATTGTAGGAATGGACTTTCCGGCTTTTGCATTGGAAACTGAGCGGTTTGGAAAGATTTTTCTTCGTTTGGTGAAATCTCTGGTTGCGCCATTGATTTTCTCTACTTTAATCGTAGGAATTGCCGGACACAGCAACCTTAAACAGGTCGGCAGGATAGGTTTAAAGAGTATTTTGTATTTTGAGATTGTGACTACGCTGGCCTTGTTTATTGGTCTTTTGGCGATAAATATATCCCAGGCTGGGGTGGGAGTGAATGTTGAAGCCAGAGAGCAGGACAAAGCACGATCGGTAGAATTAATGGAGCAGAAAAAGGAACACAAGGATCATTTCGTGGAAATTTTTCCCGAAAATATAGCCAAATCAATAGCTGAGAATCAAGTGCTACAGGTCGTTGTTTTTTCCGTGATTTTTGCGATTGGCTTAGGGATGGTGAAGCATGAAAAACACAAGCAGACGATGCTTAACTTCAGTGAAAGTCTCGCCGAGGTGATGTTCAAATTTACAGATATAGTAATGTATGTTGCACCACTTGCTGTCTTCGGTGCACTGGCCAGTACGGTGGCAAAGTCTGGTGTGGACATCTTGTATAATCTCATGAAATTAGTCGGGACACTCTACATTGCGTTGGTGGTTTTTGTTGTGGCTGTTTTGTTGCCAATTGCATTGATTGCACGGATTCCTCTGCGGCGGTTTATGCAGGCAGTATCTGAACCTCTGGCGCTGGCTTTTGCAACAGCAAGCAGTGAGGCGGCTCTTCCGAAAGCTTTGGAAAACATGGAGGTTTTTGGTGTTCCAAAGAAGATCGTGGCATTCGTTATTCCCACAGGATACAGCTTTAACCTGGATGGCACGACCTTGTACTTGTCTCTTGCATCCGTATTTGTCGCTCAGATGTGTAAGATCGATTTGAGTATTGGTCAGCAAATCACGATGTGCCTTATTTTTATGCTTACAAGTAAGGGCGTTGCAGGCGTCAGGGGAGCATCGTTCGTAATCCTTGCCGGCACCATTGCTGCCATGGATATCAAGGGGTTTGATTCGGAGCGTGCAAGTGTAATCCTTGCTGTGGACGCCTTGATGGATATGGCCCGCACTTCAGTGAATGTACTTGGTAATTGCCTCGCATCCGCCGTGATAGCCAGAAGTGAAGGGGAGTTGACGCTTGCCTCCGAGCAATAATTATCTGGTTTTCTCAGGTAATTCAATCATTGACGTTTTCAAGAACTGGGCGGTTTTATTGTCACTTATCCCGATAAGTTCTTCCGGAGTACCACAAAAAAGAATACTCCCACCTTTTTCTCCTCCTTCGGGACCAAGATCGATGATCCAGTCGGCGCACTTCATAACTTCTGTATTGTGTTCAATCACAATAACTGAATGTCCTGCATCGATGAGTGCATTCATCGCTTTTAAAAGTTTTTCGATGTCATAGAAGTGCAAACCGGTGGTTGGTTCGTCAAAAATGAAAAGCGTTGGTGTTGCATTTGTTCCTTTGGATAAAAAGGAGGCTAATTTAATTCGTTGGGCTTCGCCTCCGCTCAAGGTACTTGACGCCTGTCCAACCTGCAAATATCCAAGACCTACTTCGACAAGTGGCCTTATTTTTTCTGCAATTTTTTGCTCCAGTTTATCTTTTCCATTTTCGAAGAAGTGGAGTGCCGATTCTATATCCATGCAGAGAAGATCTGAAATGGAAAGTTCACGATAGGTTATTTCCAATGTCTCCTGCTTGTATCGTTTCCCCTCGCAAGCCTCACATGTGAGGTGAATGTCTGCCATGAATTGCATTCCAACGGTAATTTCTCCCTCTCCTTCGCACATTTCGCACCGCCCTCCTTCAACGTTAAATGAAAAAAATCCGGGTTTGTATCCTCGTGTTTTTGCCAGAGGTTGCCGTGCATACAATTCACGGATTTCATCAAATGCTTTTACGTAAGTGATCGGATTGCTTCGTGATGATTTTCCGATCGGATTTTGATCGACAAATTCAATTGATTTTATTGTTTTTAAATCGCCTGTAATTCCCTGATATGTGCCGAGAGGGGCAGATCCCTCCCCAAGTTGAGCTTTAATGGCCGGATAAAGAATGTCCCTGATCAGCGTTGATTTCCCTGAACCGCTAACTCCCGTAACACAAACCAGCTGATTTAATGGAATTTCTACATCAATATTCTTCAGGTTGTACTGCCGGGCTCCTTTGACCTGAACCTTATTTTTTACTGCGCGTCGCTTCAATGGTACAGGAATACTTCTTTTACCGATTAAGTAATCAGCGGTTAAACTATTCTTCGCATTCTTAAGGTCTGCATGTGTTCCTTTAAATACAACTTCTCCACCGTATTTTCCAGCCATTGGACCAATATCGATCAATTCGTCAGCAGCTTTGATGATCTCAGTCTCGTGTTCTACTACAATTACAGTGTTGCCTGTGTCCCGAAGTCGATGCAATACTTTGATCAGATTTGCCGTGTCCGCAGGATGCAGGCCAATGGACGGTTCATCCAGAATATACATCGAACCTACGAGGCTGCTGCCCAATGAGGTGGCGAGATTGATGCGTTGTGACTCTCCTCCTGAAAGGGAGTTCGATGGGCGATTGAGTGTTAAATACCCCAGTCCGACATCCACGAGAAACCCTAATCTGGAACTGATTTCAGGTAAAATGCGTTTGGCAACCTGACGGTCATGGTCATTTAAATTAAGGGATGCGAAGAATTCAAAGGCTTCATTAACAGGCATCAAAACACAATCTGTGATTGATTTCCCATCAATTTTGACATAGGATGCGTCCTTTCGTAACCGAGTGCCGCGACATTCCTCGCATTGTGTTTTGCCTCTGTACCGAGATAACATCACACGGTATTGAATTTTATAGGTTTGGCTTTCTAAGAATTTAAAAAATTTACGGATGCCTGTAAAATAACGATTCCCTTCCCAGAGTACTTCATATTCTTCGTTCGTGAGTTCAGTAATTGGTCTATGAATGGGAAAATCGAATTTTGCGGCATTGTAGATCAGTTCTTGCAAATATTCACCCATCGTTTCTCCGCGCCACGGAACAATTGCTCCCTGATAAACGCTCAGGCTTTTATCCGGAATTACAAGATGCTCATCGATCCCAATCACACTTCCGTATCCTTCACATTTTTTGCATGCCCCGAAGGGATTGTTGAAAGTGAAGAAATGTTCGTTGGGTTCCTGAAACTCTATTCCGTCAAGTTCGAAGCGATTGGAAAATAAGGCTGATTTTGTACCGTCAGAATGGCAAATGATGCATTCGCCTTGTCCCTCGCTGAAGGCGAGTTGTATTGAATCAGCATACCTGGCCAGACTTTCCTCTGAAAAATCCACAGAGATCCGGTCGATGAGCAATAGTCCTGAACTAAGGCTGTTTTCATTGTTGCTGATTTCGTCTTCAATGTTTACAAAGCCATCACTTGTCAGGATGCGTGTAAATCCTTGCTCGAATAAAATACGCAGGGTTTTCTCTTTACCGTATTTCTCAATATTCACCAATGGACAAGTGATCAGTAGTTTGACGCCAGCTTCAAAAGTTCGTATATGATCCACCACATCACTGACCTGGTGCTTTTTTACCTCTTGCCCTGAAATCGGACTGATCGTTTTTCCTGCTCTTGCAAAGAGAATTTTCAAATAATCATAGATCTCTGTGGTGGTTCCAACGGTTGATCGAGGGTTGCTGGAGATCACTTTTTGTTCAATTGCAATGGCCGGAGAGATGCCTTTGATGTAATCCACCTCTGGTTTGTCCAACTTCCCCAGAAATTGCCTTGCATAGGAGGAAAGGCTTTCAATGTATCTTCGCTGTCCTTCGGCATACAAGGTGTCAAAAGCGAGAGAGGACTTTCCGGATCCAGACAAACCTGTAACGACGGTCATTTTTCCATGGGTGATTTCAACGCTCAGGTTCTTCAGATTATGCACTCTGGCACCTTTGATCTCTATCTTGCGTTGTTGTTCTGAACCCATTCTCACAAAATTAGTGAAACAACCCAACCAATCGTTGGTTCATGCCGTTTATTCAAAAGGTAATCCCGAATAGAAGTTTTTAATTCGAATTATCGTATATTAGCCGAATATTAACTAAAAGGTCGCCTATAAAACACGCATACGCTTATCAAATCAAGGAGTATTAATTAATTGAAAAGCCATGATTATGAAGCGTTTGGATGACCGTGAGTTGGTTTCCCTGTACATTAACGGCAATGAAAAAGCATTTGAGCACCTTCTGTTGCGTCACAAGGACAAGATTTATCGTTTTATTTATTTGAAGGTAAAAGATGCTGCGCTCACGGATGACCTTTTTCAGGAAACATTCGTTAAAGTCATTCATACTTTAAAGCTCGGGGCCTACAATGAAGAAGGTAAATTTCTGCCATGGGCAATGAGAATTGCGCACAACCTTGTGATCGATCATTTCAGGAGGACGAGTAAGGTTCGAATGATCTCTGAATCCTCTTCGCAACGCGATGATTTTAATATTTTCAGTGTGCTTTCAAGCGATGAGAAGACGGTCGAACAAAAATGGACCTACGATGAACTTGAATCCCAGATGGTTGAACTTATCGAGCATCTCCCTGAAAGTCAAAAAGGAATTTTGAAGATGCGGCTGTATCAGGACCTTTCTTTCAAAGACATTGCTGAAATGGAGGATATAAGCATCAATACTGCCTTGGGAAGAATGCGGTATGCCCTGATCAACTTACGCAAATTGATCGAGAAACACCAGTTGGTAACGGATATTTGATTTTCTTAAAACTCCATATGCCGTTCCTTCTTTTCCAGGTAGATATCGGCGATGGTAACGAGGATAGCAGTTTCCTCGACGTTGCCGAACTCCGGATTCACGGCTGTTCCGAATGTTTTCATCGTAGGGGAGAGGTTCATATAAATATTCACCAGAGGCGGAATAAATTCACCGTTCTCTCTCACCGCACTGTTCAATACCTTAAATCCATCTTTAAAATCCAGGTCTTTTAACTGGCCTTCCACATAGTTTCGGTCGTAGTTTTGAACCAATGGATGAAAAGGTTTCATGAGCTTATCCCGATCAGGAAAATAGTGGTGCATAAAATGCAACAGAAAATCCCTGCTTGCAGTATGGTAGGTGGGATACATCGTAACTTTTCCAAAGAAATATCTAATGTCGGGATTAAACACCACCAGGGCGCCAAGTCCGTCCCAAATATTGTCGAGTGCAAAAAGACCTTTCCTCGGATTTACGGTCGGCTGAAAGTTTGGCTGTACCCAGGACCTGCCCAGTTCGATGGTGTAGGGAAGATACTCGTTAACAAACCGTTCCGTAAAATCGAAATAGTGCGTGGTAGAGAGATGGATTTCCCCGGTAGCTGTATCGATTGCATCCGAACATTTAATGAATCTGTATCCACCGACAATCTCTTCATCTTCGGGCGACCAAACGATCAATTGTTGGTAGCAATGTTCGTTCACATCGTATTCATCCAGGTCTACCTTTAAGCCAGTTCCACCACCAGAGGCACGAAAAGTCACCTCCCGAAGTCTGCCAATTTCTTGCAAGACATTGGGTGCGTTGTGCTGATTCACAATGTAGATCTCATTTTCGCCTTTTCGCGTCAAACGTACAAAACGTTCTTTTGTCAATTCTGCTTTTATAAGTGCCTTGTCTACCGGTGCGATGATTTCCTCCATAACTTAATTATTTTGACTCAATTGGTATACTTTCTCTTTTATAACCTGCGCAAGTTCTCTTTCTCCCAGACTTAAATCCAGATCAGCCGGCCAGATTGGTTCTCCTATGGTGAATCGAATGGTTTTATTTCGCTGTTTGAAAAGTTCGTCTGCAAGGTACAACATCTCCAAATTGGCTTTGATCCCGATTGCTTTTCTGAAATTTGCCAGGCGGTAAAAGAAATTGGAAAGTTCACCGTCAATAAATATCGGTACTATAGGTTGGTTGAATTTAATCGAATAGGTGATAAAAGTCTTTTTCCAGTCAAGATCACGTACCTTACCCTTAATTCTTCGACTAACCAATCCTGCTGGAAAAATACATACAGCTTCACTTGATTCAAAAAGATCCTGGATTTGTTGACGGGTAGAAGCTTCGTTTTTACCATGCTTGTTTACGCCGACAAATAGATTTTTGAGGTTGTGAAGATTCATGAGCAAATCGTTCACTATGAAGCGAACATCTTCTCTGTGCCCTTTCATTGCACCAACGAAGGCCAGGGCATCCATTCCTCCTAAAGGATGATTCATTGAAATGATGACCGGACCGTGTTGTGGGATGTTTTCTTTGCCCTGAACCTCAATCTTAATATTAAAATAATCGATGACAGCGTTGCAAAAATCAGCATCATATACTTCTTTGTGTTTTGCCAGGAACTCATTGATTTCGTCCTGATGAAGAATGCGTTTCAGGTAATTGATAATGAAACCCGGAAGCCATTTGGAGAGTTTTGGACTCTTGCTTTCGATCAATCTCCGTATGTCGATGAATTTAGGTTCTTCCATGCATTACAAAGGTACTAAGTAGACCTTCAACAATTGGTTTTGATTTAGTGTAATTATTCACATCAAAATCTTAAAACAACCCATCAAAAAAGCCGTTTTTGACTAGTTTGATCGCTCGCAAATGTTTAGTTTTGCAGACGTTTAACAACCTTTAAAGAATGATCCAGTTATCAGAACGATTGTTGTCCATGGAGGAGTCTGCAACGATAGCCATGTCGCGCAAGAGTCGAGAATTAAAAGCAGAGGGAAAGGATGTGATCTCCTTGAGTTTGGGAGAACCGGACTTTTTTACCCCTGAATTCATCAAGGACGCCGCCAAAAAGGCAATGGATGAAAATTTTACGATGTACACACCTGTGCCGGGGTATGACGATCTTCGTGAGAGTATCTCGCGAAAATTTAAGCGTGACAACGGTCTGTCCTATTCCAAAGATCAGATTGTGGTTTCGACGGGGGCCAAACAGTCGATTGCGAATGTGGTATTGAGCATCGTTGGACCTGGAGATGAAGTCATTATTCCTGCTCCGTACTGGGTTTCGTATCTTGAAATTGTGAAGGTGGCAGAAGGGGTGCCTGTTGTGATCAATGCGGGTATTGAAAGTGATTTCAAGATTTCCGGAAAACAGTTAGAGGCCGCAATAACTCCACGCACCAAAATGTTGATTTTCTCAACACCCTGCAATCCGACCGGTTCAGTTTACTCCAAAGAGGAATTGAAAGATCTTGCTGATGTTTTGGTGAAACACCCGAACATCGTGGTCATCTCAGATGAGATTTATGAGCACATCAATTTTATTGGAAAGCATGAAAGCCTGGCACAGTTCCCTGAAGTGTATGAGCAGGTAGTTACTGTGAATGGTGTCTCCAAGGCATGGGCAATGACGGGATGGCGTTTGGGTTACATTGGTGCGCCAAAAATCATTGCTGATGCGTGCAACAAAGTACAGGGGCAGTTTACATCCGGGACATGTTCCATCACGCAGAAGGCAACGATTGCTGCTATGGATGCCGATCCGGCTGTGTTGAAGGATATGATTGCAG
>JBEGVI010000042.1:0-16663 GCA_041178485.1 Bacteroidota bacterium | reverse complement strand
ATTCTGTCGTCGAAATTGCTAAAAACCTTCTTCCCTCTGCGCGTGGTGAATATGAGATCACCGATGTCAATGCGGAATACCTGCGCCGAGGCAAGTTGAAAGTAGCAGTGCTGGATCGTGGAACAGCCTGGCTCGATACTGGAACTTTTAATTCGCTGATGCAGGCAGGACAGTTTGTACAAGTCATTGAAGAACGTCAGGGATTAAAAATTGGGTGCATCGAGGAGGTGGCTTACCGCAACGGATTCATTACGGAAGATCAACTCAAACAAATTGCGGAACCGCTTGTTAAAAGCGGATATGGTACGTATCTGATGAACCTTATCAAGAAATAATGAAAGAATTCGAGGAAACACTAAAAAAGATCGAAGGTGAGCTTTTGTCTCTTCCGTTTCCCGAAACACCCAACAACCTGTATGATCCATTAAGGTATTTCCTCACGCTCGGGGGCAAACGTATTCGTCCTGTGCTCACACTTATGGCAACGGAATTGTTTGGTAAAGATCCCCGATCCTCTATAAATGCAGCATTGGCAGTAGAAGTATTTCACAATTTTTCACTGATTCATGACGACATTATGGATGCCGCTCCTTTGCGCAGAAATAAACAAACGGTCCATGAACGTTGGGGGGATAACGTTGCGATCCTTTCGGGGGATGTGTTGCTCGTGAAAGCATACCAGTTGCTCGCAAAGCAGGATCCTGAACACCTTGCCGAATTGTTGCATCTTTTTAACACGACAGCAGTGGAGGTGTGCGAAGGACAACAAATGGACATGGACTTTGAATCGCGGTCTGATGTGCGGATTCCGGAATACATTGAAATGATCCGCCTGAAAACCTCCGTTTTGCTTGGATGTGCTCTGGAAATGGGAGCGATCGTGGCAGATGCGTCTTCGGAAGACAAAGAAAATCTGTACTCTTTTGGTCAACACATTGGCATTGCATTTCAGATCCAGGATGATATTCTTGACCTTTTCGCTGATCCGGAAAAGTTTGGAAAACAAGTTGGAGGTGACGTAATAGCCAACAAAAAAACATTGCTGAATTTAAAGGCATGGGAAATGGCAGGTTCATTTAAAAATGAATTGTCAATGTTGGCTTCGGAACAAAATTTAGAGCATAAAGTACAGCGCACGAGAGAGATCTATGAGGAGTTAAACGTACGCACGGTGTGTGAGTCTATGATGGAAGAATATTATACAATCGCCATGCACGCATTGGATCAAATCAAACAACCGAAAGAAAAAAAGGCGCCACTCGTCCAGCTTGCAGACTACCTAATGAACAGGGAACATTAAGTTCAAATTTTTGTCTTTCCGTATTCTGAAAAGAATTCAAAGTCGAATTCAGCGATTTATGGTCGCTAATTAAAGGTTGAAACAAACTAGAATTGAAAGGGCTGCTCGAACGTGCAGCCTTTTTTTATGGAAATTATGTTAATCATGCATCCCATTGATGTAACGAAAAAAATAGAACCTATGAAAAACAAATTGCTTTATCTGATCTTCTTCCTCGCACAAGGCGTATGGGGACAAGGAGCACCCGGAGAGATTGTGGGAACAGTACTGGACAATGAAACAGGGGATACCCTTACCGGAGCCCAGGTCTTTGTAATCGATCAGGATCGGAAGTACCGCGCTGAAACAGGCATAGATGGCCGCTTTCGCATTACAGCCATTCCAGCCGGAGATTACACGTTGAATGTTAAGTTTTCAATAGATACGATGACTGGAATTCCAGTCAAAGTTCCGATGGATGGTATTTTTAATACAGGTGTAATTCGCTTTTCGCCTGCAAAGGAGTTGAAAGGCATTACTTTGAAGTTCAATGACGGAAGTATGAAACTGGTGTACGGCGAACTTCCGATCAGGGAATTGACCACCGAAGAAATAGCCAGCAGTCCGGTAAAATTTAGTGTCGCAAATCTTGCAGTAGCCTATAATTCGGATGTTAAAATGTCTGAAGACGGAGAATTAATGTTCCGAGGTGCCCGAAAAGGCGACATGATCTACATGCTCGATGGTGTAAAAAGCAACCAGGTGAACAATGTGCCAAGTTGTGCTATTGGAAGAATGATGGTCTACACAGGCGGATTGCCAGCCAAATACGGCGATACATTGGGTGGAGCCATTGTGGTTGAAACCTTGAGTTACTTTGATCTGTATCGCCAATGGGAACGAGAGCAAATGCGGAATGATGAGTAATACTATTCACCCTACGGGACGTAATTTTTAATTTCTGACGTTAAGAGCTCTTTCGCTTAAGACTACTTCTTAAAAAACTCCGGACTACCTGATTCTGCGGATTTCAGGTAGTTTTTTAATTCCTGTTCATTCTCCGCTTTTAACACCATGAACATGTTCTCGGACTCTACTACAATGTAATCGTTCAAACCGTCTAGGAGAACTAGTTTGTCATCGGAAACATTCACCAGGCAGTTCGAAGAACCATACAGATGGACATGTTTACCAATCACTGCATTTCCATTGGTATCCTTATTCAGATGAGTGTTCAAACTTCCCCAGGTACCCAAATCACTCCAGTCAAAATCAGCGAGGACCACATCAATATTTTTCGCGTGTTCCATGATGGCGAAATCAACAGAGATATCCTTGCACGCATGAAACGCCGCGTTTACTTTCTCTTGTTCAGATGGGGTATTGTAATCCGAGAGGTCACCCGCAAACTGCTGATGGAGTTCAGGCTCGAATTGTTGCAGTGCATTCAAAACGGTTGCTGTTTTCCAAACGAAGATTCCCGAGTTCCAGTAAAAATTGCCACTTTGTAAAAAAGATTCTGCCGTTTTCAGATCAGGTTTTTCGCGAAACTGTATAACAGGCGTCACAGATCCTGCAACCACATTGTTTTCTTTGGAGAATTCAATGTATCCATAACCGGTATCCGGTCGGCTGGGCTGAATCCCTAAAGTTACAAGACGTGCATCTTCATTGGCGCGGTCTATAGCAGTATGAATGATTTCGGAAAAACGGTTTTCTCTTACGATCAGGTGATCGGCCGGAGATATGACCATCGTTGCCTCGGGATTCAGATCATGAATCTTTGCAGCAGCATAAGCGATGCATGGCGCCGTATTTTTACGCATGGGTTCGGTGAGTATCTGCCCGTAGGTAAGGTCTGGCAATTGTTCTTTGACGATTGTGGCGTAACTCTCGTTCGTTAATACATAGATGTTTTCCTTCGGAGCGATCAGCAATAAACGTTCAAAGGTCATCTGGATCAGCGATTTGCCGGTTCCGAGAACATCGAGGAATTGTTTCGGTTTTTGAGGGGTAGACATTGGCCAGAAGCGGCTGCCAACGCCACCTGCCATAATTACACAGTAATTGTTGCTTTTCATAAGGGTTACTTGATTGGACGAACTTCCGCCAGGGCGTTAACGAGGTAGGATCGGTCAGAATGAACTTCCTGACAAACGAATCGTTTTCTTCGCAACGGGCCCTTTATGAAGCGTCTTCCGTTGAGTTCAAATGTAGTGTTTTTAGGGATTTGTTCTAATAATACCACGCCCTCTTTGGGCCGGTCATAGGATTTAAGTACGCGTGACAGACCATGATCTGTGCAAGACGAAGCTTTCGTATTGGAAAGAGAGTGAACAAGAGCATTTTCAATGTCTTTAGGCAACTGACCGCTGTGGATAGCTGGTAGTAGCAAGTCGCGATAGGAATCTTTCCATTCTTTTCCGTGAGGCTGTACCCGCCCTTTGAATTTCTCAAATGTCTGCAAATGCGCAAATTCATGCAATGTGGTCACAAGAAAAGCATAGGGATTCAAGTCTCCGTTTACTGTGATCCGGTGTTTCTCGCCATGTATTCCTGCCCTAAAATCTCCGAGTTTGGTAGCTCGACCATTTACAATCTTGAAACGAACAGGATGAGCAAGAAAAAGTTCCACGACCATTTCAATAAAGGCTTCAGGCAAGTATTTTTTGAACACTTCTGCAACTTCTGATCTCCGCTTGATGGATGGAACCGCCATGGTATAAATTTAGTTCAAACCTCAATTCCGATTGCGCGTTGCAGCTATTTTTATGCATGTGCATTTGTGTAATTCTATAATTCATTCAGATTTTAAAACCGATATTATGCTTTACGAAAAATGTCCCCACCAACTATCCGGTTGTCTTGCGATCGTTCAGCACAGAAAATATCAGTCCTATTGCAACGATCACATCCACGATATTCCAAAGAGTTCTGCCTAGAACGATCTTTTCAAAAGGTTGGAACAGCAGTGCAAGGAAAATAAAAATAGCCACTGCGAATGATTCTTTCTTGGTGGATGCATCGTAGGCGAGGTATACGAAACTGGCTGTACTGACAAAGCGTACAAACAGATAATAGCCATAAGACCAGTCGATTAAACAAAGCAATAGGATCAATGCCAGAAAGAACTTTACGAATTTGGTAAGGTCGTCCACAATGTAAATGTATATGATTTAGCCTGTTTCTCAAGGTTGAAATAACACAATACTCGTTATATTCACTCAAAAAAAATGTCTGCTTCGGATTCTTCTTTTGCTATAAACGCCCGTTCTTGCTCCTTGCTTGCCAACGAACAGGAGGGCAATATGACGTTGCTCAGTGCAGAAAAACGCTACCTGATCCCAATTTTCCAGCGTCCTTATGCATGGGAGGAACCTCAGATCGGAAAATTTATCGGCGATATTTTTAAATCTTATTGGGGAGCTGACAAGGTCATTATCCGGGAGCCAATGTTCATTGGTACCATGCAATTAACGTATCCTAAAAATGGAATTCAGGAAATTATCGATGGCCAGCAACGGATGACCACTTTTCTTCTTCTGTTCAAAAAGTTGAAGGAAAAATATCCGGACTGTAAGGGTATTCAAAAAATGCAACTCAACTGGCTCCGAACAGACGTGAACAATGGGGTCCAACAGGCTTACCTCGAGGAGATGTTACGTGATGCTTTGCCGAAAGAGCACGACGAATTGAATTCGTATAAACGAAATTTAAAGATGATCAGCGAGCTCTTTGACGAACAGTTGCCGCTTGCTGAAGATGGAATTCATTTCGATATTGACGATTTTTTTGATTACCTCACCTCTCGGGTTTATTTTGTTGTGATTGAGACGCGTGCTCAGCTGTCAAAAACCCTCCAGATTTTCAATGCAATCAATACTGCCGGACTCGACCTGAACAGTGGGGATATTTTTAAGATCCGCATGTATCAGTATATGACGCAGTATCAACATGCGGGCAAAGAAGTGTTTGAGAAGATCAGCAGACTCTATGAGAAGATAGATTTGCGCAATCAACAGTGCGGTACTGTCGTTACAGACATTCGAGGCATTTTGAAACTGTACCAGTACATGCTCATCTCCAAACACGGTCTTCCGGACACCCTACACCATTTGGGAGTAGACACCTTTTATGAGCGCCTTTTTGACACCTTGTTTAACGATAATTTGTGGGATAATTTTCGGGGGAATCTTGAGAATTTCACTATTTCAATTGATGAAATCGACGGGCTCATAGATGCAAGGTTCACCTGGTGGGAAAAATGGGAAGAAAAATCCGGGTTTTCAGCTGAAGAAGCATGTATGGTGCATTTAATCTGGTGGTCGAGGTACAGCTTTTACAGCGATTTACCGTCGGTGTTCCTGTATGTGTTCAGAAATGACCCAAACAGTTGGGACAAACTCATGCATTACATCAGGCAAATTTCCAAGGTGTTCTTTATATACAGCGTGCGGTATCAGCGCATCAAGAACAATGTGTTTTACGGGTTCATGCATGAAGTCGTTCGACAGCTTGTCCATGGAAATTTTGATGCAATGATAAATCATATCAATACCGAGATCGGTTCAGAGGAACGGCACAACTCCGGGTGGTCAAATCTCAATACGTTCCTGACCAATGACCTAACGGAAAATGCAAAGAGAAAGAACCTTATCTGTCGGCTTTCTGCCATGCTGAGTGAGGATTATCTCAGTTCGGACAGTAAAACAGTGCGGGCGATAACCATGAAGTTGTTCAACAGCAACATTGATATCGAACACATTCAATCCTATCACGACAAGGATGGCAATAAGCGGGAACAGGTGTGGGCTGACTGGGGCATTGAGATCAATTCTCTTGGAAATTTAATAGTACTTGAGACTACCTACAACCGTTCGATTGGAAATGAAGTTTACCAGAATAAAATTCCAGTCTACAGGAAAAGCATGTATCAGATCGTTCAAGCGCACCTTCAACAGCATCCCGAGGAATGGAACAAAGAAAAAGCCGTATTGCGAAAAGAGGCCGAATTAAAAAAGATTACTGCGTACCTTTTTGATGGTTTGAAAGATCAGGCACCTGAATCCCCTCACACAGAAACATCAAAATAAATTCTAATGTTCCTGGTGTTTATGTTTCGACTTTCGGGAATACACCTTTTCGGAAGGAACACTTTTGGGCGCAAAACGACCGTCAAAGAACCCTTGTTCTTTTCGTCGCTGACGCTCTGTTGCCTGCATTAATTTAGACAGTTCGGCGGGTTTATGTTTGCTCTTCTTTTTCATAGCGTTCATTTAACGCAGCATTTTCGTCAGGCTAACAGGCTGGCATTATTTTTTTCATCAGGCAATTTTAATCTAACTGCACGAGGAGGTTTCAGGAGATTCAAATAGTGTTCTTGTTGAATAAAAAAATGTGATCTAAAAATTAAGTTTTGCGAATTTTTCTTTCTAGAAAAGCATGACGACAAGACTTTTCGAAAAAATGTATTACAAGGAACACGGTGAGTTGGAACAGACATGTTTTTCACTTTATGTTCAGTTTTTTGAAACCGATCCCATAGAGGAAAGTTTATTTTGGCTCATGTCAGACATATTGCCAAAAGAGATGCTCGCGGATTTTGAGGCATTAATAAGTCCGAAATTAATTTTTATAACACCATCCGGTGATCCAAACCGAAAATACTTGGAGGAACTTCTGGATTTCATTGCGGAACAAATTCTGGCAGACCCATTGTATGCGCCATTTTTTTATCCAGAATTTTTTTTCGACAGGTGTTGCAGTATTCGACCAGAGGTTTGTAGGGAATTCAATGATGCCAGGGTGGAGGTTCGAAAAGGGGTTGCTATAATTAATTCTTCCAGTCCGCTTCATCTTTTCTACATTCACCAGTTGATTCGAGTTCCAAAGAAATTTCTGAACGAAAAACATTTTTCAGTGGAAAGGATAACAAGAAAAAAGTTCGAAATAAGCTTAATTGACTTTCAGAGGGCTGAAGAGTATGTGGAGATATACACCAAGGTGGAGCGCTTCAAACTAATTAGAAATAAACAGAAAATGCCAGAGTACTATATAGCATTGGATGCAGACAACGAACCCATACTTGTTATTGCAGCAATGTATGATGAATGACAGAATTTAAATATCGAGTGCGAGAAATAGAATGAGAATGAAGAAAAAGCCAGAGTTCGTGTTGCCGCTCTCGCTCTCACACTCACTCTGGCTTTTGTGTCTGCAATGACAGAATTTTCGGACAAGAAAGGCAAAACCTAATTCCTTCTTTTGTAGATGTCCTGGACAATTTGGTTTAAAAACAATTTTGACTCGACATGGTCGAATTCAAGTGGTTTATCCAATGCTCCAAAAAGGGGGAATCCACCTCCTAACACTATAGGAATTGTTGTTATTCTCAATTCATTAATTAAATCTTTTTGCAAAAAGCTCTGAATAGTCCTTCCTCCGTCAATGTAAAGAGTATGAAATCCCTTCTCGTGTATGGTTTCAAGAATTGAGTTTAGCTCACCTTTCATTAAGGTTACGCGCTCTTTTAGGTCTTCCTGAACTTCATTAAGGGTGTTACTTAAAACAAAAACATGTTTCTTATAAGGCCATTCTACATTGAACCCTATAACAGTTTCATAGGTTGTTCTACCCATAACTACAGCATCAATTTCACCCATTAAATCAACAAAACCCATATCTGAATTGTCCGGATTCGGAGTAGAGTTCAACCAATCCAGCTCACCATTCTTTCCAGCAATATAGCCATCTAAACTTTTTGCAATAAAAACTATGTTTTTCTTCATGAATGATCTTTCCCGCAAAGGTACAAAGTGCATTTTATGGAATGTATAGTTAAAAAGAGTGCGAGTGAGAACGAGAATGAAGAAAAAACAGAACAAGAAGCCACATTTTCATTCTGCTTCTCATTCTGTTTTTGTACTCGGAGCGGGACTTGAACCCGCACGGGCAAATGCCCACAGGATTTTAAGTCCGGCGTGTCTATCAATTCCACCATCCGAGCGTGGACTTACCTTTATAACGGAACGTTTTCGCGTTCTCAAAGGTGGACTTCTAAAGCAAAACAGCAAGAAAGTTACCTTTCTTTGCTAAAAAACCCACGATAAGTGGGTTTTGCTTTGAGCGAGAAACGGGATTCGAACCCGCGACCCCGACCTTGGCAAGGTCGTGCTCTACCAACTGAGCTATTCTCGCATTTTTTAATTCTTATCGTTCTAAGAATTCCACATTTGCATTCAGTGGGCGACAAATGTATAAAGTATTTCTAAAATTACAAGGTGTACCAAGAAAAAATTAACCCCCCGTCAATTTCTTGATCTCATTCAGTTTGAGCAATGCTTCCACCGGTGTGAGGCTGTTAATATCAATGGATACCAATTCTTCTCGTATTTGTTCCAGCACAGGATCGTTCAGCTGGAAGAAACTCAATTGCATGTTCGAATTCACTGCTGCTTCCTTTACGCTTTCTTTCATGCGTTTAGCCGTTTTCTTCTCTGAAAGATCATGCGAAGATTCCAGCTCTTTCAACATAGACTGAGCTCTCGTAAGCACCCGCGGAGGCATTCCTGCCATTCGGGCCACATGGATCCCGAACGAATGTTCACTGCCACCTTCGACCAGTTTTCGGAGAAACAGCACTTTGTTTCCGCTTTCCTTTACTGCCACATTGTGATTTCTGATTCGAGGGAATTGATGCGTCATTTCATTCAGCTCGTGGTAATGCGTTGCAAACAAAACCTTTGGTCGGCGTTCATTTTCATGCAAATATTCGGCAATCGCCCACGCAATTGAAATTCCATCGTACGTACTTGTTCCACGACCAATTTCATCCAGCAGAATCAGGCTACGGTCGGAGAGGTTATTCAAAATGCTTGCGGTTTCGTTCATTTCAACCATGAATGTTGATTCGCCTGAAGAAATGTTGTCAGATGCCCCGACGCGCGTAAATACTTTGTCTACTAAACCGAGTTCAGCGGAGGCGGCCGGCACGAAACATCCCATCTGTGCCATAAGACAGATTAGTGCAGTTTGACGTAAAATGGCGCTTTTTCCACTCATGTTCGGACCGGTAATCATGATGATCTGCTGTCCATCCGGATCAAGTTTCACCGAGTTTGAAATATATTCCTCTCCATCCCTCAACTGCCGCTCTATCACCGGATGTCTGCCTTCAATGATGTCAATGCCAAAGCCTTCATTGAGTGTCGGTCGGGTGTATCGATTGAGGATTGCCGTCTGTGCAAACGATTGAAGGCAATCCAGTTGAGCAATGAGCCGTGCATTGCGCTGGATCAGTTGTGTGTAGTCGGCCATGGAGAAAACCAAATCCTGAAAAAGGCGGGATTCAATGGCATGTATGCGTTCCTCTGCACCAAGGATTTTGGATTCGTATTCTTTCAGTTCCTCCGTTATATAGCGCTCAGCATTCACAAGTGTTTGCTTGCGGATCCACTCTTCCGGAACCTTGTCTTTGTGCGTATTTCGAACCTCCAGGTAATAGCCAAAAACATTGTTGAAGGCAACTTTCAAACTTGGAATGCCGGTGCGGGCAGATTCCCTTTGCTGAAGTGCTTCGAGGTAATCTTTTCCGCTGAAAGCGATGGTTCGTAGTTCGTCCAGTTCGGCATGAACACCTTCGCGGATTACTGCTCCTTTGCCAATAGCTATTGCGGGATCATCTGTAAGTGTTTCACGGATGGTTGCAATTAATTTTTCACATGGATCAAGTTGCTCATAAATCCGTCTGACAAGGGATGACGAAGAGTTTTCGAGTAAATTCCTGATTGGTTGGAGTTGCTCCAATGTCTGCTTCAGGCGCATCACTTCCTTCGGATTCACTTTCGCTACGGCAACTTTTGAGATCAGACGTTCCATGTCGCCAATTTCTTTCAGGCGTTCGCACAACTCAAATTGGGCTGTGTCCTCATTCTTCAGAAAGGTAACTGCATCCAGCCTTTCATTGATCGGAGCAGCATTTTTCAATGGAAGAACGATCCATCGCTTCATCATTCGTCCTCCCATGGGCGTGAGGGTATGATCAAGGATATCAGCAAGAGTGGTTGCATTTTCATGCGGTGAACTGATCAACTCGAGATTTCGAACCGTAAATCGATCCAGCCAGACATACTGTTCTTCCTCTATGCGTCCGATGGAGGCAATGTGTCCCAGGCGCGTGTGCTGATTTTCATTGAGGTAATGCAACACAGCTCCTGCGGCAACAATGCCAAGCGGAAGGTGATCGATGCCAAATCCTTTCAGCGATCGCGTTTCAAAATGGCGGTTTAACGTTTCTGAAGCAAAATCATCCGAAAACACCCAGTCTTCGAGCCGGAAGGTGTAAAATCGTTCACCAAATTGTTCCTGATATTCTTTCGATCTGTTTTTCTGAAAGATGACTTCTTTGGGTTCAAATCCTTGAATCAGTTTGTCAAGGTATTCCTTGGATCCCTGTGCAACGAGGAATTCTCCCGTGGAAACATCCAGAAAAGCGATCCCATGTTCATCTTTGTGGTAATGAATGGCGCAAAGGAAATTGTTCTTTTTTTGCTCAAGTACCTGATCGTTGAACGACACTCCGGGTGTAACCAATTCGGTTACGCCTCTCTTGACTATTGTTTTGGTGAGTTTGGGGTCTTCAAGCTGGTCACATATAGCGACACGCTGTCCGGCCCGAACGAGTTTTGGCAAATAAGAATCCAGTGAATGATGCGGAAATCCGGCAAGTTCGATTTCAGAGGCAGTGCCATTCCCACGCTTTGTAAGAATAATTCCAAGGATCTTGGAAGTTTTGACGGCATCTTCCCCAAAAGTTTCGTAAAAATCACCAACACGGAACAGAAGCAGGGCCTGTGGGTGACGGGCCTTGATCTGATTGTATTGCTTCATTAAAGGCGTTTCGGCAACGCTTTTTGTTTTTTCAGACGCCAAATCCGGTGATTTTTTGAAATTTGCACGTAAAATTACGTCCAACCCGCGAAGGCTCAAAGTTATTCGCTCCCTTGTTATTAACAAATATGAACAGAAAACTGAAACTTTGGGAACTGGATCGTCTTTCGGAAGAAGACTACAAGGTGCAATCCAAATTTCCCTTGATCGTGGTGCTGGATGGAATCCGTAGCCTGAACAACATTGGTTCATTTTTTCGAACTGCCGATGCGTTTAATGTGGAGAAAATTTACCTGTGTGGAATTACCGCTCAGCCACCGCATCGGGATATTCAGAAGACCGCCTTGGGAGCCACAGAAACCGTCAACTGGGAATACCGAGCATCCATTGTAGAACTGACCAAAGAGCTAAAGAACAATGGAGTCATTGTTTGTGCAGTGGAGCAGGCCGAAAAAACCACAATGCTTCATCATATTTCAGCTCTTCAGGGAGCTAAATTCGCTTTGGTCTTCGGCAATGAGGTAGATGGTGTCGACCAGAACGTAGTTGATCTGGCCGACCACATCATTGAAGTTCCGCAATTTGGCACAAAGCACAGTTTGAATGTTGCTGTTTGCGCCGGTGTGGTACTTTGGGAATTTGGAAAAAGATATTTCTCGAGTGAAATTCGAGACTGATTCGATTACTTTCCGAATTTCAATCCCATTTCTGCGTAGATCTTTTCTCTGTCTACTCCGAGACAGATGACGAGATAGTATTTTCCTTCCATGGGATAATACCCCAGCCAGTATTTATCCGGATCTAACAAATACATTAAGTCTGCGAAGACAGGGTCATCTCCGGCGGTCTCTATTGCTTTTAAGAGACTCTCTACTGTGTACTCCTCAATGGGCGAGGAGAAAGTCATCATTTCGTGATAATATGCTTGATTGTATACGTATTCTTCTGAGCACTCACCGATATGGGATTCACAATGAGCGAAGTTCAGTGCACCGTTATCGAAC
Source organism: Bacteroidota bacterium (assembly GCA_041178485.1). GTDB lineage: Bacteria > Bacteroidota > Bacteroidia > Flavobacteriales_D > Crocinitomicaceae > M0103. The sequence continues at coordinate 4,492 of JBEGVI010000042.1, read as the reverse complement.
ACCGGAAACGTGTCCATCTGTTTTTTGAAACGAAGTTCAAACACGGAGTCTATTTTTGCCAGAAAAGATGCATTTTCTGCACGTTGGATCCAGGGTGTTTCAGTTTGTGCATGCAGTGAGATACAAACTGTGAGTGTTGCGATGATTTTGATGAGGTTTTTCATGGTGATTGGGATTAGGGGGTAAGACATTAGATGGTTTTTTGTTCGATTACGATTTGGAGTTGGATTCCGGCGTATCGACGCTGGATCAGGCTTTCGATCCAGTTGAATCGATCGTATCCAAAAGTGACTCTCACACTCTCAGGACAGGTTATTTTTAGGAGACCTTTTACTTTTTTTGATTTTGTCACTCCGGAAATAAGTAAGATTCCCGGTTCGTTCGGAAGACTCCTTACGAGTTGATAGAGGTCAAGTCGGATTTGATCAAAGTCTGGCACAAGCTTGAAATCAGCTCCACGTGTTTTTAGAGGATTTTCACGCAGAAATTCAAGTTTGTGGGCAAATTTGAAAGTTTTTAGTGTTCGTTTGATTGGTTTTAAAGCCATTTTAGACATAGGTTAACTCAGTTAAAAAATTAGACAATAAGATTCTCCTCCGGGAAATATCCGGTATCTGGAATCATTTTATAAAAAAGTGTTGTGGGATCCTTACGTCTACAATAGTATACGATTTATTTTGGAAAAAAAAATGATTTTCGAAAAAAACTTAAGATTTAGTCTTCACCGACTGCCCATTGAAAGAAAAGAGATCGGGACCAGAATGCTATAGGATCCTCAACAAAAGAGCCCTTCTGCTGTTTTTCATGAAATGACTACCTTTGCGGCGGTTTAATTCGGAAGTATGATTAAAACGGATATTATTATCATTGGAGCAGGTCCTTGCGGACTTTTTACTGTTTTTGAAGCGGGATTGTTGAAGTTGCGTTGTCATCTCATAGATTCGTTGCCACAACCCGGAGGACAGTGCTCTGAGATCTATCCGAAGAAACCGATTTATGATATTCCTGGATTTCCTTCCATCCTTGCGGGTGAATTGGTAGACAATCTCATGGATCAGGCAGCACCCTTTAAACCCGGATTTACCCTCGGTGAGGCTGCCATGACTATCGATAAAAATGAGGAAGGCAATTTCATTGTTACTACAGTAAAGGGCACCCAGCACGAAGCGCCGGTTGTAATTATTGCTGGTGGCTTAGGCGTGTTCGAACCGAGAAAACCTCCTATTGAAAATATTACTGCGTTCGAGGATAGAGGGGTTGAATACATCATCAAAGACCCTGAATTCTACCGTGGGAAACGCTGTGTGATTGCCGGTGGTGGCGATTCTGCGCTGGATTGGTCCATTTTCCTGGCGGAGAAAAGGATTGCCAAAGAGGTAGTATTGGTTCATCGAAGCAGCTCATTCAGAGGGCATCTTGATTCGGTTCAAAAAGTAATTGACCTGGCAGACAAAGGCGAAATTACACTGGTGACCGAGGCAGAAGTTACGGGGATCAGTGGAAATGGTCACCTGGAAAATGTGACAATCACGCATCAGCGCGACGGAGAAAGTATTCGGGAAACAGATCACTTTATTCCGCTGTTCGGTCTCAAACCGAGTCTGGGTCCAATTGCTGACTGGGGGCTCGAGATCGAAAAAAGTGCGATCAAGGTCAATACACTTGATTATTCTACGAACATTCCGGGCATTTATGCGGTAGGTGATGTGAACACCTATGAAAATAAATTGAAACTTATACTCTGTGGATTCCATGAAGGAACGCTTGCCGTTCAATCTGCATTCGCCCGAATTCATCCGGACAAGAAAAATATTTTAAAATACACTACTGTGAATGGAGTTACCGGATTTTAACCGTTAATTCCTCGTTTTATTTCTCATTTCATACACATAAAAAATGAAAACACTTACAGTCCATGAGCTAAAGCAAATGATCGACAGCAAAGAGGATTTTCAATTGATTGACGTAAGAGAGCCTTACGAAATTGACATTTGTTCTATCGGTGCAACATCCATTCCTCTTGCTGAGATTACCAACAGAGTAGCAGAGATCTCAAAAGATAAAAAGGTAGTTATTCACTGCCGTTCCGGCGCTCGAAGTGGCAACGCCATCGGATTTCTGGAACAGCAATACGGGTATACCAACCTCTACAATCTTACAGGTGGCATTCTGGCCTGGGCAAGTGAGATCGATCCGGAAATGGAATCCTATTAACCCAAAATGATCCGTCGGAACATCAATGCGGTGGTCGTACTGGGAATCATTTCCCTGGCCAGCATACTTGTTGTTCAAATGGTTTGGATGCGCAAAACCATTGCTATCCAGCAAACCAGTATTGCAATTCAGGAAAAGGAGGACAGCCTCAATCTGAAGCAATTCTCTGAACAGGCACATATAGCGCTTCGCAATGTGTTGGAGGAAATCTCGACTTCAAAATCGGACAGTTCTGACCTCTATGGAGCAGTAAAGCAAATTCGCACCAATTACTTTGTGGTTGATATCAACGAGGAACTTCATCCTTTTTATCTGGAAACGTTGCTCAAAAGGCAGTTTTATGAGCAAAGCATCAACCAGGACTTTCAATACGGGATCTATGATTGTTTTAGCGATTCCATCGTCTTTGGAAATCTGATCAAATTTTCCAAAACTACCGGGTATGCGCCTGCTTCAGATACAGTCGCCGGAATTACCTCGGCTAAATTGCCCTGGAAAACCGATGGCCATTATTTTACTGTCATTTTCCCACAGGTCATGGCGCGCACAATTAATGAACCGACCGAACTTATCTCACCTTGGGTCTATGTAACCATAATTGTGGTACTGGTCATGATCTTTTTTGGATATACGATCACGGTAATCCTGCGTCAGAAACGTCTTTCAGAAGTGAAAACGGATTTCATCAACAACATGACTCATGAACTTAAAACACCAATTTCAACGATTGGCCTGTCCAGTGAAATGCTCATGCGCTCCGATTTTAGCAATGACCCAGAAAAATTGCAGCGTTATGCCAGTATTATTTACAAAGAGAACAAGCGGTTGGAACATCAGGTTGAGCGGGTGTTGAATGTTGCCCAACTTGACAAGGAGGAACTGACATTGAAGAAAGAACCGGTCGATCTTCATGAATTGTTGGTTGAGGCAAAAGAGAATTTCGACATCAATCAATTGGACCAGGGTGGAAGTATTCAATTGGATCTGCAAGCAGAGACCGGCACTGTCCAGGCTGACCCCGTGCATATTACAAATGTTGTGTATAATTTACTTGACAATGCAGTAAAATATTGCGATAAGAAGCCTCAAATACAAGTCAAAACGACCAACGATAAAAAGGGAATTGTGATCGAAATATCGGACAATGGAATCGGAATTAAACGAGAAGACTTGAAAATGATCTTTGATAAATTCTTCAGGGTTCCAACCGGGAATTTACACAACGTAAAAGGTTTCGGCCTCGGACTGTATTATGTCAAGCTGATTATCGATTCACATGGTGGAAAGATTGAAGTAAAGAGCAAGCCCGGAGAGGGGACGGTTTTTACAGTCTCATTGCCATTTTAATCCTTCTTAAGATACAAAAAGGCATTCGGCTGCGGGTACAATCCATCGCGAGAAATCTTCTTCCCTTTTTTGTACACTACGATGCGCTCCCCTGCCAGCTGATTTTCGATCTTACAATCCAGAAGGTAGTACGTCTTTGCCTCAAAAAGAACCGTATATGAGCCTTTCAGTTGATTTTTTCCTATGGAAAGATCGATTGTTGAATCTGAGATAGTTACCTCAATTCCAGTGTAATCAACCTCAAGAATTTCTTTTCCGGAATCGAGCTGAAAAGAGGAGATATCTCCGGTGTAGGTTCCAAAGTATTTCCGCTTTAGTTCAATCGGTTTTTGAGCCCATAAAGAGCTTTGGATGCAAAGCAGCACTATGACACTCCATTTTTTCATCAAAGCAAAAGTACATGTTTTAGGGAGTATAGTCAAGATGCATCTCTTTTAGTTAATTTAGTTCTCGTCAATGCGGTATTTGAGTGCTATCCTCAGAAAGAATAAAGATCAACTCCTTCTGGCAGGGTTGATACTTTTGGCATGGTGGCCCATCTCAACATTTCAATTCGTCCCAAAATGGGATAACATTGACTGCTACCTGCCTTATCGTTACTTTGTAAGTTGGTCTGAACACGCAGGACATTTGCCGCTCTGGAATCCGTACCAGTATATGGGCTATCCGGCTTACTCTGATATGCAAAACGGAATGTACAACCCGTTTGTACAGTTGCTCATCTGGTGTGGGGGCTATTCACCGACCTCACTAATGATTGAGTTGTTGACGTATGTTCTGGTTGGGGCATTGGGAGCTTACAGACTTTCCGAATTGTTTGTAGCCTCGCGCTGGTCAAAATTTATGGTTGGTTTGTGTTATGGATTATCAGGATTTATGCTCGGTACGGCTCAGATCATGATTTTCATTGCGGGAGCCGCTTTTTTACCCT
>JBEGVI010000041.1:0-20286 GCA_041178485.1 Bacteroidota bacterium | reverse complement strand
ATCATTTTCTCAATTGAACGTTTTGTAACCCTTGCGAAAGCTGCTGGTAAAGGTCGTGTGAACAAGTTTGTAGAAGACATTAAAGGTAAGCTTAAGCAAAAAGAGATCAGTGCTGCTATCGAAGAGTGTGATAAACAAAAAGGCTCTCTGGCAAATGTTGTTCGCGCTGGATTGGAAAAGTACGATAACATTAAGGAGGACACTGAAATGAATAAAGAGCAGAAGGTGGAAGCTTTGAAAAAAGAATTGGAGGAAGCGACGGCTCTTGAGTTACCGATGCTGTCCAAGAATCTTGTAATTCTCTCAACTTGTGCATCCATTGCAACATTGATCGGTCTGATCGGTACGGTAATGGGAATGATCCGTTCGTTTGCTGCGATGAGTCACGGTGCGCCAGATACAGCTCAGTTAGCGACGGGTATCTCTGAGGCCTTGATCAATACGTTTTTTGGTATTGCCGGGTCGACAATTGCAATTATCATGTACAACTTCTTCTCCACGAAGATAGACGCAATGACGTATAGTATTGACGAAGCATCATTTACAATTGTACAGGATTTCTCATCTACTACGAAATAAGAGAAGAAAAACTTTGCACTAAAAAGAAGGAAAATGCCTAAGATTAAAATGCCTAAAAGCTCCCCGTCCATCGACATGACGCCGATGGTGGACTTGGCTTTCCTGCTTGTGACGTTCTTTATGCTTGCTGCCTCTTTTCGGTCCAGTGAACCTGTAGAAGTAGACGTTCCTTCAAGTATCAGTGACAAGATCATCCCTGAAAATGTGGTGTTGGTTACAATTGACAGAGGAGGGAGGGTATTCTTCAACATGTCGGATCCTGAGGCAAGACGAGAACTATTGATGAATATGGCAGGTAAATACAAAGTTGGTTTTTCAGATGAACAAATCAGCAAATTTACCTTCATGTCAAGTTTTGGATGTACGATGCAGGAATTGCCGGCATACATAGATATGCCCGCAGAAGCCAGGAAAAATCTGAATACAAAAGGGATTCCTTTTGACTCTACGAACAACCAATTGCGAGACTGGATCAACTTTGGCAATATGGCAGCACTGAACTCCGGAAGAACATCTTTCGAGGAAGCCAAAATGAAAGGGGACTCTCCTGATCCCAATGATTTTAAGCCAAAATTTACACTTCGTGTGGACAACAAAGCCTTGTATGTGCATGCGCAGAACGTGATCAATGTTTTCCGGGATCTTGATTTGAATAATTTGAATTTTATCACTTCAATGGAGATGGCTCCGTTGTAAAAAAATAAATTATGGCAGAAATTGCAGAAGGCGGCGGTGGCGGTGGCCACAACAAAGGGAAGAAAAGAGCCAAGAAAAGTTCTACCAGGGTGGACATGACTCCCATGGTGGACCTTGCGTTCCTGTTGCTTACGTTCTTCGTACTTACTTCTACGTTCAGCAAGCCTAAGGTAATGAGTTTGGTGTATCCCGCAAAGCCGGAGGACATCGTTCCGGAGGAGCAGCCAAAGATCAACAACGCCATTACTTTCTTGCTGTCAGAGGATAAGATTTTTTACTATTCCGGTCAGTATTATCCCAAAAATGCACCAGGACCGAAGGGGCCAACGGTACTCGAGGAGACTGATTTCAGTGCCAAAGGCATCCGGAAGTTGCTCGCTGATAGAAATGCTTACGTACTTAAGGGTAAGGAAGGATTGGATAAAAAGCTGAAATCGAAGCAAATTCAGGATAGCACCTATCTTCGAATGTTGATTGACTTTAAAAAAGATCCTGATGCGTTGAAAGTTCTGGTTAAAACCGACGATAAAGCGACCTGTAAGAATTTCATTGATTTGATTGATGAACTGAAGATTGCAGAAATCGGGGTAATCGCTCCGGTTGACATTCTTGCAAGTGAACTAGAATTAGTCAAGGAAAAAGTTAAATGATATGGAAGTTATTATAGCAATAATTGGATTGGTTGCAGGAATTACCTTGTACGATTATTTCAGTGCAAGGTCCTGGCAACAAGTTACATCGGATACAAGAAACGAACTTGTTTTTGGCTCTCGAAACCGTGCATACGGGGCGTATGTGTTGCGCACAGAATATGACAAGCGCTTAATGCTGATCATGTTCTCTCTTTTGGCTTTCATCGGGCTATCTTATGGTACATATATTTTCATTAAGAATTTACCGGAGGAGAAAGTGCCTCCGCCACCCGTAGACACTTCACAGTTTACGGTTCAAGCTCCTCCAGTAGAAGAAGATACCCCGCCACCACCACCGGAAGAACCACCACCACCAATGGAAAAAACGGTTGCGTTTACTCCGCCGGTTGTCGTTGATATCCCCGTGGAAGATCAAATTCCAATTCAGGAGGACATGGAAGACACCAAGGCCAGTGATGAAACGAATGATACAGACAATGTTACGTGGGAGGTTCAACCGGATGTAGAAGTTGTTCAGGAGGTCGAACAGAAAGAACCTGAAATCTACACCTATGTAGATGAGGAGGCAGAGTATCCTGGAGGGTACCCCGCAATGGTTGCGTTCTTTCAGAAGAACCTGAACTATCCGCAAGTGGCTCAGGAGAATAACATCCAGGGAAAATGCTATGTTAAATTTGTCGTAAATGGTAACGGAACCGTTTCCAGTGTTCAAGTTGAACGTGGTATTGCTGGTTGCCCTGAGTGCGACAAGGAGGCTATCCGTTTGGTCAAAATGATGCCGGGATGGAAACCCGGAAAAGTAAATGGTAAGAGCGTTCCTTCATGGTTCCGATTGCCGATTAACTTCGCTTTGGAGTAAAAAAGACACATAATTAGTATCCCCGACAGATTCTTTCTATCGGGGATTTTTTTTAATACGTATGTTCAGTTTCAACAGTATATTGTCATTTTTCATGATACTTCTTTGTATCGTCATGGCAGGTTTTCTTGTTTTAACGGATTTGATGAAGGAGAATCTATTTGGAACGAAACGGGTGGTTTTTATTGTCGTCCTGTTGATGTATGCGCTTTTCAGAGCCTATCGCCTGATGCTATTTTTACGTGAACAAAAAGAAGACAGTGTATGAGAATTAAAGTTTTAATCATTTTTACCGTCCTGTTTCTGTGGTCTTGTGAAAACAATGGGAGGGTAGGTTTTGAGACAGATACGCATGGAAGGGGGAAGGCCATGATCATGATCGAAGAGTCCTTCAAACCGTTATTTGAGACGTGTATTTATACTTTCGAAAGTCAATTTCCGCATGCCGATGTTATACCATCCTACAGGACAGAGGGACAAATAATCAACGATTTCTTTGACGGAAAAGTGAAAACAATATGTATTTCAAGAGATTTCACAAAAGAGGAAAAAGCAGCATTGCGAAAGAAAAATGTGGAAGTGAGAAGTGATCGAATTGCATATGACGGAGTGACATTGATTGTTCACCCGGAGAATCCTGATTCCGCCATTACTGTGGATCGTTTGAAAAGGATCATTATGGGAAAAGATACAGTATGGCCGGGACTGAAATCAAAGATAAATGTGGTGTATGACCAAGTCAGTTCGGCAAACTTCAATTACTTGAGAAACCTTGTGGGATCTACAAATTTCCCCTCTAATATTTTTGCTGTAAAGTCTAATGTGGAGGTGATCAACTATGTTAAGAAGAATAAAAGTGCGTTGGGTGTGATTGGCTTGAACTGGATAAGCGACCAGGATGATTTTGATGTAAAAGATTTTGTTAAAGGATTGAAAGTCATGGCCATCTCGGAGAGTTCTTCAAAACCCTATTTTAAGCCTTATGCCGGATTAATTTATACCAGGGAATATCCTCTCAGAAGAGAAATATGGATGATAAACAAAGGAAAACGTTCAGGAATTCATACGGGCTTTGTCCTCTTTATGATCGGAGAGAAGGGGCAGACGATCATAACGAAATCTGCTCTTGTTCCTGCCACAGCTCCGGTTCGTTTGATACAATTGAATACGCAGTAGATTATTATGTTAAAAAGCTTTCTGTTCCTGTGTTTGATTTTTTATGCGTTCGGTTCCAACTGCCAGCCAAAGGAAGACAACACGATTTATACGTATGTGGATGAAGAGGCAGCATTCCGAGGTGGCGTAGAACAAATGTCTCGCTTTATTTCCAAAAAATTTCGTTATCCATCGAAGGCGATTGAAGAAAATATTGAAGGTCGTGTTATTATTCGTTTTGTGATTAACAAAAGAGGTAAAGTAACGAATGTAGAGATTGAAAAGGGGTTGCCGTCATGTCCGGAATGTGAAGAGGAAGCAATCCGGATAATAAAATCGATGCCTAAATGGAAACCGGCAGAAACGAATGGTCGAAAAGTAAATTGTTATTTTAGATTGCCAATAAATTTTGTTTTGGAGTGATTTTACAGCTATGTGTATTATGAATTCAAGAAGTAGTTTTAATTTTGGCAAGGCAATTGCATAAGCGCCCCAACGAAAATCTAACATAAATTAAAATGAAGAAAATTGCAATTTTATCCCTGTTATTCTGCTCAGGTATGTACGCGCAAACCTTGAAAGATGCCATTTATAAAACCGACAATGAGCGTTTCTCTGAAGCTTCTATGGAATTCAGGACTTTGGTAGCCAAAGAACCAACCGGATGCAATTACTTCTACTACGGAGAAAACTTCCTTGAGTGGGGAGAGTTGGATTCTGCTATGGTCATTTGGAAAACAGGATCAGAGAAAGATGCATTAGCTCCAATGTCTTCGGTTGCAAAAGGGAAAATGCTATGGATACAGGGAAACAAAGAAGCCGCTAAAGCCGAATTCAGCAAAGCATTGGCAGCGACAAAAAACAAGAACGCCGAGGTTATGCGTGCCATCGCAGAAACATATATCGAGTCTGAAATTAAAAGTTTGGATGAAGCCATAGCGTTATTGGAAACAGCCACGAAACTGGATCCTAAAAGTGAGGACGGTCATTTATTGATGGGGGACGCCCTTCTGGAAAAAACTCCTACAAACGGAAGTCCCGCTATCGTTAGTTACAAGAAAGTACTCGAGATCAATCCTAAATCTCCAAGAGGTATCGTTCGAATTGCGAAATTATACCAGCGGGCACAAAACTATGAAGAGGCCAATAAATACTATCAGGAAGCGAAGGCCGTGGATGCTACTTACGCACCTGCGTATCGTGAAAATGCTGAACTCTTTATGCTTTTCAAGCAAAATGCAAAGGCCATTGAAAACTGGAAAAAATACCTTGAGCTAAATAACAGTGACGAGGCACGTTACCGCTTTGCGACTGCTATGTATTCAGGGAAACAGTATTGCGAGGTTATTCCTGAAATTGAAGGCTTGCAAGCAAAAGGCTTCAATAATTTCTACATGGAACGTATGCTGACGTATTCGTATTATGAATGTGGAAAGGATACGGAGTTCACTAAGAAAGGATTAGCTGCCTCTGATCGATTCTTCAAAGTGGCACCTTCAGACAAAATCATCTACAAAGACTACAAATACCGAGGCTTGTTCCTCTCTAAATCAGGCAGCGACTCGCTTGCAATCATCGAACTTGAAAAAGCCGTAGCAGGGAACGAAGAGGCAGCAAAAGAACTGTCCACAGACATTGCTAAACTGTACGGAAAATTGAAGAAATTTGATAAAGTAATTGAAATATATGAAGCTAAAAAAGCGTATGCATCTTTGAATGCAACAGAACAATTTGATTTGGGAAGTGCTTACTTCAAAGGGCCTAAAGACTATGTAAAAGCGGACACTGCTTTTGCTGTCGTTCTTTCCTTGTCGCCGACGTATTATCCAGCGGCATATTACCGCGCCAGATGTGCCTATACGTTTGATCCTAATAAGGAAAAGTGGCTGGCAAAATCTTATCTTGAAAAAGTTGTAGAACTTGTCAAGCCTGAGGAACGAACATCCAAAAACAACAAGCCAATTGTCATGGAGGCGGCGAAATATCTTGGTGATTACTATGTGAATTCGCTTGAAAAGAATGTAGATAAGGCAAAGATGTACTGGGGAATTGTTAAGGAACTTGATCCTGCCGATAAACAAGCCGAAAGTTTCTTTAAGAAATATGGTCTTTAACCGATGATCGAATATTGAAAGAGCCGAAAGGCTCTTTTTTTGTTTCTATAAGTAGGTGTAGATAAGGTTGGAAAACTGCTGTATACGCGCTTTGTCCTGTTGTTCTTTTGCCTTATGGAGTCCTTTAATGTAGAAGTCCAGTGCTTCCTGGTTCCGGCCTTGGGCAGCTGAAAGATCTCCCATTTCCAGATATAAAAGAAGTTCTGAATCGTTCATTTTATGTGTTTCAGTTGTGTCCATACTTTCAAATTAACGTTGCAAATTAACTGCCCCATTGTTAACTTAACATTATGAAGACACTATCCTTTAATTAAAAAAAAAAGGCCCCCGTAAGGGAGCCTTTAAAATACCATGTGATTGTCTTGATGAATTATTTTACGATATCCATTTCACCCACAATGTGAGATGCACCGGAGAATTTATCAATTAACCACAACACATATCGGATATCTACATTGATTGTACGTTGAAGATTCTTGTCAAAAATAACATCCCCAGCCATCGCCTCAATGTTTCCGTCGAACGCTAAACCGATCAACTCTCCTTTTCCATTGAGTACAGGGGAACCAGAATTTCCGCCGGTAATGTCATTGTCTGACAAGAAGCATACCGGCATATATCCATTTTTATCTGCGTACTGACCGTAATCTTTGTTCTTGTGCATTTCGAGCATTCTTGCAGGAAGGTCAAATTCTGCATCACCAGCTTTGTATTTTTTCACAAGACCATCCATCGTTGTGTAGAAATTTACTTTCGCGTCATTTCTTTTATCAGCAGGCAAAGACCTAACTTTTCCATATGTTAAACGAAGTGTCGAGTTCGCATCCGGGTATTTGATAGGTGCCAGTTTAGATTCTCTTAATCCTTCAACTAAAAGTCGGAAAGAGGCTTGAAAATCATTCTGAGCTTTTGCAATTTCTTCCGATTTATACATCAAATGTGTAAGTAAGTCTGTAGAAAGAACATAAAGCGGATCATTTGTAATAAGGGCTTCAGAAGGAAGTTCAAGAAAAGCCATAAGTTTTTCCTCAGAAGTAAAAAGACTTAGGGCGAACAAGGAGTTTACATATTTTTCGTAATCTGAACCAATCTTTTTAACGCTCGGAGCGATATCGTATCCTACAGATTTTGTAGCATACAATGCCAGCTGCGCTTTAAGTATATCCTTCTCAGCAGGGAGGTAGAGTTCTTCGAAGAATGCCTTAATTCCAGCCTCCAGGTCAGGTCTCATTTTCGCACGTTCTTCAACACTCGCTGTTGCATATGCAGAAAGTTGCTTGCCAAGTGAACGTGAGATAGTTCCAAATGCAGATGTACGCAATAACTGCTGAAGGTAATTGTCGTGGCGGGCTTTTTCGTTTGTAAGCCTGTAATAATTGTTAATGGTTGCCACTACATTGCCATACTTCGCTTTATTTGCCGCCTTATTTGCCCACTTATTGAACTTTGCTTCTTGCGCGGCTTTTGCCTTTGCTGTCTGGAATTTAGTTAATGCGTCGATCATACCCTGACGATTCTTCCAGTAATTGGCAACACCGGCGTACTTGGAAGCATAAATGAGATTCACGGCTTCGCTTTGATCCATGTATTTTTTCATTTGGTCCATTCCGGTTTTTGAGCCTTCTACCCATGCAGGGTAAGCAAATTTTACATTTTGCTCAATGCCGCCTGCAGGCATCCAGCGGTTGGTTCGACCGGGATATCCCAAAATCATTGCGAAGTCATTTTCCTTCACCCCTTGCAGATTGACTTTCAAGTGGTATTTAGGTTTCAACGGAACATTGCTTACAGAATAGTCTGCGGGATTGCCGTTTCCGTCTGCATAGATTCTAAACATGGAGAAATCTCCTGTGTGTCGAGGCCATTCCCAATTGTCAGTATCGCCGCCGTATTTTCCAACACTTTCTGGTGGAGTTCCTACCAAACGTACATCTTTATAGTCCTGGTAAACAAAATAGTAATATTCATTGCCCTGAAAGAAGGAGCGAACGGATACAGTATATTTTCCACCTTCATTGTTTTCTTTTTCTATTAATGCGATCTCCGCATTGATGGCTTTCTCACGGTCCGCCTCCGACATCCCGGGATTCACCTTGTTCAAAATTCGTTTAGAGACATCGTCCATTCGGACAAAAAAGCGAACATAGAGACTTTTTGGTTTTAACTCATCCTTGCGAGTCGCTGCCCAGTAGCCGTTTTTCAAATAATTGTGTTCCGGCGTGGAAAGTTCTGCAATTGCATCATAGCCACAATGGTGGTTCGTAAGAAGAAGACCGTCTTTCGAAATCACTTCCGCTGTACATCCGCCGTTAAATTGAACAATCGCATCCTTCAATGAATGGTTGTTAATGGAGTAAATCTCCTCCGCGGTAAGCTGCAGTCCCATTTTCTGCATGTCCCGATGATTCAAGCGGTCAATGAACATGAGGAACCACATTCCTTCGTCAGCCCGAACAAACGAACCGATCATCACCAAAATGGCGATCAATGAAATTTTAAATTGCTTCATTTTTTTATTTAAAAAAGTTGAGGGCTAAAAATACCAACAATTTTGATAACTAAATCTTCAACTGTCACTAATTCGTACCGCTTATCTGAAAATGAGTTCATCTACAAAAAGCCAGGTTTCATTGCCCGCGCCAAGATGCCACGATGGGCATTTTCCGTAATTCTTCGCTTTGATCCGGATCTTTTTTATGGGTTTGCCTTCTGACGTCTTTCTGTAAAATTCTCGTTTCATGGGAGATACATAGGAGCTAAAGCTTGGGATCATTTCGGGTGTAAATCCATTGGATGCAACACTGACATTGGTGTATATTCCTTCAAGAGACTCGAAACGTGATCCATCATACGAAACTTCAATTTGAATTTCAGAAGGGAAGAAGATCCATGATTTCATATCCTGTAAACAACTCATTCCTACCTCTGAGAGCACTCTGGCAGAGTCGAAGGTAACTTCAGCGACCAAATCCTGATTCCAGAAGCCCTGGTATTCGCCTGTTCTGAATTCAATTCCTCCCTGAATGCCATCGATGAGTGAATTTGGACCGTCTGCAGCATATTGGTTGGCATACTGACTTCCAAGTTTCAATTGAATGGAGGGATCACGCTTTATAAAACTTGCCTTAATCCAAGGACCGGCAAGTGCTAACGCTTCGAAATCGTCAGTGTACAAACAATAATTCATGAATTCCAGCTGAGTGGATTTTTTCAAGGAAATGGGTTTGTTGTATGGAAATATTTTATCCGGTTCGTCCGAGAACCTGTAGACAGTTTCAACTTTACAATTGGTTTTTGGCGAAGTTGTGCCTAAAGAAACTACAATGCTATCGTCGAAAATTCGTTGTTCATTCAAGACAGATGGAGAAGCAACAAATCCAAAACGATCAATGTCTTTAAGTTTTAATGCAGAACCTGGGTGTTTCCATTTGGTTTCAGAAGGTTTTGGCCCCATGGTAAAAATAAGCTGTCCTCCCTGCATAAGTTCTTCGTGAGTTATTCCACTTTGGAAGTAGGATTCGCCATTGAATTTTATGGATTGTATGTATTTGTTTTCGCTTGAATTGTCAATCGTTTTGATGTCCAGGATATTGCCGTTTTCAAGTTTTATAGAAGCCTGATCGATCAAAGGTCTGCCAAAATCATAGAACGGTTTACCGGGACATACTTGATAGATGCCAAGTGCGCTTAGAACATACCATGCTGACATCTGGCCACAGTCTTCATTGCCTGACAATCCGTCGGGAGCAGTTTGGTACAGTTCTCTGAGTATCTTATCTACATAGAATTGTGTCTTGTGAGGGGCATTGGTATAATTGTAAAGATAGGCCATGTGATGTGACGGTTCATTTCCATGTGCATACTGCCCTATAAGTCCCGTAATATCGGCTTGTTCCCGACCAGAGAGTTGATTCTTTGTTGTGAAGAGTCGATCAAGCCATTGTTCAAGCGAGTCTTTTCCACCAAGCATCTGTGACAGGATTTCCACTGCATGAGGGGCGTACAAAGAATACTGATAGCTATTGGCTTCGGTGTAATTGAAATTTACCTCGGTGGGATCAAAAGGGGAGTACCACATCGCTCCGCGACGCGCCCGCATGAACTTTGTCTGAGGATCGAAAAGATTGATGAAATTCAAACTGCTCTCAAGATAAGTAGAACTGAATTTGGTGCTTCCCATTTTTTCAGCCATTGCACCGATGCAATAATCATCATACGCATACTCCAGAGTTTTGGAGACTGACTCCGGTTCATCCCCGGAACTTATAAAGTGTTGTTTTCTGAAATGATTTTTACCGAGTTCGTCTTTATTTGCGGTTTCAATCATTGCACTCAGTGCTTTTTTAGCATCGTACCCGCCAATGCCTTTGAGGTATGCATCTGAAATGACAGAAACACTGTGGTATCCGATCATGCAATCCGTTTCATTCCCAGCAAGTTCCCATACAGGCAAGTCACCGGACTCATCAAATTGTCTTAGAAAGGTTTGGATGAAATCAGTTGTTCGTTTTTGTTGAACTAAAGTATATAGTGGATGGGCTCCACGATAGGTGTCCCAAAGTGAAAAAACAGTGTATTGAGCGGAATTGTTTGAAATAGTATGAATCTGGTCATCGCGGCCTCGGTATCTTCCGTCAACATCACTGAAAATGTTGGGCTGTAAAAAAGAATGGTACAGGGCAGTGTAAAAATTCCGCATTACCTGCGGATTATCCGATGATATTTGAATTCTAGAAAGTTCTTTTTCCCAGGATTTTGTTGTTCTCGCACGGGTTCGGTCAAAATCAAAATCGGGGATTTCATTGGTCAGGTTATTTGTTGCGCCGACTTCATCAACTGCAGATATGCCAACTCTAAGGCTCACGACCGAGGCGTTTTTTGGAAAGCATAAAAGCAACTTGTGCTGATTGTTTTTGGTTATTAATTTAGCTTCTTTCCAATCTACAGATGTTTGAAGATAGAAAAAGAATCTTTGATTTGTAGCCCACGAACTTGAGTACCGATAACCACTTACGGATCTGTGATCATTCTCAATTTTAAATCCCGCATCCAGTAACTTATCCCTGTGATCAAGATCAATAAGTATATATTTGTTTTTCTTTTTATTCTGGAAGGTGTATTCATGCAAACCAGCACGTTCCGAGACTGTCAGTCGAACGTTAATATCCTGTTCTTTTAGGTGAACTTCGTAATAGGCAGGTTTTGCTTTCTCATCTTTGTGAGAAAATGGATGGCCGTAACCGTTTTTAGGGTCTTTGTAGCCTGGGATTGTTTTGGCTTCACCACATTGTGGCACGATCAAAAGATCACAATAATCTGGAACACCAACGCCACTGAGGTGTGTATGCGAAAATCCATAAATAACAGAATCTGAGTAGTGGTAACCTGAGCAACCGTCCCAGTTGTCAAGTCGTGTGTCGGGGCTCAATTGTATCATTCCGAATGGGGCAGAGGCTCCGGGGTAAGTATGTCCGTGACCGCCCGTACCAATGAATGGGTCTACAAATTCAGTTCTGGAGGCTGCGCCATTTTGATTAGGCTTCAGCTTCCCTTTCATCACGTCGTCCGAATGCCTAAGGTTATCAAGGGCGGGAACTTGGGCATGGGCCGCAGACAGAATGCATCCTATGAAAAACGGCAGCATCCGATTCAAAGCGCTCATACACGTCAGAAACATAACAATCAACTTATGAGTGAAGCTGCTCCAAGCACGGCAGCGTTTGCGTCATGGAGTGAAGAAACACGGATTTCCACCTTGTTTTTGTAGATTTTGAGCATGTTTTCTTCCATATGTTTTTTAACCATTTTGGCAAAATCTCCATCACTTTGTGCAATTCCCCCAAAGAGTATGAAAGCTTTCGGACTCGAAAAACAACAGAAGTCAGCAAGTGCATTTCCAAGAGTTCTGGCCGTAAAATCAACGATTTCCCTGGCAAATTCATCTCCGCCTTTTGCCGCTTCAAATACATCTTTAGCAGTTGTTTTTTCTCTATCAACGAGTATAGAGGCAGATCGGTTTATTGAAGGAAGCTCGGAAATACTTCGTACAACACCCGTAGAAGAGGTGTAGGTTTCGAGACAGCCCTTTCTGCCACAACCACATATTCTGCCTTCAGGAACAACTCTTACATGTCCAAATTCGCCGGCGAAACCGTCATGCCCGTAGATAAGTTGCCCACCGGAAACAACACCGCTTCCTACGCCTGTACCCAACGTAATGGTAACAAAATCCTTCAGGTCCTTTGCGTTTCCAAATTTCATTTCTCCGATAGCCGCTGCATTGGCGTCGTTGGTTACTACTACCGGCACGTTAAATCGTTGTTGAAAAATATCGCGTAGGGGAACAATCCCTTCCCACTTTAAATTTGGAGCAAATTCGATCGTTCCGTGGTAGAAATTTCCATTCGGCGCTCCAATTCCAATGCCCTTCAAACGGTTTAAATACGAGGTTAAACCATCATCCGAATGGATTTTTTGAGCTAAAATTGAAGCAGATTCAATAGTGGATGTAACGTAACTATTTTGATAAAGAATTTTACCTTCGGAATTCACAATTCCAAATTCTACCCCCGTTCCTCCGATATCAATTCCTAGTGTAACAAATTCGTTATGCATAGCTCAGATATTCCATTCTTTCATAAACTCATTCAGAAATTCCTCCATGATCATATGGCGCTGTTCTCCAATGCGTTTCGCAGTATTAGTGTGTAACCGAAGTTTTAAAATTAATAATTTCTCGTAAAAATGATTGACCGTATGGCTTTCTCCTTTCACATAGGCTTCGAAGCTTGAGTGCATTTCGGGATTTTTTCCCGGATCATAAAGAGGCCTTTCCTTTCTTCCGCCATAGGCAAACGCCCGCGCTATTCCGATTGCACCCATGGCATCTAAACGATCGGCATCCTGAACAATTCGTCCTTCAAGGGTTGGCATGTCGTCCTCTACTTTGGCACCTTTGAATGAGACACGATCAATGATGTCGCACACCTGATCTGTAAGCTTAGGGTCAGCCTTATATTCTGTTAGGATATTCCGTGCAACCCGTGCCCCATCATTGAGTTTTCCTCCGTTCAGTTTATGGTCTGAAATGTCGTGTAACAGCGCTGCAAGTTGAATTACCTCAAGGTTTCCTCCTTCTTCCTTTTGAAGGTGGGTGGCCATTCTAAATACTCTGTCAATGTGGTAATGGTCGTGCCCGGTACTGTCTGATTTAAATTGTTCGTAGACCAGGGATTGAATAGCGAGAACCAATTCCGTATGTTTCATTTTTCAATAAGTTCAAAAATTTGAAAGCTGCCGTTGGGGCGTGTAGCATAAAGCTTTTGTGAATCTGCATAAAGCGCCATATAAATTCCGTTTGCAAAGGGTTTCCAGTTTTGACCGCCATCTGTGGAGTAGTCAATGCCATTTGTCCCGCAACAATAAAAAACACCCTGCGAATAAAATACACAAGATCTGTATCCACGTGTCTGGGTTTCTGCATTCATCCAAAACTTTCCTCCATCGTCTGTGTAAAAACAAGTGTTCATACAGAGGTCGGGATTTTTATAATCACCACCTACGATCACTCCATTTAAGGTATCTATCATGCAGATAGAGAAGGCGCCGCTGGACTCGCTGTTCATGTAGGGGAGAGAGGTTGTCAACCAGGATTTTCCCCGATCATTTGACCGGAAGAAACGACTTTTCTTGCCGCCTGAGACGAAAACGAACGTTGAATCGTTTATGACCTGAACATTCGTTCCACTGGCCGCAAATCCCGCTTCACCCTCCATGGCATCAACGGTTCCCTCGCATCGTAACCAGTTTATTCCATAGTCTGTTGATTTGAATAATTGAAATTTCCCTTCAATTGGATCTCCCATTAGAAAGCCAACGGCGTCTTTCAAGTCCACTCCGTCAATAAACAGTTGTTTCCATTGATCATTTTTTGCGGCGTATTCCCCCAGTAGCCTTTTGGTGTTTGTTCGAATTAATTTTCCTGTTGTCCCGCTTTGCACAGCAGTCAAAATCCCATTGTGATAGTATAAATCACGAAGTTCCTCAAAGCTCGATCCCTGAAGAATGTTAACCGAACTGTCTGACTTTAAATCGGTTTTATAGACTGAACCGTTCGAATTTGCCGTGTACACAAAATTTTCGTAAACAAAAATGCTTCTTGAGTAACATCGATCAGTTGTATATTGAATAAAGCGAGCATCATTGTTCTTTCGTATCAGTTTTGACTCTTTCGACTGGCATACAGCATAAGAAGACAATAAAAGAATCAGAAAAAAACCAATCTTATTTAAACCGATCATTGAATTTTATTTTTTGTGTTTCGCGCAGTGTTTCCAGATCTTTTGGCACTTCTCGTTTCCATCGCTTATGCGACCAAAGCCAGAGTTCGGGCCGCTGATATATGGTGTTTTCTAATTTTCTCGTATGCAGTTCCGTAATTTCACCCCAGTTAAACGTGTGCGATTCTTCAACGATGAGTTCAAGATTCATTTCATAATAACCTCTCTTTATTTTGTTTACGGAAAAATACACTACGGCCATGTCGAATTCGTGTGCCATCTGTTCTGTGCCAAAAAGTACAGCGGTCTCCTGACGGAGAAATCTGGTCCAAAAGCTTTTTCTTGAATCTACGGGAGACTGATCGCTTAAAGTAAGTACAGCGACAGGGGCAGAACCTTTATTTTCCAGTTCATTTCTGAAATTTTTGGAATTCACAACGGTCATTCCGAATCGTTCACGTCGTTCGTTCACCTTCTTGTCCCAGAATTTTGATGTCAGAGGCATGCCAATCCCAATTGCGCGGTGAGAAAACAGAAAAGCTTGTGAAGTTATGAGCCATTCCCAGTTTCCGTAATGTCCCGAAACCAAGAGAACACTTTTGTTTTGTTGAAACAAGTTGTCCATAAGTTCCGGATTGTTTACTCTAAAACGTTTCCGTAATTCTCCCTTGCTGATACTTAGGTTCTTTATTCCTTCAATCAACAAATCACTGAAATGCCGATAAAATTTTCGCCTGATTCTTTTCTGTTCTTTCGCAGTAAAATCAGGAAAAGCCCTTGGGATATTTTCGGCGATCACTCTTTTTCGATACGGAGCGAATACTAGAAGAATACAATAGAACAGGTCCGCAAAACGATACAGGACCACAAGTGGGAGGAGTGAAAGTGGGTAAACAAGGGCGAAATAAACAATTCTGGATATCATTCGCCAGTATATTTTGAGCCCCAATGAATCCGGATGAACTGAGCTATTTCTTGTTCCTTGCCGCTACTGCCGGAATGAAAAAAGTTTGTAGAACTCAATTCTTCAGGCATGAACTCTTGCTGCACAAAATTTCCCGGATGATCGTGTGAATACAGGTAGCCTTTTCCATAGCCTAACTCTTCCATAAGTTTTGTAGGTGCATTTCTGAGCGGAACGGGAACGTTTAATGCCCCTCTTTTACGAACTTCTTCCTGTGCGGCGTTGATGGCTTTATAGGCCGCATTTCCTTTGGGAGAGGTAGCGAGATATATGGTGCATTGTGAAAGAATTATTCTTGATTCGGGCCATCCGACATTATCCACAGCCTGAAAAGTGGAATTGGCGAGCAACAAGGCATTCGGATTAGCAAGCCCTATGTCTTCCGAGGCAAGAATGATCAACCTGCGAGCGATGAATTTTGCATCCTCACCGCCTTCTACCATTCGTGCAAGCCAGTAGATTGCAGCATTAGGATCGCCGCCGCGAATTGATTTAATGTACGCTGAAATAATGTCGTAATGCTGCTCTCCATCCTTGTCGTACACCGCCAGACTTTGCTGGGCACGTGAATTGACAGCTTCATTCGTTAGCTTGATGATTTTTTCGGATTGATAGGTACCGATGATGATCTCGAAGACATTGAGTAATTTTCGTGCATCTCCTCCGGATATAGCTAATAAAGCAGATGTTTCTTCCAGAAGAATGTTCTTCGTTCTTAAAACTTCATCCGTAGCAATTGCTCTTTCGAGAAGCCCTAGCAGATCATCCTTGGAATGGTTTTTCAGGGTGTACACCTGGCAGCGAGATAAAAGGGCCGAAATAACTTCAAAGGAGGGATTTTCGGTAGTGGCCCCAATAAGAGTCACGGTTCCACGTTCTACGGCGCCCAAAAGAGAATCTTGTTGCGCCTTGGAAAATCGATGGATCTCATCGATGAAAAGGATCGTTCCTTTTTGAGAGAACATCCCGCCTTGTTCGACGCGCGAAATAATCTCCCGGACATCCTTCACCCCGGAGGAAATCGCTGAAAGCGTATGAATAGGCCGTTTGAGGTGGGAGGCGATCAACTGAGCCAGGGTGGTCTTTCCAACTCCCGGCGGTCCCCAAAATATCATCGATGGAATGACGCCGGAATCAAGTGCGCGCCTGAGCGATGCACCTTGTTTCAGTAAATGATCCTGACCAATGTACTCGTCAAGAGTACTGGGCCTCATTCGTTCAGCAAGAGGGGCAAGAAAAGTCGTCATTCTATGTTTCAAAAATACCAATTCATAGGATTGAATTGGTCGAAACAAAACGATTTAATCAACAACTTTTTGAACGAATTAATTGTGATTCGGATTCAGGGGAAATCGGGAGATGGTTTTAAATTCCTTGCCTTGCTTCTCCATGCAATGTTGCCAGAAATTATCGTCAAGAGTTCCGAGGATCTCTTTATTGGAAATGTTGTCTACGACGATCCAGGAGTGCTCCAGTATTTCGTTTGCAAGCTGGCCCCGATCCCATCCTGAATAGCCAAGGAAGAAACGGATTTTGGCGCCATTTGACGGAGATTCTTCGATCAGAGATTTTAATTGAGAAAAGGATCCTCCAAAATACAATCCGTCTCGTACCTCAAAGCTGTCTTCTATGTTTGAAAACGAATGGATGTAATACAGACTCTGTGTTTCAACCGGGCCGCCAACGCTGATTCGGGCATGTATGTCAGGAAAATCATGATCCAATTCATGAAGGTCAACGTCCAGGAAATTGTTCAAAACCAATCCAAAAGAAGCATTTTCACTGTGCTCACACAGCAAGATCACAGATCTTCTGAAGTAGGCCTCATCCAGAAAAGGATCTGAAATAAGTAATGTGCCTCCCTCGGGTTCTTTATTGTTTTTGAAAGACAAATCAATCACACTGCAAATTAGTGCTAATTCTTTATACCGTAATAATTTTCAGGTGTAAAAAGTTGTTAAAGAAAAACAGGGGGCTTGCGCAACTCAATCTTCGCATCCTGAAAAATGCTTGATGTGTTTCGTATGCTGAGAAGAAAACTTTTATTTCCACCGATGGGCGTCCAATAGAAAGATAAAGCCCAACAGTGCATGTCTCGGGAAAGCGTGAATCGCGCGTTGCTGATCTTTTCTGTTTCCAGATCGACATTAATATTTGCCGCGAGCTTCCATCGTTGTGTAAAACTTAGATCTCCATTTAAAACCAATGTTTGAACTTGATTGAAATTGTCTGGATTCAAGGCAGTCTTGTTGGTGTTGGCTGTCACTCCAAAAACATGAGAAAGTGTAAGTTTCCAGGGAATATTGAAATCAAGCAAATATTCCGGATGTAAGGCAAAGTAAGTATAGTCTGCTGTCCAGTTTTCTGAAATAGACATTTGAGTATTTGTTAATTTCATCCTGCTCTCCTTTGATGTCAGTGTAGCCGATCCTGTGAGTGTCGTTTGAAGAAAACGGCCAGGGGTCCCATTGGATGTCAAGGCGTATTGTGAAAGTGTTTTTCCTGTAGCCGGATCCCATGTATATGGGCTAAATGTCGAAGTGGCAACAAAATTCAGCCATGGAATTGGGCTGACTCTAAGGTTTAGTGAAATGTCAGACAACTTCATCGAGTCTTTTACGAGGTCGTATGTACCATTGACGGAGAGCATGTCGACAATTCGAGTCTTTTTAAAACCTGTGATGGTGTCCTTGTCCGAACGCCTTTTCAATTCAAAGGTGTTGTTAACTCCGAAAGTGATCAGGGATGCAGTTTTTGAGGCAGTTCCGGTGTACACACTTCGTTCGAAAGGCGAGTAGGGGAGATTTCCTTGTCCTGAGGTGGAAGGGATGGTCGAAAGGACATTCAACTGCGGCACATATCTGTATCCTACGGACGGTGTCAGCAGGTGTCGTAACAAGGGCTTTTTCTTACCTACAAACTTGTAATACGAATAAATTACAGTTGTTGCCTGAATACCTACATTCATCTCGTGCCACAGACCAGACTTTTTAAGGGTGTCGATCACTGTAGTATTTTGCGATGGATCCAGTGTTTTATTTATTTGTTGAAAATTCAACTTATTGGTGTAGAGCAAATTTGGAGTAAGTTTAATCGCATTTTTGAAAAAGGATGTAGTTGTCTGGATATTGATATTTTGAAACACCCCATTCATAAATTCATTGGAGATCGCTCGAAGGTCTCCCGCAGCCATGAGCGAATCTGAGAAGTTTGACCGGTTTTGTGCTTCAAGGTTGTAAGCCAAGCCCATGCGCGAAAAAAACTGTGCGATTCCTCCGGAACCACGAACTAATTTCTTGAAAGGAAAAATTCGTGTGACATTGAAATTGAATACGGGTGCAGTCAGAGACACATTGTTTGTGAGAGAATTTTGTCTTACGGAGACTTTCATCCCGGCATTTACTGGTTTTCCTGGAAACAATCGCGTCATATTGATATCGGAGTTGAAGCTATTGTTAAAATATTGCTCATTCAAAGGGTCTAGATTGTTCTTGGCCTGGTTGTCAGAAATGAAATTAACATTTGAGCTGAAGTTCCAGTATGGGCTAGACTTGGGTTCTTTGCGGTGGCTCCATTGAACACTTAATTTGTCTGTTGAGAAGTTGTCAGGGAAACCACTCCTGAACTGCTGAAAACCGAGGTCCAGCGTTCCTGAAAAGCCATATCTTTTTTCATAATCAAAAACATTTCTTAACCCCCAACTCCCTCGTGAATACAGATTGGCATACATTACAGTCTGCATACGGTCATTGATTGGAATGTAATACCCAAGATTCTGAAAGCCAAAGCCATATGCCGAAAGCGGCGTGAATTCAGGGAATAGAATTCCATGTGTCCGGTCTTTTTGCTGCGGGATAACTGCATACGGCAGGCCCAGCGGTGTCGGGACCCCCTGAACCCATAAGTTCATAGGCCCGGTAACAATTCGTTTGTCAGGAATAAAAACAGCCCTGGATAGCTGGAAATGGTAATGAGGGTCGGGGAGATTACAGGTTGTGAATCGTCCCATTTTAAAGTGAATTTCGTCGTTTGCCTGTTTTTTGGCTACTCCCATGTACAAGTACGCCTCATTGGGTTGAAGAGTAAGTTCTTCAATGTATCCTTTTTTTGTTTCAAAATTGTACCGAATTGACGCTGCTTTGATTTCTTCTGTCCCGTCCGTGAAAGTGGGGAGATCGATTCGGTTGCTGTCCTTGTCAAACACGTATTTTGCCAGAACTTCCTGCTTATTCAGGTCGATCATGAGGTACCCGGCCTTCATGTCTGTATCTGCTGTCTTTACACGTGCTTTTCCAAAAAGATGTATTGTCTTATTTGGTACATCATTAAAGATTGAATCCTCGGCAGAATAGAATACTTTTTCATTGAACGAACTTTCTTCCAGATACAAGGTGTCGCGAATCTGTCCGATGCAAGGAGTGTTACGAAACATTATTAACAACGTTCCGATCATAAATATCCGTATGAAATTGAACTTGATCAGGTCAGCGGGTTAATTTTGTTATGGCCTTGAAATTGCGTGCAAAACTATTAAAAATGACGTCTTTCGATGAAAAAAAACAGTTCATATAACTCTTTGATACTGCTTTTATTGTTTTTTGTTTCCTGTAGCGCAGTCATTCGTGCACAGGAAAACGGAACAGCTGCACCTGCTTTAAAAACGATTGTGATTGATGCCGGACACGGAGGAAAAGATCCCGGTTGCCACGGGGCCTCTGCAAATGAAAAAACAGTATGCCTGAATATCGCATTGAGACTGGGGGCGTTGATCAAAGCAAAGTATCCGGGAATTAATGTCGTGTATACGCGTGACAAAGATGTCTTCGTAGAACTGGACGAACGCGCAAGTATTGCCAATCGGGCTAAGGCAGATCTTTTCATAGGTTTCGGCACCATAATCCGCCGCGCTCGCTGTGTTGGCATGGATACAGATGAAAAGATCTGCCGTAGCCCGATTGGCAATTCTTGCGCGTTCGTCCAGTTCTAC
>JBEGVI010000040.1:0-28810 GCA_041178485.1 Bacteroidota bacterium | reverse complement strand
CAAAAGCATCGCATAAATCGATCGGTCCTCCTCAAATTTAATCTCCGTTTTAGTAGGATGCACGTTGACATCTATTTTCGAGGGATCCAGCTCTAGATAGAGAAAATAGGAGGGAAACATTTTAGGTTGTAAAAGTCCGTCAAAAGCCTTGTTGACAGCACTGTTAAAATATGCGTCTCTAAAAAACCTGTTGTTCACGAAGAAAAATTGTTCGCCACGGGTTTTTCGTGCGTATTCAGGCTTGCCAACGTATCCCGTAATACGCACTATGTCTGTTTCTACATCCACAGGAACGAGTCTGTCATTGCTGTTTTTTCCGAGAATATCGACAATGCGTTTACGCAGAACGGCAGGATTTAGCTGAAATATTTCCTGATCATTGTGTCTTAGAATGAGGGCGATTTCCGGGTGTGCCAAAGCTATCCGTTCAAATTCGTCCTGAATATGTCCGAATTCAATATTGTCTGATTTGAGAAAGTTTCTTCTTGCCGGAACATTGTAAAACAAATTTTTAACCTCAAACGATGTCCCTAGAGGTGAAACGGCTTCTTCATTTGAAATCAGTTTGCTGCCTTCCATAAGAACTTGTGAGCCGATATCAGACTCTTTCGTTCTCGTTTTTAAACTTACATGAGAAATAGCCGCAATTGAAGCCAATGCCTCTCCCCGAAATCCTTTCGTTTTAAGAGCAAAAAGATCGTCTGCAGAATTTACTTTACTCGTTGCATGACGGTCAAAACAAAGCAGAGCATCTGAATTTTCCATGCCCTTGCCGTTGTCGATAACGTGTATGAGTGTTCTTCCCGCATCCTTTATGATTACCTGAATTTTATCTGCGCCCGCATCAATTGCGTTTTCGACTAATTCTTTGACTACCGAAGCGGGACGTTGGATTACTTCACCTGCAGCAATCTGGTTAGCAATATGTTCAGGAAGAAGTTTTATGATTCCACTCATGTGGCTAATTACTGTTTACTCAACAAAAATAAGGTTTTATCGACCCTCTGAGTTCACATATTGTCAACAATTATTCCACATCAAATTCCCTGACAAAATAGCAGGTTCTGAATCAGTGTGCCATTCGAATAGTTTAATGTTATTAGAATTTAGAATGAATCTTTAAAGGAGTGTGCCCATTGTTTAAATCCAATAAAATAAATTTCAGCTGATAGAAAATGAAATTCGTTCTTAAGAAGTACTTAACTTCGTAATATGAGACCTTACATTATCTTTTTCCTCACTTTTTTGCCTATTGCCGGAATACTGGCTTTTGCTTTTTCCGATGGGCGGAGCGAAGATAAAAGATCAGAAGTTGTTGAAAAGATTCAGAACAAGGAGACGGATGCGGCCAATTGGGCAAGGGCACAGATGCAACATTATTCTTTAGAAGAAAAAATTGCCCAGTTCTTTATGGTATCTGTATATCCTGATTTAGGAGCGGAACAATTCGAAGAGACCAAGAATCTTGTTCGTGACTCAAAAATTGGAGGGATAATTCTTTTTCAGGGTGACAAAAACAATTGCAAGAGCGCTATCCAATCGCTCAATGAGGTCTCTGAAACGCCTCTTTTAGTTGGGATGGATGCTGAATGGGGGACGAATATGCGACTTTTCGACGGAGAACGTTTCCCATATGCGTATACGCTCGGGGCCGCCAATGACACAGCTTATACTTCCAGAATTGCCCGTTTGATGGCGCAGGAATGCCGGAGTCTTGGAATACATGTCTCATTTTCTCCAGTTGCTGATGTCAATGCGGATCCAAGAAATCCTGTCATTGGATTTCGTTCTTTCGGTCAAAATACGGACAAGGTTTCCAACCATGTAGCTGCTTTTGTGAAGGCCACGGAAAAAGAGGGGGTGATGTCTTGTTTAAAGCATTTTCCCGGTCATGGGAACACGGATAAGGATTCTCATCTCGAACTCCCATCTGTCAGTCGCTCGCGTGCAGAACTTGAAAAAGTCGATTTGATTCCATTCAAGACGGGAATTTCTTCCGGAGCATCAAGCGTTATGATTGCTCATTTAAATGTGTCTGCAATTGATGCAAATACGCCGAGCAGTCTATCGGATAAGAATGTTAAAGATTTGTTGATTGGCCAGATGAAGTTCAAGGGACTTGTTTTTTCGGATGCACTGAACATGAAGGCTGTGGCGGACATGTATGGGAAAGAAGAAGTGGCCGTTCGGGCATTCAAAGCAGGATGCGATATTCTCCTCTGTCCTGAAGATGCAAAAGGAGCGATCGAGAAAATTGCCGAGAAAGTGAAGGGCGGAGAACTGTCTGAAAAGGAAATCAATGACCGTTGTCTGAAAGTTCTGGCGCATAAGTTTAACTATGTCATTTCGCCGCCAAAAGCCACGGTTATCTCGGCTTCTGAAATGGAATTTTCAAAGCAAATAGTTTTTGATAAAGCGCTGACAGTCCTGAAAAATTCTTCGGTATTGCCGTTTGCAACTCTAGACAAGACGATTGAATGTCGGAGCATCGGAATACATACAGGGTATTTCCGTGAGGCACTTGCATTGTTTGACGATGTGCCTTTTCGGCATTATTTCACGTTGACTGAGGCGCTGGAAAATCAAACAAAAGAGAAAGTGCAGCCGGACATCCTCATCTATGCTTTGCATGCGAATACATTGCGCCCAAAAAATAATTTTGGGTTTGGAAGGCTTTCCGAAGATCTGGCAAATTTGCCGAAAGGAAAAAAGACGGTACTGGTGTTATTTGGCAACCCTCTATACCTGAAGAATGAACAGATACTGAAGGAGTTTGATGCAGTTGTGATAGGGTATGAGAACAGCCGTTATGCCCAAAAAAGCGCGGCTCAATTGCTCTACGGTGCTATGGAAGCTGTCGGTTCGTTGCCAGTAGCCCTTACTGATCAACTTCCGGAGGGCTACGGACTAAAGCTTGGCTGGGGTGGACGCTTGAAGTTTTCTTGTCCGGAGGAAGTCGGTATTCCCAGTGAAAAATTTTCCGGTATTGACAGCATAGTTTCTCAAGCGCTGGCCAAAAAAGCATTTCCGGGTTGCCAGATTGTCGTTGCCGTGAAAGGCAAAATTGTTTACAGAAAAAGCTTTGGTAAGCCTACCTACGAAAGTAAGGACAGTGTCTGTAGTACCGATTTGTACGATTTAGCCTCTGTTTCCAAGATAGCAGGTTCAACAGCAGGCGTTATGCATTTACAGTCGAATGGAAAATTCAGCTTGGATAAGCAGCTCGGGCAATACCTTCCTGAACTTACCTCAGGAACAGCGTATTCAAAGATTGTCTTGCGCGAAATGATGGCGCATCAGGCCGGACTTGTTGCTTGGATTCCATTTTATAAAAAGACAATGAAGGATGACCGACCTGATCCTTCTATATACAGTTCCAAGTATGGGGAAGGGCACACCTTGAAGGTCGCCAATGATTTATTCATTAAGAATAATTACGTGGATTCGATCTATCAGCAAATACTGCGTACACCACTCGGGCCAAAGAAATACGAATACTCCGATCTGGGATACTATTTTATAAAAAGAATTCTCGAATCGCAGTCGGGAAGTTCATTTGAAGCATATCTTAATTCAAGACTTTACGCGCCGATGGGCTTGCGAACACTTTGTTTTATGCCATTAAATCACTTTTCTAAAAACAGAATAATCCCCACGGAGGATGATCAGGGTTTTCGCAAACAACTTGTTCATGGATATGTGCATGATCCTGGTGCGGCCATGCTTGGAGGCATTGGAGGGCATGCCGGAATTTTCTCCAATGCCACCGATCTTGCTTCTCTCATGCAGCTTTTTTTAAACAAAGGCACGTATGGAGGAGTTAGATATATTGCTCCTGAAGTGATTGAGGAGTATACGCGTGCTCAATTTGCCGGAAATAGACGTGGAGCAGGTTTTGATCGACCGTTGGCTAGTGGTGGTGGAACATGTGACAAGCTGGCTTCTCAATCAAGTTATGGCCACAGTGGTTTTACCGGAACGCTTGTGTGGTCTGATCCGGAAAATGAAGTGAATTACGTATTTCTGTCAAATCGGGTCTATCCTGATCAGAACAACTGGAAGATTAGGGATATGAATGTCAGAACTGAAATTCATAGGGTAATTTACGAAGTGTTGGCAACTGCAAAGTGAGAAAAAGAGAATTAACCCATACGTTTTTGGCTCTTGGGGCTCTTATTCTCATAGCCTTTCTTTTTACAAAGTTCCTTTCATTTCATGAGCAACGGAGCAACCAATTGGGATGGGTTTTCAATGACCCGGCGTATCGTCTCTTGAAACCTTCAGATCTCTCTGTTTTAATTTTCAGCATTACGTATGGTGCAATCCTGCTATACACGGCTTTAAATTATAAAACGCATGGGTTTGCAATCAGGGCCTTTGTGTGTTATGCTTTTTTACTCTTGCTTCGAATCCCTTCGCTTTCATTGGTTCCCCTGCAGGTACATCCTGAACTTATTTATCTCAAAGATCCTTTTTTAAATGAGCTTGTCTATCCATCAAGAATTACCAATGATCTGTTTTTTAGCGGTCATGTTGGGTTGATGTGTATTTTCTTCCTCATTTCCGGGAAAAGGGTTGTCTTTCTAATTCTTGGAACCGTTGTTGGCGTCTCACTTGTGATTCAAAGAGTGCATTACTCCATCGATGTTCTCGCTGCGATTCCATTCGGTTGGTTGGCAGTAAAACTTGCAGATCTTACAATTCAACGACTTCGTATGATAAGAATTGAGTAATTTCGGATACCAATGAAGATAGGAATCGTTTTATATCCCACGTTTGGTGGGAGTGGTGTTGTAGGGACAGAACTTGGAAAGGCGCTCGCAGCGAAAGGACACGAGGTTCACTTCATTACATACTCTCAACCTGTTCGTTTGGGCACTTTTCGTGAGAACATTTATTATCATGAAGTTTCAGTGAGTGATTATCCCTTGTTCGAATACCAGCCTTATGAAACAGAGTTAACGAGTAAAATGGTAGATGTCGTTAAGTACGAAAAACTTGATCTGCTCCATGTGCACTATGCAATTCCACATGCTTCTGCTGCATATATGGCACAGCAAATACTGAAAGCACAGGGCATTGAAATTCCATTTATCACCACGCTCCACGGGACAGATATCACATTGGTAGGTAAAGACCCATCCTTTGAGCCGGTTATTTCCTTTTGTATCAATGCTTCAAATGCGGTGACTGCCGTATCAGAGAGCCTTAAAAGGGATACGCTTGCGCATTTTAATACGAAACGAGAAATACACGTCATTCCAAATTTTATTGCGCCTAATCTGGAACCAAGTGCAGCTTCAGAGGAGGTTAGACGAAAGTATGCCTGCGATGGCGAGAAAATCCTTTGTCATATTTCCAACTTCAGAAAGGTAAAAAGGGTAGAGGATGTTGTGCGGATTTTTCACAAAGTTAGAGCCGTGAAACCCTCAAAGCTGATACTTGCAGGTGACGGACCGGAACGTTACGCGCTTGAACGTCTCGTTCGTGAACTTGGGATTGGACAGGATGTTATTTTCCTCGGTAAGGTCAGGGATACAGCACATGTACTTGAAATAAGTGATCTGTTTTTATTGCCTTCAGAGACAGAGAGTTTCGGTCTTGCAGCACTCGAGGCAATGGCCATGGGGGTACCTGTTATCTCATCCAATACAGGTGGAATTCCGGAGGTAAATACACACGGATATTCGGGATTTCTGTCGGATGTAGGGGATGTGGAGGACATGGCAGCAAATGCACTTTCCTTATTGACAGATGATGAACTCTTGTTAAAGTTCAAGTCTCAAGCGCTTAGAAGAGCACATGACTTTGACCTCGAGAAGATCTTGCCTCTTTATGAGGAGTTGTACACTGCTCTTGTTCCGAGTGTTTAATCTCCGGGATACTTTACGACCAATGTGTCAATGGAACAGCTTTCATATAGATTTCTCTTCAGAAAATGCCAATTAGTTTCATGTGGTAGATTTAATTATACATCATAACGGCAATTCGAAAAATATCTAACAGCTTATGACAAATAAAAAAGGCCGGCAAAACCGACCTGTTTTTCATAAAGAGAAATTTATTTTTTACTCCACGTTTTCAAGGATTACAGCAGAGGCGCCTCCACCTCCATTACAAATTCCTGCTCCACCGAAGCGAGCTTTTCGATCTTTTAGAATATGGATCAACGTAACAAGAATTCGTGAGCCTGAGTTTCCAAGGGGATGACCTAAAGCTACGGCGCCACCATTCACATCTACCTTTGAAGGGTCAAGGCCGAGAAGTTTAGTGTTCGCTATACCAACTACAGAAAATGCTTGGTTCAGTTCCCAATAATCAATTTCATTTGTTGTTAATCCTGCTTTTTCCAATGCTTTAGGCACAGCCTTCGAGGGAGCCGTTGTAAACCACAGTGGTTCCTGTGCCGCATCAGCATATCCGCGAATCACAGCTAAAGGCTTCAAGTTGTATTTTTCTACCGCTTCCGCTGATGCGAGAATCAACGCCGAAGCGCCATCGTTAAGTTTTGATGCATTTGCAGCTGTTATGGTACCTTCTTTATCAAAAGCCGGACGCAAGGTTGCGATTTTGTCAAGTTGTACGTTTCGGTATTCCTCGTCCTGAGAGACAATTACAGGCTCTCCCTTTCTTTGCGGGACACTTACGGGTACCACTTCTTCCGAAAATTTCCCTGAATTCCATGCCTCGGTGGCTCTTTTGTATGATTCAATAGCAAAAGCATCCTGATCTTCTCTGGTAATGTTGTGTTCTTTTGCACAAACTTCAGCACAATTTCCCATGGGTACTTTGCTGTAGACATCCAGCAACCCGTCTTTCGTAATTCCATCCAGCATCGAGATGTTGCCAAATTTTGTTCCATTGCGGCCATCGAGATAATGTGGAACTTGAGACATGTTTTCCATTCCTCCGGCTACTACAATGTGATTGTCTCCTGATAGAATTGTTTGTGCAGCGAGCATAACTGATTTCATGCCTGATGCACATACTTTATTTACAGTAGTGCACGGAACCGAATTGCCAATTCCAGCCGCTAAAGCAGCCTGTCTGGCTGGTGCTTGACCAACACCTGCCTGAAGGACATTTCCCATAAATACTTCATCAACCCATGCAGGATCAATAGTTCCTTTATCCAGAGCACCTTTTATGGCGGTGGCACCAAGTTCAGTAGCAGGAACCGTAGAAAGACTTCCCATCATGGAGCCAATTGGTGTTCTAACTGCAGAAACGATATACACTTCTTTTGACATCTTTTAAATTTTAGGCCTGCGAAGTTACTAAAAAGCCTCTCAACAGCATCGGAATAAAGAATCAACTTTTTAAAATATTTAGCTTTGTAAAGCTATTGTAACTCATGAAAACACCTTCATTTCTCTGACTGTCATTCTCTTCTCATGCAGTCCTATGTGGTCTCAGGAATGAAGAATTACACAGACACGTAGCCCGCGTCGCTAACTTTAGTAAATTCGTACGCTCGTGTTTATTTCCTCTGACATATCCTTGTTCTGGTTGCTTCCCTGGTTGGCGTTGTGCATCGTTGCGTCCTTCTTTTTTTACAGAAAAAACAGCTGGTTCGAGGGATTGACTGTTAGGCTTCAATGGCTATTAAAGGTGCTGCGGATTCTCACTCTATTCTTTACGGGAGTATTGCTTTTTGCGTTGATTTTTCAAATGAAGAGTTACCGGACAGAGAAGCCTCTTGCAATTTTATTGGTAGACCGGTCATCCTCCATGCTGAATTACAGTGACAGTGTTCAGGTCGAACCTCAGTTAAAAAAATTGAGAAGGGATCTTAATTCCAAGATGGAGGATAAATTTGAGTTGGTAGAAATTTCCATAGGGGAGGGAGTATCTTACGGAGAATCAAAAGGCTTTAATTCCGGCATCTCAGATCTTACATCAGGTTTCAGACAGATTAGAACGGATTATTACAGTAGAAATATAGGCGCAATCCTTTTTGTTTCTGATGGCAATTACAACAAGGGAGTTAATCCGGTCTATGAAGCGAGTAAAATTAATTTTACTCCGGTATATTCCTTAATTGTCGGAGATACCGTGCAGAAAAGGGATCACTTTATCAAAAATGTCGCGTTCAATGACATCACGTTTTTAAACAACAAATTTCCTGTGGAGATAGATCTAGAGGGAGTAAAAATGGGGAAGGGGACAACTGAAGTTTCCATAGTGAAGGACGGAAAAGTAATTTCATCTCAAACGTTGAAATACAGCGATGGAGTAAGTGACTTTGCGCACGCTTCCTTTCTGATCAATGCGGATAAAACCGGATTTCAGAATTATTCAGTAGTGTTGAAACGGGAGGGTGGTGAATCGAATTACGAAAACAACATTCGTAATTTCTATGTCGAAGTAATGGACTCACGGAGTAAAGTGCTTATTCTGGCCGGCGCCCCACATCCCGATGTGGCCTCTTTTCTTGAATCGCTGGGCACGGATCAGAATCTTGACGTTTCAAGTGTTCTTGTAAAGGATTGGGATCGAAACCTGAAAAATGTAGACCTGGTAATTTGGCATGAACCGGGGATATCATACTCACAAGAGCTACAAGATCTGCTTTTGTCAAAGGAAGTTCCTGTACTCTATTGCATTGGTCCGAATACACAGTCGGGGGTGGTAGGCAAATTAAAACTGGGTGTTCAAGTGACTGGTTCGAACCAGTTTGATGAAACACAAGGCAGCTGGAATCCCGGATTCTCCAGTTTCATTGCCTCACCTGACTTGCAGAGATCACTGAATTATTATCCACCTCTTAAGACGCGTTTTGGTCAACTGTCGCTGAATTCAGGGCTGGATATTGCCGTGTATCAGAGGGTTGGCCCAGTAACGAAAAAAGAACCTTTGATCTATTTTGGGCAGCATAATGCGGTTAAGTTTGGTGTGGTTTACGGAGAAGGAATATGGAAATGGCGAATGAATGAATTTGCGCGAAACGGTTCATTTGAATTGTTCAACGAGTTAATTCAGAAAATGACTCAGTATCTCGTCATTAAAAAAGACGCATCGCGTCTTCAAGTGCAGTTTCCGAAACGTTTCTCAAAAGAGGAGGAAATTATTGTGAACGCAGCGGTTTATAACAATTCACTTGAGCGAATTACTACACCTACCGTGAATATGACTGTCAGGTCTTCGAATGGCAAGACATTCAAGCGTGATTTTGCCCGTGGAACAGATATGTATCGCTTGTCTCTTGGGAAATTAAAGCCCGGAAAGTATACTTGGTCTGCAACCACTTCTTTAGAAGGAAAGCGACACACCAAGTCGGGAGAGTTTATAGTTGAAGACGTTTCTCTTGAGAAATTAAATAGCTCATCCAATGCGTTAGTGATGAGACAACTATCAAAAAGGACCGGTGGGAAATATGCATTTCTGAACAGGTATGAGGAATCTCTTGAGGATCTTATGAATAGAAAAGACATTGCAACCATGTCTTATCCCGAGACAACGTTTAATGATTTGATCGATATTAAACTAATCTTTTTTGTGCTCCTTATTCTCTTAACTGCCGAGTGGTTTTTAAGAAAATGGTTAGGTGCTTATTGATAGCTGCAGAATCAAATTCAGTCGCTCTATTAGAGTGTGTTCATCGGAAGCAACTCTTTGTAAATTTGACTTAGCATCTTACAATAAGTTTGAATGAATGACGTTTTAAATCCAAACGTTCATTGCCTATGTTAAAAAAATACCCTGAAAGTGCTCCTGCCGAGGAGTTAAAAATCGGTCCGGACAGCAAACTTCTTCAAATGATTTTGAATTACAGTAAATCGGTGGAAGTTAAAAGAACCAAAAGAAAAAAGGTTCTCATTACTTTGAATTAAAAGAAAAAGACCGTGTTACGCGGTCTTTTTTTATTTGCTTCATTCTATGCTCTTTGCTCCTAAGCGGTGAACCACATTAACGGCGCCTTGAACCCCCAATGATACTCTTGAATATGTATTTTTCATATTATTTAAATTAATCCCACCCTCGAGGTTGAGCTGAATGTTGCGAGAAATATTAAACTGTATCCCATGATTATAGGCAATTCTAAAACATGCCCTAGGTGAGCTTGCGATATAAAAATCCGTATACGTGTTATTGTCGTAGATAGTGGTATATGAAATATTTGTTACTGAGCTCCCGTACACACCGATTAAGTGATAATTGTGTGTGCGATGATAATTTTCTTTGACATTTTCGATATACTCCGCGCCAATCTCGAAAAGTAGGTCGCGATGATTGAAAGAGCTTCGATTGTATGGGTACCTCGAGCTTTTGCCACTAAAAGCATTGAATCCAACGCGAACAGGCAGGCGAATTCCTCTTGATTCATCGAAGTCGTATTGCCCATAGAAACTCAAGTTTAAATTATACGCTATTGTGCTTAGTTCGATAGCTGACAAGGGCGAGAGTAAATTAAAGCCCAAAGAGAATTTATTAAAACTATATTCTGTATAAAGCGCTTTTTCTTTAAATACTCTTTTGCCGGCATCTATAAAAGAACCTTCTGCAGTTGGTAGGTTCGCCTGAATTGAGCTATTTTCGATATGACCTGACTGCGTGTATCGAGCAATGGTGTTTAGGTTTCGAACGAATGTTTTGGAGTCTACAGAGTAATATAACAATTCATTTGTATTGTCGACTTTGTTGATCTGCACAACTTTAACCTCTCCGTTTAAAAGGAAAAGCGTGTCTTGAGTCCATCCACAAAACGAAAGTGCCGAAAGAAGTATAAAAATAAAGTGCCTTGTCATCTTTTTGCAGCATTAGAGTAGTGTTCAAACAATGTTTTGG
The DNA here is from genome assembly GCA_041178485.1 of Bacteroidota bacterium. Classification (GTDB taxonomy): domain Bacteria; phylum Bacteroidota; class Bacteroidia; order Flavobacteriales_D; family Crocinitomicaceae; genus M0103. The sequence goes on along the minus strand of JBEGVI010000040.1, from coordinate 18,022 downwards.
AGAAATAAGAGAGTCCGCCTGCTCTTCGTATCGCCGCAATGGTTTTCCATTCAGTTTTACCATTGTATTCTTCAGTAGACGTGTAGTATCCTTTACTGTGCAAGAGCAATGTCCTTTTTTCCATTGCAGGTGGAACATTTGAAAACTCCACAATAGCAGAATCGCCTTTTGAAGAGTGAATCATGTACTCGTGGTCATCGTTTGATACTTCTGACTTACAGTTTGTAGTTCCTATTACCGAACTTGGTGTAATAGTTGTCACTGAAAAATCAGTCGGTTCGCTGTAATCCATGTAAAGCGCATCCAATTCCCAGAATTTAAATCCGGTGCTCAATTTTACTTCTAGTGTCTCACCTGTTATGTATTTCTCAGGAATTGCAATTGCCACATCGTTGTAAGCTATATCTCCAACCAGTTGTACGGCCTCGAGTGGGATCCAGTTTTCGCCTTGTCGGATAGAAAAAAGCAGCGGAATACCTGATTTTTCCCGGATCGCATTGAGTTCTGCTGCACTCTTGCTATGATTTTTTTTCTTCCATTTGGAATAATTTTTACCTACAAGGGTATTGAAAGAGCGATTTACCAATCCAGCCCATTGACTGTTTTTTGCTCTTAAAACAACTTTAGCATTTTTGCCATCGTTCTGTACAGGAAATTTCGCGAAAATGTGGCTAAAATCATCAGCACCAGTCTTGTCAAATCCATAGAAGAGGTCATCTTCGCTGGAGATGTAAAGAGTAGCATCTTCTCCCGCATCATTTTTTGCCGAAACAGGAAGAACAGGCGATTGAACGGTTAGGATTCTTCCGTTTTGTGTTGGGACAACCTTTACATCCATGGCATGATCAATGGCAATCATTTCAAGGAGATTCGTATATTGAATTTCTTTTTCTTCATTTTTAATGATCATTCGATAGGTAGAACTGTCAGGAAAAAAATCAGGCAGGAATTTGAAGTCATCACGTTCTAAACTAGGAGCATTTGCCCCCGTAAAAAGTGTATTATTGAAGTAATAGTTATTGCCGTCATAGACATAGTTGTGTGGACATCCGCAGACAATAGCCAGAAAAAGGGTTAGCCCACCCACTATAGGTCCGGCGGTTATGGCAGTATTTACCAGCAAGTTTAGACCGCGTTTTTCTTTTTCTACCTCAATTTTAGTGACATTTGCAAATGGAATGACTACCTGATTGCCATTGGCTTCAAATTCATCCACATGAAGATGTAACTGGTTGTGCAGATGATCATCTCCTTTTCCGCGATAAATCTTTTTTGTAAGGCTCAATCGGTAGCACGAATCCACCATGGGATTCAAAGGTTCAAGTTCGCCGATAATAAACTCATCCTTCACTCTGGGAAAGCGAAGATTCCAATAAGCGTTGCCATTGTGTACAATGATATGATTGAAATTGTCATTGTGAGCAGTTCTTTTAACCGAATTGTTTATCGTGCTTCTGGTGACGTTTTGGTAAAATGTACAACTGGACACCATCATTACCAATGCCATAAACAATGTTGAAATTCTCATATTCGAGGGATATTTGTGTAAACCTGACTTTTTCATTTCAATTTAATTCTGTTTTATTCCACATCCCTCGATCCGCATTTCCAGCAGGTCACTTTCATTGCTATCGCTAAGAATATGGTTCTTTTTGTTTCTGCAAAACGGGCAGGAATTTACATAGCCGTCAGTGTCAATATACAAGTAATGTTCTGCGGCGCCGAAACATCCTCGTTTTCGTTGATGATAACCTGCATTCAAAACAATAGGTAAAGAAGCGTGGTCTTTTTTTGTATTCGCTTCTATGAAAAATTCGTCGAGAACTTTTATCTGTTCGGAGGTAAGGGAAACATTTTGATTTTCATAATTACCCACTGCTCTGGGTTCAGCTATTTGAACAAAAGAGGCGCCCTGCGTTTTCGCAAAATTCAGGTAGTTCCACAAGTGTTCTTCTGTACAAAATTCTTTTGTGACACAGACGGTGAATGTTACGACGAGCTTAAGGTTGATTGCATTTCGAGCTGCCTCCAGGGCCCAGTTGTACGACTTTTCATTGCGCCTGAAAGCTTTGTGCTTATCTTCAAGGTAATGGTCGATGCTGATTGAAATTCCGGACAATCCTGCTTCTTTCAAACGCAATAGATTTTCGTAAGTGCAATTAAATCCTGACGTGAAAACATGGAATTTACTTCTCTGATCGGCGGAATGAAATATTTCAACCAACTGATCAACCTTAGTCATAGGTTCACCGCCTGCATATTGGATCAGCGCAACACCTGCATCTTGAAGCTTCTTGACTATTTTCTTGTGGTCATCGAGTGTGAGTGTATCCTTTTTATTTAATTCATGGCCCTCGTAACAATGTTCGCAATTCAAAGGACATTTTTTCGTTAGTGCTACCTGAACGATTTTTAAACGCTCCAGATTGTTCAATGGCTCTTTGAATCCTTTTGATACTTCAATTTCCAAGGGCCTGAAGAACGTCGGATCAGGCCATCCGTTCATATTGGAATTTAAAAAGTATTTTCCGTCAATCTTAACGATTTTAGTAATCTTCTTCGAGGGAGTAGTACTGTCTCTGAATTCAAGAATGGATCGGCGAATTTTCCCTAAGAGAAGTGGATTGCGGTAACGCTTTAAAAAATGAACTGCAACGTCAGTCCAGATTCTGAGCAATGCCCAATCCTTTTTGTATCCCTTCAGAATAATGGCCAAGTGAAATAGTGTTTAGGAAACTAAGTTAACTAAATCACCAGATTCTGGCAACTTTATTGGCCGGATTTCTCATTTTGGATCCTTCCTTAACACCAAACGCTTCAAAGAATTCAGGACAGTTTTTTAATGGTCCATTTACCCGATACATCCCTGGTGAGTGAGAATCATTCGCAATCCGGTTCTTCATCTCAGCATCGGTGTATTTTATTTTCCAAAGTTGCGCATAGGCAATGAAAAATCGCTGTGCAGGAGTAAATCCATTTCGTATTTGGTCGGATTTGAATTCATCTGTCAAAGCGTATGCATAATATGCCATTGTTAAACCGCCAAGATCTGCAATGTTTTCGCCCATCGTAAGTTTTGGATTGACACAGTGGCCTTCTATCGGACAGAACACGGAAAATGTTTCTCCCAGCTTTTCTGTTCGTTCTTCAAATTTGCCACGGTCCTCTTCAGACCACCAGTTTTTAAATGTTCCGTCAGCAGCGAATTTCGATCCTTTGTCATCAAATCCATGGGTGAATTCATGTCCGATGACCATTCCTATGCGGCCATAATTCACGGCGTCTTCAGCTTTTTCGTCGAAGAAAGGAGGTTGCATTATTCCTGCCGGAAAAGCAATTTCATTGAGCAGTGGATGGTAATACGCATTTACCATGTGCGCAGGCATTCCCCATTTGTCTTTATCGACCGGTTTTTTCAACTCGCTAAGCTCTTTTCGTACGGAGAATCTATTTTCCTCTTTAATGTTTCCTATGAAGGATTCGGATGTGAAGGAGAGCGCCGTGTAATCTTCCCATTTACTTGGAAAACCTAGTTTTCTGCCAATGGAACTCAATTTATTCAAAGCCTCTTTTTTTGTCTCAGCAGACATCCAGTCCAAAGACTCAATGCGACGTCCGAAGACTAACAAGAGATTGTCGACCATTGAATTCACTCTCTTCTGAGCATTTTCTGAAAAATATTTTTCTACAAATGCCTTTCCGAGCAATTCTCCGAAGTCTTTGTTGGTAATGTCGTCAATAGCGCGTTCTTTGATCGGTTTCATTTCACTTTTACCGCTCAGGATTTTCCCATAAAAATTGAAATTCTCATTGACAAATCGGTCGGATAGGGCTCCGGAATAATGGCGCAATGTTTTCCATGTCAAATAGTCCCGCCAAACTGAAAGTTCTTCTTTTTCGAACAATTCGGATACTTTCTTTACGAAGTCCGGCTGTGAAACGATGAGCGTATCAAAAGACAAACTGCCTAAATTCGTGAGGTACGATTCAAAATCAAATTTTCCGAACAGTTGCACGGCATCGGACAAGGACTTTTTATTGTATGTTTTTTCCGGTTCACGCAATTCCGCCGGTGTCATCATGGCTTTTGACAACTCCGTTTCGAAATAGACGATGTTCTTTGAGGCCTTCATAGCCTGATCTTCAGTATAACCAATAAGCTTGAACATATTTGTAACATGTTCGCCGTACTTTTGAAGGATGTCCTTTTTATTCTCCAGCAGATAATAGTCTCTGTTTGGAAGTCCCAGTCCGCCTTGTCTTAAATTGGTGATGTGATAATCCACATTTTTTAAATCTTGTCCAACGCCGAATCCAAACAAACAGCCGATTCCATAAGAGTGTTGTTCTGCAACAATACCAACGATGTCTGCCCTGGACCGCATGTTCTTGATCTTATCTAGATCGGCTTGAATAGGAGTGAGGTCTAATTGATTCCTGCGGGCCATATCAATATACGAGGCGTAATATTTTCCTAAAATGAAGGCATCCGAACCTTTTGATGCATCCGAAGAACTCATGTCATCCAGAATCGTTGTAAGTTTTTTCTTATTGCTGTTTTCCAGTTCGTTAAAACTTCCCCAACGAGACTCTGAAGGCGGAATCTCATTGTTCTTCAACCATGTGCCGTTAGAGAATTGAAAAAAGTCGTCTTCCGGCTTTACGGAATTGTCCAAAAAGTCAAGGTTGATAGTTTCCAGTTCTGTTTTTGAAGGGCTGTTTGTTGTTGAATTAAACTGTTCAACTGAGGCTGCCTTTTGCTCTGTTTTACAGGAATATAAAACGACAATGGTGGTTAGTGATAAATAAATAAACGTTCGGTTCATAAGTTATATTTTTAGCATTTCTGAATGAGGTATTCCATCCTCCAAGTATTCTTTTCCTGTTTCCAGGTATCCATGTTGTTTGTAAAAGTCGATAAGGTGAGACTGGGCAGAGAGTTTAACCGGTACCTTACCAAATTCTTCCAGAACAAAACGATGTGCATCTTTCATTATTTCATGACCAAGGCCTGTTCCTCTGGCCATTTGGTGTGTAACCACTCTTCCAATAGAAACTTCCGGATAGGATACTCCTGCAGGCAAAATTCTCAAGGTAGCTGTCAGATCGCCCTTACCGTTTCTGCCAATAAGGTGATAGGCTTTGATATCCTTGCCGTCCAATTCTTGATACGGACAATTTTGTTCAATGACAAACACTTCAATTCTGAGCGCTATGATGTCATGGAACTCTCGCAAGGTAAGTTCCGAAAAATGTTTTATTTGTAGTGATTCAAACATGAACTCAGGTTTGTATAACCCCAACGTTATAGGCTTTTTCTGCCTTTTTGTGGTTGGCCATTTCTATTCCAATGGAAATCACTTCCCGTGTTTTTGACGGATCTATGATCGCATCAATCCAAAGTCTGCTGGCTGCGTAATAGGGAGAAATTTGTTCATCGTAACGGCTCTTTATAGAATCGTACAATTCTTTTTCGCGCTCAGGGGTAATTTCTTCACCTTTGGATTTAAGGGATGCAACTTCGATCTGCAGAAGAACTTTAGCCGCTGACGCACCACTCATTACAGCAATCTCCGCCGTTGGCCAACCGACGATGAGTCGAGGATCATACGCTTTACCACACATGGCGTAATTTCCTGCTCCGTAAGAGTTTCCAACTACAACAGTGAATTTAGGAACCACAGAATTCGCCATGGCATTCACCAACTTGGCTCCGTCTTTAATGATGCCACCGTGTTCGCTTTTTGATCCTACCATGAAGCCGGTGACATCCTGGAGAAAGACAAGCGGAATATTTTTTTGATTACAATTCATGATGAAACGTGCAGCTTTATCGGCAGAATCTGAATAGATAACCCCGCCAAATTGCATTTCTCCTTTGCCACTTTTTATGATCTCACGCTGGTTAGCCACAATTCCTACAGCCCACCCATCGATTCGAGCATACGCACATACGATTGATTTTCCGTAGTCTGCCTTGTATTCCGTGAACTCAGAATTGTCTACGATGCAACGCAAAAGCGCTTTTGTGTCGTATGGCTTGGAGCGGTCCTGAGGAACTATGCCGTACACTTTTTTTAAGTCTTCTTCTGGGAGCGAAGGTTCTTTTCTGTCAAAACCAGCTTGTTCATTGCTGCCGATTTTATCTACAAGCTGACGAATCGTTTTGATACACTCTTCATCGTTGGGCATTTTATAATCGCATACACCGGATATTTCATTGTGTGTAGTTGCGCCGCCAAGTGTTTCGTTGTCAATACTTTCTCCTATTGCTGCTTTAACAAGGTAAGAGCCGGCGAGAAAAATCGTTCCGGTTTTGTCTACGATGAGTGACTCGTCAGACATGATCGGCAGGTAGGCTCCACCAGCTACACAACTTCCCATTACAGCAGCGATCTGAACTATGCCCATAGAACTCATCACAGCGTTGTTTCTAAAGATTCGACCGAAATGTTCTTTATCCGGAAAAATCTCGTCCTGCATTGGCAGATATACACCTGCCGAGTCTACGAGGTAAATAATCGGGAGCTTGTTTTCAATGGCAATTTCTTGAGCTCTCAAGTTCTTTTTTCCTGTCATTGGGAACCATGCTCCTGCTTTGACAGTGGCATCATTTGCAACAACAATGCATTGTTTTCCTGACACATATCCGATCACGACGACTACTCCTGCGGAGGGACAACCGCCATGTTCGCCATACATTCCGAAAGCTGCGAGGGCGCCCACTTCGAATCTTGGCCTGTCCGGATCCAATAAGAGATCGATGCGTTCACGCGCTGAAAGCTTGCCGCTTTCATGCAATTTTTCAATTCTTTTCTTTCCTCCACCCAAAGATACGGTGCTGAGCTCTCGTTCCAAAGCGGTTATCTTCAGTCGCATTTGGTCGTCGTTCATGTTGAACTCCAGTTCCTTTTTTGAAATTGCCATAGACTATTTTAAGCAGTTCAAATATACGAAACGAAGCGCAAAGGAAGTGTAGTCAAAAGCGGCAGACTGGTTTTTATTATGAATATAAAACGATTTTTGAGAATTCATATAATTTATTTCTTTCTTTGAACCGAAAGCCTATAACGTTAAACCGCAAAATGAGTATCTCCACTTTGAACACTATGCTGTTGGAAAAATGAAATTTCAGGAACACTTGAAAATTTTACTTTTGCGCCATGCAGGATACGTACAAGTTCAAAGGAATGCGAAAGCAATTGATCCAGCTTCTGAAAGAAGATACGCGCATTACCAATGAGGCCATTTTCGAGGCGTTTGATGCTGTGCCGAGACATTTTTTTTTGGATCTCGTGTTTGCAGAACAAGCATACAGCAATATGGCTTTTCAAATTGGGTCCGGGCAAACCATCTCGCATCCAGTTACCGTGGCATTTCAAACACAGTTGCTTGAATTGAAAAAAGGGGAGAAGGTTCTGGAAATCGGCACGGGCTCAGGATTTCAAACATGTATTCTATGTCAGATGGGGGCAAAAGTGTTCTCTATTGAACGTCAGAGAGAGCTTTTTCTGAAAGCCAAGACCATCGTTGCCCATTTCAAATTTACTCCGCGCCTTATTTTTGGGGACGGTTACAAAGGGTTCCCTGCATATGCGCCATTTGACAAGATTATTGTTACATGTGGCGCCCCGGAGATTCCGCAAAGTTTACTGCAGCAATTGAAAGTCGGAGGGATCATGGTAATACCTGTCGGAGAAGGCAAGGAGCAAACGATGAAGCGAATTATCCGCATTGACGACAACACATTTGAACAAGAAGAATTTGGAACGTTTAAATTCGTCCCTATGCTTGAGGACAAGGTGAAATAAACAGTCTACCTTTTATTCTCTAGATTCTAATGCTCTAGTGAAGCGAGGTAGCGCTCTGCATCCAAAGCTGCCATGCATCCAGTTCCAGCTGCAGTAATGGCCTGACGGTATGTTTTGTCGGCAGCATCTCCAGCAACAAATACTCCCGGAACATTTGTTTTTGAAGTACCTGGCTGCGCATACTTGATGTATCCTGTTTCATCGAGGTCAATATACTCTTTGAAAATTGCCGTATTTGGCTGGTGACCAATAGCAACAAAGAAGCCTGTACAAGGAATGGTTTTTTCCTCACCTGTTTTGCTGTTCTTCACTCTGACACCTGTGACTACATTGCCATCGCCTAAAACCTCCTGAGTGTCTGTATTGAACAGGATTTCAATATTTGACGTCTTTTTAACGCGTTATGCCATAATCTTCGAAGCACTGAATTCATCACGTCGAACGAGCATGGTCACCTTTGTGCAAAGTTTTGAAAGGTAGTGTGCTTCCTCGCAAGCGGAGTCACCTGCGCCAACGATGACCGTTTCCTGTCCACGGTAAAAGAATCCGTCACAAACGGCACATGCCGAAACGCCCCCACCAAGCTGAAGATACTTTTGTTCGCTCTCCAATCCAAGGTATTTCGCTGATGCTCCCGTAGAAATAATCACTGTCTTCGCGTGAAGTTCTTTGCCATCTTCTGTCCAGCATTTGTGTACAGGACCGGTAAAATCAACTTTATTAATAAATCCAAACCGAACATCTGTTTCAAATCTCTTTGCCTGAGCCTCCAGTTGAACCATCATTTCCGGACCAGTAACCCCATCAGGATAGCCGGGAAAGTTCTCAACCTCATTGGTCGTTGTCAATTGACCACCCGGTTGCATGCCTTGATACAAGACAGGCTTCATGTCAGCTCGGGCAGCATAAATTGCGGCGGTGTACCCTGCAGGTCCCGAACCAATGATAAGGCAGTTGATTTGTTCGATTTCGCTCATTGTTGAATTTGTTTAATTAAAAGTAAGGATGCAAAAATACATCTTCTCTCCATAAAAAAATCAGCAGGCAAATTTGTTCGGATGAATTTTCTTTTTCCGGGGAATTTTATTTGATGTAAATCACATTTTAAATGTTGTCAGCCCGTTTAAAGGCCGTATTTTTGTACCCCCTTTTCCGGAACATACGATGATTGATACCGAACTGTACGATGCCAAGGAGCTATATCCCTTTCAGGAGCGGACAGTTCTAAATATCCTTGAGGAGCTGGAGGCCAATGGGAAAAGATTCAATCTTCTCTTTCAGCTTCCAACCGGTGGAGGCAAAACAGTTATTTTTTCTGAGATCGCCAAGCGTTTTATTGAAAAAACCGGTGAAAAAGTATTGATCTTAACGCACCGCATAGAGCTCTCAGTTCAAACTTCCAGACAACTTCAGGCAATTGGTATCAGTAACAAGGTAATCAACAGTGAGGTCAAGTCAATTCCTGACCAGGAGCAGTTTATGTGTTTTACTGCGATGGTTGAAACGCTGAACAATCGATTGAATGAAAACGACAAGTTCATTGAGGGAGTAGGACTGGTTATTGTAGATGAGGCGCATTACAACAGTTTCAGGAAGATTTTTCAATTTTATCGGGAGGGCAATATTCTCGGAGTAACGGCCACCCCTCTGAGCAGCAACAAATCCTTGCCGTTGCATGACAATTACCAGAAATTGCTTGTGGGAGAAAGTATTTCTAATTTAATTCAAGGAGGATACCTGGCAGATGCGGATACGTACACATACGACGTCAATTTGCACGGGCTCCGAATCGGGTCGAATGGTGATTTCACGGTAAACAGCTCAGACGTTCTTTACGGAAATTTCTTCATGCAGGAAAAGCTCCTTTTTGCGTATGAAGAAATTGCTGTGGGTGAAAAGACCTTGATTTTCAATGCGGGAATTGAAACTTCATTGAGAGTGGAAGAGACCTTTAAAAAACGAGGATACCCGGTTAAACATCTGGATTCTACATTTAGTGATAAGGACAGAAAAAATGTAATACAATGGTTTAAAGAAACCAAAGATGCTGTGCTCACTTCGGTAGGTATTTTAACCACGGGTTTTGATGAACCAACAGTTCAGACAATTATCCTTAACCGTGCAACAAGGTCACTCACCTTATATCACCAGATGATTGGTCGTGGCTCAAGAAGATTGCCACAAAAGGACCGTTTCAAGGTGCTGGATTTGGGGAATAATGTGCGCCGTTTCGGATATTGGCAGGACTACATCAACTGGCAGGATGCATTTCGTTTTCCAGATCGTTTTCTGGAGTCGCGTATGTCTGAATCAGAAGACCTGGAATTTGAAGTGGAATACGAATTTCCAAAAAACATTTCAGACCTATTGGACACCAATAAACTGGACGCATTTAGTATGAGTGAGGCTTATTATTCCAGTATTGACTCGGGTCAAAAAGGTAAGGAAGCAATTCCGTTATCGATGCAGAACCATTTTGAAGCAATAGTGGAGGCAAGCGACTCTCTTGAAAAGGCATTGAAGCTTGTGCAGCTGCTTCAGGAACACATTGAACATCGTCTGAAGCATTACACCAAATGCATCTCAAAGAGCACACCGAATTACCTGAAATACCTGGTGGAAACATATAACCGTCAGTTGATTCAAAAACTGAGGAACGAACTGGACCAATAGCCTAATAATTCAACACGACCTCTGTTGTATCAAATGCAGTTGTGAAAACGGTTTGCGTGCCTTGAGCAGGGGTTCCCAATACCCAATATAGATAGGAATAATTGGTATTGCCATCATTGATGCAATAAATGGATGTGTCGAGAGCGCCGTAATAATCCTGATACGTTGCCGGACAGCAATCTAGGCAATTTACTTTCCCGTTTTGCTTAATATACTGTAAGTGATCTGCGACTTGCGGATTCAGATTGTGAAAAGTAAGTTTGGCCCATGACTTGGCTGTCGTTGCAACATTTCGGACATACGGCTTATCCAGTGCTAACTCTGAGAAGAAAATGGTTTCTTCCACATCGAAATACAGATTTTTAGAAACACGAAGAATGTATTTTTCCATCTTATCCCGAGGGAAGGTGAACGAGAAATTCCCCTGCAAATCAGTGGTTGCAGTGCCTATTAGAACTTCATCCGTGGATCCAACAGGAACCTGATACAGTTTGACGGTTGCGTTTGTTAAATTTTGAGAAAAGGTATTGTCGGCAACCGTACCCGTGATGGTAAACTCAGCCTTTTTCTTTGAACACGAAATAAGCAATAGAATCAACAAGAAAATTGTTTTGTGCTTCACTTCAATTTGATTGGTTCCTGTGATTAAAATTACTATTTTTCAGATTTAAACAAATGTAGAGTGGAAGGCAAAAGAAATTTATTTTTACTGTCACTTTTAGTTACGGGAATTAAGTTTCCTGATTTTTAAAATGTGCATAATGAAGAAATTATTGCTTTTAGCGATGCTGACCATAGGTTACATAGCAGGCGCACAAGAAAAAATACAGTCTGTTGAAGCACAGATAGGCGTTAGACGCACTGTGTCTAGTGAATGGAAATGGAAACGAATTGTACCCTGTAAGGTATTGTTTATTCTGGATAAAAATGATATCATAACAAATGACAAGGATCATTCTGTATATACAACTTATGAAACATTAGAAGCCACTGAAAACCGAGGCGTATGGAAAGCTCGTGATAAGGATGGTATAGAATGTATTGTTAAGATTGAATACAATTACTCGAATAACATATTGGATATCGAGTACGATAAAACATGCTATCGATATTTCTTTAACAATTAAAATCAAAAGCTATCACATTCATGTAAAGATTTAGATGGAGCATATTGGGTAAAATAATGTTTTCAATCTTCAGCTTTTATATTAGAAAACCGATCCAATTCAAGGGTGATATACTTTAGCAATCATTGTCCCTGCGCTTGCAGTGACTGTGCGTAGGCTTCATGATGTGGGCAAAAGCGGCTGGATGTTCTTCGTTATTTTTATACCCATCATCGGCTTCTTTTGGTTGCTTTATCTGCTGACATTGGAAGGAGATAAACATGACAATGAATTTGGACCCGATCCTAAACAAGAGAATTTTATACTTTGAGTATTAAAGTGTTAATTTTGTTAAGCCCTTTTGAATCAAGCAATTAACAAAAAACTTCATTTCGAAACTGTAGTTCTGGTCATGGGTATTTTATCTATCCCGGGAAGCCTTTTATACATTTTACCGGGAATTGTATGTGGAATTTTATCTATTTCATTTCACGGGAGAAATAAACCGCTTTACTTGTCCGATCCCGAAGCATATCAATCCTCTTATACCCTTTCTAAAATTGGTTTTACGTGTGCGGTTGTCGGAATCTGCTTTTCAATTTTGTTTTTTCTCTTCGTCGCCATTTCCATACTTTACGGATTAGGGCATTACAATGATTAAGCCTGATTGATGTAGTAATTTGATATCTTTGTTCCACAAAATTCAGCTATGTCAGACGATAAAAAGATCATTTTTTCAATGGTAGGTGTTTCCAAAGTGACACCTCAAGGAAAGCAAATCATTAAGGATATTTACCTGTCTTTTTTCTATGGGGCGAAGATTGGGATCATTGGATTAAACGGTTCAGGAAAATCGACCGTCATGAAGATCATTGCCGGATTGGATAAGTCTTATCAGGGTGATGTGGTGTTTTCTCCGGGTTACACTGTTGGTTATCTCCCACAGGAGCCTGAACTCGATCTGAATAAAACCGTGAAAGAAGTGGTGATGGAAGGTGCACAGGAAATTGTGGACGTATTGAAAGAATACGAAGACATCAACAACGCTTTTATGGATGAAGAGGTGTTGAACGATCCGGATAAAATGGATAAACTGATTTCGCGCCAAGGAGTTGTTCAAGACAAAATTGATGCGTTGGATGCTTGGGAACTGGATACAAAGCTTGATCGTGCCATGGATGCCTTACGTTGCCCGCCGGACGATCAATTGATCTCTTCACTTTCAGGAGGAGAAAAAAGACGTGTGGCTTTGTGCCGTTTGTTGTTACAGAATCCGGACATTCTCTTATTGGATGAACCTACCAACCACTTGGATGCGGAATCGATAGAATGGTTAGAGCAGCACCTGCAGCAATACAAGGGGACCGTAATTGCTGTGACGCACGACCGTTACTTCTTGGACAATGTAGCTGGATGGATACTTGAACTGGACAGGGGAGAGGGTATTCCATGGAAAGGAAATTACACTTCCTGGCTGGAACAAAAAGGAAATCGTTTGAAAGAAGAAGAGAAATCGGAATCAAAAAGACAGAAAATGCTTGCCAGAGAGCTGGAATGGGTACGGATGAATCCGAAAGGTCGTCATGCCAAGAACAAAGCGCGTTTAGCGAATTACGATAAAATGTTGGCAGAAGATCTCAAGGACAAGGAGGCATTGCTTGAAATACCGATTCCAAACGGGCCACGTCTTGGCAACAATGTAATCGATGCGGAGCACGTTGCAAAATCATTTGGCGATAAGTTATTGTACGATGACCTGAATTTTAAACTCCCTCCAGCGGGAATTGTAGGAGTGATTGGTCCCAACGGTGCCGGAAAAACGACCATCTTCAAAATGATAATGGATGAATTGCAGCCGGATGGAGGCACGTTCAATGTGGGTGAAACTGTTAAGATTGGGTATGTAGATCAGACCCACAAGGATATCCACCCCGATAAAACAGTTTTTGAAGTCGTTTCCAATGGACTGGAGTATGTGGAAGTTGGAAACCAAAAGATCAATTCAAGAGCATACTTGTCCAAATTCAATTTCAATGGTGCTGATCAAAATAAAAAAGTAGGAGTGCTTTCCGGCGGGGAACGAAATCGTCTACATCTTGCGATGACTTTGAAAACCGAGGCGAATGTTCTTTTGCTTGATGAACCGACCAACGATATCGATGTAAACACGCTTCGGGCTTTGGAAGAAGGAATTCAGAATTTTGCCGGTTGTGCCGTAGTTATTTCTCACGACCGTTGGTTCCTGGATCGAATTTGCACACACATCCTAGCTTTTGAAGGTGATTCTCAGGTGTATTGGTTCGAAGGCTCATATACAGAATATGAAGAAAACCGCAAGAAACGCATGGGGGATAGCGGTCCGAAGCGCATTAAGTACCGAAAACTGGTAAAATAAATGGATCCGCTTCATGGCGTCACTTTGGAGCGAATGCTTACTGAGTTACACAAGGAACTCGGATGGGAACACATGGCTTACCTTGTGCCAATCAATTGCTTTAAGAACGATCCGAGTGTAAAGAGCAGTCTTGTTTTTCTCAGGAGAACCCCATGGGCTCGAAAAAAAGTTGAGCAGATGTACATCGAACGGATTGTACAGTTTCGAAAGACGGATTGAACCTTGGATCATGCTCGAGGATAAAATAATCTTACGCCCCAAACCTTTTAGACCTCTTTTGCTTGGTGTTATTTGCGCGGCTTTCACTGCCGGAGGGTTACTTATAGCTCAACATGAGAGTATTAAAGGGATTTTTATTGCATCGTTTTTCGGATTGTGCACACTCGTGTTTATCGTACACTTGATCCCGGGATCAAATCAGCTTACATTAACAAAAGAAGGGTTTATAATAACCAGTCTTTTTCGAAGTGATTTTACAGAATGGTCAAACATTTCTTACTTTAGAGTTGGCACCATTGGTCATACCCGATTTGTGCTGTTTGACTATTCAGTCAATCATGCAAAATATACGTCCGCAAAGAGGTTGGCAAAAATCATTTCAGGAAATCACGGTGCAATTCCAGGAAATTATGGGTTGACTTTAAATGACTTATGTTCCTTGTTGAATCAATATAGGGACAATTCAGAGCTCAACAAATAGGAAAATTTTCTGATTGCTAAAAGTTTTTCATCTCTAAACTACCCAACTTAGTTATTTTTCTCTGAACATCTTAACTGAGTAACTACTTTTTCGTTCTTTTGTGCATCAATATAAGAAACGAATTATCCCAACATGAATATCAGATCCCTAAACCCGTCATCCCTTTGGAATCATTTTGCTGATTTAAATGCCGTCCCTCGACCGTCGAAAAAAGAAGAGCGCGTGATTCAGTTTATGCTGGATTTTGGTAAAAACCTTGGTTTAGAAACAAAAACCGATGCCATTCAGAATGTCATTATAAAAAAGCCTGCAACTCCCGGGATGGAGCAAAAGGAAACGGTGATTCTTCAATCACATCTTGACATGGTACACCAGAAAAATGCCGGAACCGCATTTGATTTTGATGCGCAAGGAATAGAGATGATTGTGGATGGAGACTGGGTTAAAGCAAATGGCACAACACTCGGAGCAGACAATGGAATTGGTGTCGCGGCGATCATGGCGCTGTTGTCGTCGACCGATATTCCGCATCCGGCGTTGGAATGCTTGTTTACCATCGATGAGGAGACTGGAATGACTGGAGCAATGAAAATGGAAGGCGGGAATTTTAGCGGTAAGATCTTGTTGAATCTGGATACGGAAGATGATGATGAATTGTCTATCGGCTGTGCCGGGGGTATTGACACAAATTCCACTTACACGTGTAGTTTGGTTCCAATTGTTGAGAATTCAGTTGGCATCAGGATTTCTATCTCAGGATTACTTGGAGGTCATTCAGGAATGGACATTGACAAGGGGAGGGGCAATGCCAATAAGTTGTTGGTGCGAATCCTGTATCATTTGCATTCTGTTTCTGAATCCCAACTAATCTCATTCGACGGTGGGAGTTTGCGCAATGCCATTCCCCGTGAAGCCACTGTTGATTTGGCTGTTTCAAAAGACAGTGAAGTATTTGTAAAAGCACAAATTGAGCAAGTATCAGTAATCCTTCGCGATGAATACAAAAGCATTGAACCACATTTCAAAATTGAAGTTTCGTCTGTAGAGGTAACAGGGAAAGCTGTAGCCTATACTGATCTGGAAAAGATTCTGAATTGTTTATATGCAGTTCCAAATGGGGTTTTTCGTATGAGTCCCGATTTTAAGGATTTAGTAGAAGCTTCTTCGAGTTTGGCGCGAGTGCTTATTTCCGAGGGCTCATTTACAACCCAGTCTCTTCAGAGAAGCAGTGTGGAATCCACCAAGGGCGATGTGGCGAATGCTGTGCGATGTACTTTTGAGTCAGCGGGTTGTTCGGTGGTTCAATCCGGCGATTATCCGGGATGGCAACCAAACACAGATTCCGTGATTTTACAATTAATGGCTGATATATACCGTGAACTTTATAAAGAAGAACCAAACATTAAGGCCTGTCATGCAGGGTTAGAGTGCGGTATTTTAGGAAAACACTTGCCTGGAGTTGATATGATTTCCTTTGGACCGAATATTCGTGCAGCACATTCTCCGGATGAAAAAGTTCAGATCTCCTCTGTTCAAAAATTCTGGAGCTATTTACAGGAGACACTCAAAAGAATCCCGAATAAGCAATAAAGTTATTGTTAAATAGACTTGGACGCAAACGAAGAATTGATCAAATTGGCAAACATGCGCATGCCTTATGGGAAATACAAAGGTCAATTCCTCGTGCATATACCAGAACCTTATTATGTGTGGTTGCGTCAAAAAGGATTCCCTGCAGGAAAATTAGGACAGCAATTGCAGCAGATGTATGAAATCAAAGTAAATGGGCTGGAGGGATTGATCTACCCGCTGATCAAAAAGTAGCTCATTACTGAAACGATATGAGTTACTGAGACAAAAGTTTACTCTTGTTATTGGCTTTTTTTATGCATAAAACCTTTTTAATCAAAGTATTAATCTTATCTAGAAAAATAAATTAGTGAGCCTTAAGGATACATTTTAGATACAATTTATTACTTTCTGTAACCTTCGCAAAGTGTCGACGTAAACACGTTCACAATAAAACAGAAATGAACCTAAAAGTAAATAAGATGATAAACAACACTGTAAAAGCGGCTCAGTACAAATTGTCTCAACATAGACTTCAAGGTACTAAGAGTAAACTGAACATTTTTGAAGTTGCTCATTTGATGGATGCAGTTCGTCAATCCGAACAAATTCAAAACACCAATAAGGTTTCAATTTTTCATTCAGTAAGTTTGAATTAATCACTTGGTTTGCAATAAATAGAGGGGAGCATTGCTCCCTTTTTTTGTCTTTTAAATTTAATTAATTTATTTTTGTAAACTATATGCCGAAATAAAAAGTTTACAAATGACAATTCAGGAACGTCTACAAATCGTGCTTAAAATGCATAATCTTTCAGCCTCGGCCTTTGCGGACAAAATAGGAGTGCAACGTTCGAATATGAGCCATGTGCTCTCGGGACGGAATAAACCAAGCTTGGATTTTCTTGAAAAAACGCTGCATCATTTCCCGAAGGTGAATGCAAAATGGCTGGTGTGTGGACATCTAGATCCCGAGGAAGGTACAGTCCAGGAGGATGGCAAGTCTAGACAATCGTTGTCCCAGAAAAATATAGCTGAGAGGAAGTTAATTAAACTTGTAGAGGTGTATTCGGATGGATCTTTTCGTGAATTGTTTCCTAAGAGTGAATAACTCCTGAGCCAACGAGTTCTCCATTTACGTACCAGGCCGCAAATTGCCCAGGTGTAATCCCGCGTTGTTTTTCTTTAAACAAGATGTATAAACCATCTGATTTTCTGATTAGTGTACCTTTTTGAAGTGCTTGACGGTAGCGTACTCTGACATCGCAGCCAATTGTTTCATTGAGCTCGAGTCTGTAAGATGGATTCACATAGTGAATGTCATTTGGCAAGATGTGCAATGCCCACCGATTCAGTCCTGGATGTAGGTCATTCAGGCCTGAGTAAACAATGTTTTCAAAAGTATCGACAGCCAAAACAAAGGATGCTTCGGGTCGGCCGCCAATGTGGAGTCCTTTTCGTTGTCCAATGGTGTAATAATGCGCTCCTTGATGCTCTGCCACCTTAACTCCATCTGTTCGATTGAATTTAAACGGTCTGGAAAGAGATTCTACATTTTCAATGGAGGGAGGAATCTCCTCATAGGTTTGCAGTTGAGGGATATTTCCAGGGACCTCAATTACATCTCCTTTTTTTGGGGCAAGCTGTTGCTGCAGGAATTGTGGCAAACTGATCTTTCCGACAAAACAAAGTCCTTGAGAATCCTTTTTTTCAGCTGTAAGCAATCCTTGTTGACGTGCAATTTCACGAACCTCAGATTTCAGCAATGC
>JBEGVI010000039.1:0-33147 GCA_041178485.1 Bacteroidota bacterium | reverse complement strand
CCGTTGCGGACGAACCGGCCGTGGGACAAGCAAGGGGCAGGCCTTGTCTTTTTGCAGCGAAGGAGAAAAGGATTTATTGACTCAGATCGAAGAGTACACAGGCGAGGACATCACACGTTATGATCTCAACGAGCAGGATTACAAAGAAATCCTAGAAGATTTGGACGACCCTTCCTATAATTGGCAAAAGTTGATCGATCAAACCAACAAGGAAGAAGGGAAGGAAGAAACCTGGTAAACAACCTTCAGGAATAGTTTTGTAGGGTTTTCAATGTGCTGTTTATGTGTTCCTCATTTTCAAATTGAAGATTCGAATTTTGTGAATGTTTCTCACGGCGCTCATGGTGAAAAGGATGAAAATGAGGTTGGCTGTCAATGCAAGCAACAACCCGTTCCACCCAAAGATGATCGACAAAGCCGGAGGGAGGATAAGTACATTCACAACACAGAACCAGAAATTCAGATGGATAAGAATTGTCTCTATGCGCCTGTCTCTTCTTCGGTCATCCGAGGCCAATTTGTTGCCGTAGAATCGAATCAGCCGCTTTTTAACTTCGCCCCGATGATTGGTTTTGATGGCGTGATCCTTCCCGGTATCCAGACTGCGGAAAAAACCACTCGGATCATTTAAAGATCCTGAGGTATCAAAAAAAGTGGAGAGAAAGTCGTAGGATTCATTGATTTGAGCCGTCCTGGTTTTTGCTTCCTCCAGACTGTTTCTGTCTGGATGCCATTTTTTAGCCTGGGTCTTGTATGCCTGTTTGATTTTTTTCCATGAGGAAGTTGGTTTCAGATCAAGAATTTGAAAAGAGTTTAAGATTTTCTGCCTCTGAACCTCTTGTTGCACCTGGTTGCGGATTTACAGAATATTCACTTCACGCTCTAGTGTCACACCAAACTTGGCTTCCACATCGGCAATGATATCCGAAGAAAGCTCGTACACCTGCTTGCCAGTGGCTCCGCCGTAATTTACAAGTACCAACGCCTGTAATTTATGCACTCCATAGTTTTCGAGTGTTCTGCCTTTCCATCCGGCTTGCTCTATCAGCCATCCGGCGGCAAGTTTTCGTTTTCCGAATTCAGCCGGGTAATTGGGGGCATCCGGGCTCTTTTTCAAGATCTCATCCACCACTTTTTGCTCAACCACAGGATTCTTGAAGAAACTTCCTGCATTGCCTATGACTTTTGGATCCGGCAATTTTGACGAGCGAATGGCAATTACCGCGTTGCTGATGTCGCGGATTGTTGGCGTGGTAACTCCCATGTTTTTTAATTCACTCTCAATGGCACCGTAACTGGTATTCAAGTTCGGTTTTTTACTCAGTCTGAAGGTGACATTCAGTATCACATACTGATCTTTGAACTTGCGTTTAAAAACACTTTCTCGATATCCAAAAGCGCATGATTCGTTGTCGAAGGTATGAATCTCTCCTGATGCAATATGGTATGCCTCCAGCGAATGAAATACGTCCTTAATCTCCACGCCGTACGCCCCAATGTTTTGCATCGGACTTGCTCCCACACTTCCCGGGATGAGACTTAAATTTTCAAGTCCGGCATACCCATGATCAATACAGTACAAAACGAATTCATGCCATATTTCTCCGGCACCAGCCTGTACGAATACGTCCTCTTCATTTTCTGAAACCACCTGAATTCCAGTTATCTGATTCTTAAGAATAAAGCCGTTAAAATCTTTGGTTAAAAGAATATTGCTTCCGCCTCCAAGGATTAAGAGTGGACCTTCAGGCCGATCATTCAATAATTCTTTCAAATCATTGACCGACTTAAAACCGGCAAAATATCGCGCTTTCGCATGAATTCCAAAGGTGTTTACATGAAACAGGTCGACATTTTCTTGAATCATGCGGTAAAGGTAATGATTTGTCTTATGAGCTGCAGCATAGTCGCTATTCGTTGTTTCGATGTATTTTTGTAGCATGCAATTAAGAAAGGTTTCTCTTGAGGAGGTGAATGCGTTCAACAAGAATACGCTGATGCAGCAACTCGGTATTGAGTGTATTGAAATTGGGGATACATTTGTGGTCGCAACAATGCCCGTTGATCATCGGACGCATCAGCCCATGGGTTTGTTGCACGGGGGAGCCAGTGCTGCGTTGATCGAAAGTATTGGTTCCATGGGGTCCACTTTACTCATCGATTTATCGAAAGAGGTTCCGGTCGGACTGGAGGTTAATGCCAACCATGTTTCTGGGATTAAAGAGGGGTTTGTTCGGGCTGTTGGAAAGGTGATTCATGCGGGAAAGAAAACTCATTTGTGGCAGGTAGATATTTTTGATGGAACAACGGAACGTCTCATTTGTACCGGTCGTTTGACGGTAATGGTCATAGAACGAAGATAGTGGATGAACTTCGATACAGATTTCCCGGAGAACAGACACAGGTGCTCCATGGTCGATTTGAAAAAGTTTCTGGACTGAATGAAGCTTCCGGATTCATTGTTTCTTCGTGGACAGGTCGGGATCTGTATTGTTTTGTCGAGAATGGAATAGTACACTCGAATGATCTATCGGTTCCATTTGTCAGCACAAAAGAGGAGTATTTCAAGACAGCCAATGCTTTTTTGAATGACTTGAAAGAACAGAACATAACCAAAGCAATTTTTTCAAGAATTAAAAAATGTTCAGCGGAATTGGCTCCCGAGACAGCATTTCAACGACTTACAGAAGAATATCCCGAGGCTTTTGTGTATTATTTCAGCTCCTCCCTTTTGGGGACATGGATTGGAGCCAGTCCGGAAGTATTGTGTTCTTTTGAGAATGGAAAATTTACAACAATGTCATTGGCGGGAACTTTGCCAAAAAATTCAGAAAAAACCTGGACCTCCAAAGAACTGAATGAGCAGGCGGCTGTGACTTCTTTTGTTCGGAAGAAACTTTCGAAATATGGGCGCAAAATTTCAATCAGCGATAGACATGTCGTTGAGGCAGGTGCTGTTTGTCATCTGAGAACCATCTTATCCTGTACGATCAGTGCAGAACAGTTAGGAGATTTATTAAATGAGTTGCATCCAACACCGGCCGTATCAGGATTGCCAAGAGATCAGGCTATGCATCTGATACAGAAATACGAAAAACATGACAGGGAGTTATATACCGGTTTTTTAGGATGGAAACAGCATGACCGTTCATCTGTCTATGTCAATCTCCGGTGTGCAAAGTGGATAGGTGGCCACTATTATTTATTTGTCGGTGGAGGCTTCACTCAGGCCTCTGTAGTCCAGGATGAATGGGAGGAAACGGAGAACAAGTCGCAAACTTTGCTGAAGGTCCTTCAAAATATGTAGTTTTGAAATATGATTTCGAGTGACAAAGAAACGGTTCAACTTCTTGTAGAACAATGTGTGTTGCATGGTGTGAAGCACGTCGTTTGTTCCCCGGGTTCCCGAAATGCGCCTTTGGTCATTGCTTTTGACGAGCATCCTTCGGTAGAGTGCCTTGTGATTCATGACGAGCGTTCCGCCGCTTTTTTTGCACTTGGGATCATTCAGCAAACAAAGGCTCCTGTGGCAATCGTATGCACATCCGGTTCTGCAGCGTTAAATTATTACCCTGCGGTAGCAGAAGCGTTTTATCAGGAACTTCCATTGATTGTCATTACAGCTGACCGACCTGAGGAGTGGATGGATCAGGGCGATGGCCAAACCATTCGGCAACAAGGTGTTTTCCGTGACCATGTCAGGTACAGTTGTCAATTCTCAGAATCGATCCGTCATTCGGATGAACGATGGAAAATTGAACGCGAGTCGGCAGTAGCATTTTCTTTAGCCAATGGGAACTGGAAAGGCCCTGTACATTTTAATCTTTCTCTTCGGGAACCTCTTTACGGTATAGAGAATGACTTTTCTCGTCCGTCCGCACGATCCATTGTTCAGTTAAGCGGTGGTTTTTCTCCGGATGACAAGACTATTCAAATTCTTTTGGATGGAATGGCCAAAACAAAGAAACTTGTGCTTGTTGGACAAATGGCACCGGATGCATCCCTCTTGCAAGAGTTGTCTGTTTTTGCCGGAGATAGTTCTGTGGCTGTTCTTGTAGAAAACACATCAAATTTGGTAGATCAAAAATTCATTCACAGCATTGATCGCACACTGAATACCATTTCTCCTGATCAAATTGATGAGTATTGTCCTGAACTTCTTATAACGCTTGGAGGTGCAGTGGTGTCCAAACGCATAAAACACTTTTTACGCGAACGCAAGCCGTCAATTCATTGGAAAGTAGGTTCCTCTTTTCCTTACATGGATACGTATCAATCGTTAACGCATAGTTTTCAGGTGTCACCCCATGAATTTTTCAGAAGTTTGAATAAACTCGTTTACGAACGCTCAAAGTCCAATTTCGCA
The DNA here is from genome assembly GCA_041178485.1 of Bacteroidota bacterium. Classification (GTDB taxonomy): domain Bacteria; phylum Bacteroidota; class Bacteroidia; order Flavobacteriales_D; family Crocinitomicaceae; genus M0103. The sequence goes on along the minus strand of JBEGVI010000039.1, from coordinate 28,781 downwards.
GGAAAATGGCGAAAAATGGATCACCTCAACAAACAAATGGCGTCAGAATTCTTTGTAAATGTTCCCTTTTCGGACTTGGGTGTTTTCCACAAAGCTTTGGACGTGCTTCCCGAAGGCGTTGATTTGCACATGGGCAACAGTTCGGTGGTGCGTTATTGCCAGCTCTTTGATCCCATTAGTTCTGTAAGGTATTGGTGCAACAGAGGAACAAGCGGAATCGATGGCAGCACGAGTACAGCTGTTGGCGCAGCCTTTGCATCTCCTGAAAAACTGCATGTACTTATCACCGGAGATGTCTCTTTTTTTTACGACAGCAATGGATTGTGGAACAGTTACTTGGATCGGAATTTAAGAATTTTACTAGTCAACAATGGAGGAGGTGGGATTTTCAGGATCATTCCAGGCCCTGCAGAATCTCCAAAACTCGAACGCTTTTTTGAAGCAAGACATGCATTCACAGCCAAGGGAATTTGTGAGGCTTTTTGCGTAGAATATGATTTTGCGTCTTCTGCTGAAATGCTTGAAAAGAAGCTGGAGAAATTATTTATTGAGGAATCTAACAGCCCGAGATTACTTGAAGTATTCACCCAAGATGCCGACAATGCAGGAGTCCTAGAAAGTTTTTTTAAGTTCACTCGGCATTGATTTCTTTGATTAATTTTGTCCCACAAACAACAACGTGGAATTTTTTGACGCTATTTTATCTGTTGAGGGTTTAACCTATTTTCTCATTCTTTCGCTTCTCGAGATTGTACTGGGAATTGATAATATAATTTTCATTTCAATAGTTTCAGATGGTCTGCCTGCCGCGAAACAACGTACGGCAAGAAATATAGGTTTAAGTCTTGCTCTTGTGGTCCGTTTGCTACTCCTCGCTGGAGTTTCATGGGTCATGCAGTTTACCCGACCTATTTTTCCCCATTCCGGAATTAAAAGTATAGATGATTTCACCTTGCAAAGTCTGGTTTTGTTGCTCGGGGGGCTGTTCCTGATCTATAAAAGCACTATGGAAATGCATCGTGCGGTCAGCAAATCAGATAAAATCAAGCAGTTGAAAAACCCCGCATCACTGAGAAATGTGATATTTCAGATAGTACTGATTGATATCGTTTTCAGTTTTGATTCCATAATAACAGCCATAGGAATGACAAATGATCTGCAAAGAGAAACGGGACACAATCCCTTGATCATTATTTACAGTTCGGTTGTTGTATCCATGATCGTGATGATGTTGTTTGCGAAGTCCATTTCAGATTTTATACAGAGGCGTCCAACCATCAAAATGCTCGCACTTGGATTTTTGGTAACAATCGGTGTGATTTTGGTCGCTGAGGCATTTGGGCAGCACATTCCGAAAGGGTATGTGTATTTTGCGATGGTGTACGCTTTGATAGTCGAATTCCTTAACATTCGTATGAGGAAGAATAATGGTTCACTTGAGTCGTGACACAAGAGGAGGCGCGTGCAATACTCAATGCTTCTGCGTTCGACAATGTTTCTGTATCAGTTGAACATGTGCTTTTTCAGGAAAAACAGTGGGTTGCATCCGCAAAAATGATCCCGAAGGTAATCTATAAACGCATGGGTCGGCTTGAACTGCTACATCGTGCTTCAGTGGTCCTGGGAGTTTCAGGTCCAAGCTTACAGAGCGCATTTGAAATACCGGAACTATCGGATATCGTAGTAGAGCGCTACAATGAATATCAAAAAGCCGTTAATCAATTTAAATTGATGGTTTTTCAAGCGGAAAATTTTGAAGAAATTTCAGTAAATGTGAGCGGCTGGCTGGAGCTTTTCAGAATCTATGCGTCTGTCTGGCCGCAATTTGAGAATAGCGAGAAAGTTAAATTATCAGATGAATTGGATCCTGTTCTTTTTTATGGGGAATTGCGAATGCTTTCAGAGAAGGGAATTTGTACTTTTGAGGAGTTGCTTCTGTCGGAGGATAAAATAGGAACCGAGGTTAAAATAGAATCGAACAGACTTAATTTGCTATACAGATCGTTTGGTGATGGATCAGGTATTGAAAAATCTTAAAGTGCAACTGGAACAACAGGAGTGGCCTGATGTTTACATGTTTAAATTCATCGTTCCGAATGAGTCCGGTAAAATAGCGATGGTATCTTCGCTTTTTAGTGAAGAAGCGGAACTTAGTTTTCATCCATCGAAAACAGGGAAATACATGAGCGTGACGTCCAAAGAGTTGATGCTGGATGTAGATTCAATTATACGAAGATATGAATCAGCCGCACTGATTGAAGGGTTGATAGCATTGTAATTTAACGAGAGATGACATGACACTTGAACGCATTCTAATCGGAGTTTTATTTGTGACACTGTCCCTTTTAGTGCTCATTATTGCGTATCGAAAACTTCTTGCCTACCTGGGGAAGGGGCAACCGGTTTCAAAAGATTATTGCACCCTTTACAGTCTCGAACAAGATCCTGCAGCGGGTGAAATTGAGATATATTTTACCACGGATTCAAAAAAGAATGTCATTCTTGAATTGCTTGATCAGCAAGGCGATGTGCTTCAAGTTATTAAAGAGGGTGATTTCGGTTCCGGCGGGCACATTGTGCGCCTGGACACAAGAAATATTGCCAACGGGACATACAGTTACCAGCTTCGAACTGAAAACCAGAAGACCATGAAGCGTTTTCGCATAGAGAATTAGTGACAACTTGGCAGGAAAAAAGATTGGCAAAAAACTTGTCTATGAGTAAATTCATTTAATTTTGTGGCTCTTAAATAAGGCTACCTTAAAACAAAATAGTATGGCACTAGAAATTACAGATGCAAACTTCGAAGAATTGGTAATGAAATCAGACAAGCCCGTTGTGGTTGACTTTTGGGCAGAATGGTGTGGCCCATGTCGTATGATAGGACCGGTAATCGATGAGATGTACAAAGAGTATGAGGGAAAAGCGATCATTGGAAAAGTGAACGTAGATAACAATCCCGGAGTATCCGCACAATTTGGTGTGCGTAATATCCCTACAGTTTTATTTATCAAAAATGGCGCTGTGGCTGACAAGTCAGTCGGGGCTGTTCCGAAAGCTCAACTTACCTCAAAACTTGACGCGATTCTTTAATCAGAAATGACTTTTTTTCAAGGCCGCTTTTTTAGCGGCCTTTTTAATGTTTGAGAGCTATGGATACTTTTCTGAGAAGGCTAAAATATTACGGGATTGGATTTCTCCTTGGTTTGCTCTTTGTGGTTTTCTTTTTTAAGAATAGAGGCTGTTCATGGTTGCCATCAAACCGAGTTAAAACAGCGATTCTTGAACGCGTTATTGTGCTCGCTGAGCAAGAGAAAAAAATCCTGAAATCAAAGGGAGTATCTAAAAAAGATCTGCTCCAGCTGATTCAAGAATCAGAAATCTCATTTTCAAAAAGTCGCCGATCCGGAAAAGAAAAAGCATATGCTATGGAGGCAGAATTGCCTTCCGGGAAAACACTTCAATTCTTTATGACCTTGCCGGAGGAAAGTTTTGTTTCTGAAGTTATTGTAAGTCAGTTTGCTGTAGATAAAGTACATAATTCTAAAGCTGCAAAAGGCGAAGTGATTCGTTTTCCATCAAACAAAAACCTCCTTTTTCTGGGGCAACGTTCACTAAATGAGTGCTTGCGTAAAACTTACAATGTCTCCGGACCAGATGCGTTGTTCAAATTCATGCAATCGAAGTGTGATATTGACTTTTCTAAAACGTCGTTTATCCAAAAGCCAAAGCCAGAGCATTATTTGGAAACGAGAATTAATGACACGCTTACACTGGGTATGCGAGCAGTATGGTACAAAGAGCGGATTGATATCGTTGCGGTGGATCCGCCATGCGAGTGAAAGTTCAGAGGGCAGTGTTGATAACTGGCTTTTTAGCCAATACTTCCAATAGGATGTTTTCTTAAATTTGACCGATGGAATTTTCAGCTGAACAGATAGCGGGTATTCTTGGCGGAGATGTGGTGGGTGATTCCGCTGCGAAAGTTTCTGGTCTTGCCAAGATCGAAGAAGGACAATCCGGCACCTTATCGTTTCTTTCCAACCCTAAATATGAAGAATATATTTACAGCACTGGGTCAAGTATATGTATTGTAAATAAATCTTTTGTTCCTGCGAAACCTTTGCCGCCTACCCTTACTCTGGTAAAAGTGGATGATGCGTACGCGTGTTTTGCAAAGTTGCTTGAGTTTTACTCCGGCATGAAAAAGAAAAAGCCGTCAATTGAACAACCATCCTACATCTCGGAAAGCGCAAAGTTGGGAGAAGATATATTTGTTGGAGCATTTGCTTATATCGGTGAATCTGCTACTATAGGTGACAATGTGGTGATTTATCCCAACGCCTATATTGGCGACAATGTGGTAGTTGGCGACAATACCGTAATACATCCCGGAACATCCATTTATGCTGATTGTGTTGTTGGCAAGAATTGTATACTTCACGCAGGTGTGGTTATTGGTGCAGATGGATTTGGTTTTGCTCCTGACGAGCAAGGTGTTTTTCATAAGGTGCCTCAAATTGGGAATGTGATCATTGAGGATGATGTAGAGATAGGTTCGAATACAACGATTGACAGGGCGACAATGGGTTCAACGATAATTCGAAAAGGGGCGAAGATTGACAACCTTTGTCAGATCGCACACAATGTGGAGGTTGGGACCAATTCAGCACTTGCTGCTCAGGTTGGCATCGCCGGCTCAGCCAAATTGGGGAGTCAGGTGATGGTAGGAGGGCAGGCTGGGATCAGTGGACACCTGCATATTGCAGACGGAACAAAAATAGTCGCGCAGTCAGGCATCCCTTCAACAGTTAAAAAAGCGGAAACCCTGATGGGATCACCCGGTATTCCGATGGAAGATTTTAAAAAATCATACTTTGGATTCCGTAAACTTCCTTTCATTTTAAATAAGCTACAGGAGCTCGAAAACAAAATAAAAGAACTAACAAAAGGTGAACGGAATGGCTGACAAGCAACGAACTTTAAAGACGCCCATCAAATTTCAGGGAGTTGGGCTGCATACCGGAGAGAAAGTTAATCTGGAAATTTGTCCGGCGCCCGACAATCATGGGTATAAGTTTCAGCGAATTGATCTGGAGGGTGAGCCGGTCATTAAAGCGGACGCAGATCTTGTGGTAGCCACTGATCGTGGGACGACACTTGAATCCAATGGTGCAAGAGTGTACACAACAGAACATGTACTTGCTGCTTTGTATGGTTGCCAGGTAGACAATGCTCTAATCAAGCTGGATGGACCAGAAGTACCGATTATGGATGGAAGTTCACTTCCTTTTGTTCTTGCTATTGAAGAAGCAGGTTATGCTGAGCAATCCGCCGAAAGAGAATACTTTGTACTCACTGAAAATATTCCCTGGGAGGACACGGAAAAAGGAATAGAATTTTTAGCCGTTCCTGATCAGAATTACCGCATAACGGTTATGGTTGATTATAAGTCTCCGGTTTTAGGTACGCAACATGCCTCAATGTACAACATCAACGAGTTCAACAGTGAAATAGCTCCGTGCAGAACATTTGTCTTCTTGCGGGAACTTGAATTCCTTGCAACCAATAACCTGATTAAAGGGGGGGACCTCGACAATGCCATCGTTCTTGTGGACAGAGATGATATTTCGAAAGAAGAATTGAATCGATTGGCAAAATTGCTGGGGAAAGAAAACCTTACGGTTAATTTTGAGGGAATTGGTGTTCTCAACAGTACCAAACTTCAGTTTGAAAATGAACCTGCAAGACATAAACTGTTGGATATAGTGGGTGACCTTGCTTTGGTGGGGAAACCGATTAAAGCGCATATTCTGGGTGCAAGACCGGGCCATTCCGGAAACGTTCGTTTTGCAAAAGTGCTCAAGGAACAGATCAAAAAACAGGAAAAAGAGGGGAGAACGTTTGATCTTTCCAAAGAGCCTCTTTACAATATTAATGACATCGAACGAATGTTGCCTCACCGCTTCCCGTTCCTGATGGTTGATAAAATCATGGAAATTCATGAAGAATCGATCGTAGGCGTGAAGAATGTGACTATGAATGAGCCGATTTTTACGGGGCACTTCCCGGGAAACCCTGTTTTTCCGGGTGTTCTTCAGATAGAGGCCATGGCTCAGGTAGGTGGGATTTTTGCCTTATCCAAGGTCGAGGATCCACATCTCTATTCAACGTATTTCATGAAAATTGACAATGTCAAGTTCAAGCAAAAGGTGTTGCCCGGCGATACACTTGTGTTTGAATTATTCCTTCTGTCGCCAATACGGCGTGGGCTCGTAGAGATGGGAGGTAAAGCCTATGTCAACGGAAAAGTCGTGATGGAAGCAGAAATGCTTGCGCAGGTTATAAAAGATAAAGCATAGCATGATAAGTACACTGGCACAAGTATCAAGTGGCGCGACTTTGGGCGAGGGGGTAATCATTGAACCCTTTTCCACTATCTATGAGGATGTTGTGATCGGTGCCGGAACCAAAATTCATTCGAACGTAACCATCTATCCCGGAACCAGAATAGGAGAGCACTGTGAGATTTTTCCCGGCGCAGTAATCGGGGTAATTCCACAGGATCTTAAATTCGACGGAGAGTACACAACTGTGGAAATTGGAAATTACACAAAGATCCGCGAGTGTGTTACAATACACAGAGGTACGAAGGACAAGTGGAAGACTTCTATTGGTTCGAATTGCCTTTTGATGACGTATGTACATGTCGCTCACGATTGTCAGATAGGAAACAATGTGATTCTGGCAAGCTATGTCGGATTGTCAGGACATGTACAGATAGATGATTTTGCTATTTTGGAGGGCAAAGTGGCAGCTCAGCAATTTGCGGTGATTGGCGCACATACATTTATTGGGGGAGCTTCCCTGATACGCAAAGACATACCTCCCTTCATAAAAGCCGCTCGTGAACCGCTGACTTTCGCCGGTGTAAACTCTGTGGGATTGCGCAGAAGAGGTTATACCGATGATCAGGTGAGAGAAATCGAAGATATTTATCGTATTTTGTACGTTCAGAATAACAATATTTCGAAAGGAATTGAAGCGATCAAAGAACAATTGCCTCAGTCCGAAATTCGGGAAATGATCATTAATTTTGTTGAAGGTTCTGATAAGGGAGTCATTCGTGGAATGATCTGATGGAATCCTCTCAATCAACAATCATGAAAGTATGTTTCACCGAGGTGAAATTGTAGAGCTCGACATTGATTCGTATGCTTTTGGCGGACGGGGCATAGCTCGTGTGCCTACTTCGGATGGGCAGTACGTAGTTTTTGTAGATAATGCATTCCCCGGACAGCGTGTTAGGGCAAAAATTGATACCAAACGAAAACGCCATGCCGAGGCCAAACTTATAGATATCATTAAAAGATCCCCGCTTGAAGTAGTAGAGAACTTTCAGGAAATATCTGGCGGTCCCTATGTTTTTGTGCCGGTAGAGGTGCAGGAGGAGGTTAAGAAATCCTCTACATTAGAGGTCTTTTCAAGAATTTCAGGTGTGCGGGATCTTGACGGGAGATTTGATGTGTTTATTTCCTCTCCTGACCATTATTTCTACAGAAATAAGATGGAATATGGATTTTCCTCCATTGAGCACGATCCTCATAGTGGCGAAGAGAAGGATGATGCTTTTGCACTTGGATTCAAACGTCGGGGAACCTGGTGGAAAGTAGAAAATCTGAATGCACCCAGTGGTTTGTTTGACGTTGAATGGGAACAGTCACTCAAAGAAGTAAGGTCATTTCTGCATCAAACGGGACTGCCGGCATGGCATCCTCCGAAAAAAACTGGCTTCTTCAGATACCTTGTGGTGAGAAAGTCTTTTTATCAGGATCAGCTTCTAATCAATCTTGTGACATCTTCGGATGGATTGGATTTGTTTGACCGGAAGGCATTCGTGGAATTTCTTACCGGCAAGTTGGGCAGGCGTTTGGCTGGACTGCAGCACACCATTAATGACAATGTGGCGGATCGGGCGAAAATTGAAAATGGCGAGAATAAACTGCTTTATGGTTCGCCTGTGGTTGTAGAAAAGTTATTGGGTCTTGAGTTTGAAATTTCCATGGAGAGCTTTTTTCAGACCAATCCGAAGTGTGCTGAATTGCTTTATTCAAAAGCATTAGATTACGTCTTTGAGGAAGATCTGCCCGCCGACAAAGTGGTGATGGATCTGTTTTGTGGCACAGGGACAATTGGTCAACTTTTAGCGAAAAGAGGCGGAAATACGCAGATTGTAGGGGTTGATATCGTTGAAGAAGCAATTCAAGATGCGGAACGAAATGCCGCGCGTAACAATATCACAGGGATTAAGTTTTACGCAGCCGACGTAGGGAAATTCCTTAAAGAGCATCCGGAGTTCATTGGTAAAATTGCGACAATCATACTGGATCCGCCGAGAGCAGGAATTGCTCCTAAAACGCTACAGAAGACCATAGAACTAAGTGCGGACAATATTGTTTATATTTCATGTAATCCTAGCACTCAAGCCAGAGATACTGAGCTTTTGCGGAAGGCAGGATATGAGTTGGAGAAATTTTCATTAGTGGATCAATTTCCACACACAGGGCACATTGAATCCGTTGCAAAGTTTAAAAAGAAATGACAGCAGAAATTATTTCGATTGGAGATGAATTGCTTATCGGACAAACGATCAATACGAATGCGTCATGGATTGGCATGGAATGTTCACTGCGCGGAATTCGAACCAAATTTGTTACAACCATAAGTGACGATGAAAAGGATATTCGAGATGCCGTCGATATTGCTGTGAAAAGATCCAATATTGTATTCATCACGGGTGGTCTGGGTCCGACGAAAGACGACATCACCAAACATACGCTTGCGGATTACTTTAATACTGAATTGAAGTGTCATGAGCCTACGTTGAAAAGAATTGAGGCTTTTTTTGCGTCCAGAAACCGCCCGATGCTTGAAGTGAATATTCGTCAGGCGGATCTTCCGGTAAATGCTGAGATCCTTGAAAACTTAAACGGCACAGCTGATGGAATGTGGTTTGAGAGGGATGGATCAATTGTGATCAGTATGCCAGGTGTTCCCTATGAAATGAAAGGGATTATGTGTAATGAAGTATTCCCGCGACTTGAAAAAAGAGGAGCGTTGGTGTCCTTGTACCACTACACGCTCATGACGCAAGGAATAGGCGAGTCTTTTCTGGCAGATAAAATTACGGAGTGGGAGGACAGGGTGCGAAAAGCAGGGTTAGGTCTGGCATATCTCCCATCACCGGGTACAGTTAAATTGCGTTTAACATCTTATGAAGGTGCTCAGCGAAAGAAGGAGATTGAAATGTTTTTTAAAGAATTACAAGATTCTTTACCCAAATATGTGTACGGGATTCAGGATGAAACGCTCTCTGAGGTCGTTGGCAAATTATTAATAAATGAACAGTTAACCTTGGGTTCAGTAGAAAGCTGCACAGGAGGAGCATTGGCCCACAATCTGATCTCGGTTCCGGGTTCGTCAGTGTATTTTCAGGGATCTTTAATTACCTATACCAATCAATTAAAATCACAGCTTGTTGATATTGATCATAAGGATTTAAGCCAGTTCGGGGCCGTAAGTAAGGAGGTCGTGGAAAAAATGGCAATGAATGGCCGATTAAAATTGAATGTCGACATTTGCATAGCAACATCCGGAATTGCCGGACCTGACGGAGGTACGGATGAAATTCCCGTTGGAACGGTTTGGGTAGCAGTGTGTGACATGGATGGAGTAGAATCCCATTGTTTCCGCTTTGGTGACAATCGTGAAAGGAACATTCAAATGACTGTACTTTCGGCACTTAATATGCTTAGATGTCGAATTTTAGACATTGCAACAGAAAAAAAGTAGCGAACACTTGTGCTTTTTGTAAAAAAGTAGTTACTTTGCACCCCATTTAGAATTAGGATAAAACAATAAAAAATGTCACGAGTTTGTCAACTTACGGGTAAATCGGTGATGGTAGGGAACAACGTTTCACACTCCAACCGTAAAACGAAACGTAAATTTTACCCGAATTTGGTTTCCAAAAAGTTCTACCTCCCTGAGGAAGACCGCTTCATAACTTTGAAGATTTCTACTTCAGCGCTAAGAACAATTAACAAAAAAGGAATTTCAGCGTGTGTCAAGGAGGCACGTGAGAAAGGGTATTTGAAGTAATCCTGTTCTACCCGTTGTGAAACGGTAGACATTAAAAAGAATAGAAATGGCGAAAAAAGCAAAAGGAAATAGAATTCAGGTGATTCTTGAGTGCACGGAGCATAAAGATTCAGGGATGCCTGGAACTTCTCGTTACATCACGACGAAGAATAGAAAGAATACTCCTGATCGAATGGAAATTAAAAAATTCAATCCGATCTTGAAGCGTATGACAGTTCACAAAGAGATTAAATAAATTTGAGTCATGGCAAAGAAAGTAGTAGCATCGTTACAAAAAGGAGGAGGAAAAGAGCACACCAAGGTTATCAAAATGGTTAAATCGGATAAAACCGGTGCCTATACCTTCAAAGAAGAAATCGTTCACAATGATAAAGTGAAAGAATGGTTTACGAAGAAGTAACCATCTCTTGACTTAATGATATTTTAAAGCTCCTGAAATGGAGCTTTTCTTATTTTTACGCAATGGCATTTTTCGGATTATTTTCAAAAGACAAGAAAGAAAGCCTGGATAAAGGGCTTGAAAAGACAAAACAAAGTTTTCTTTCAAAACTTGCGCGTACCATTATTGGAAAGTCCAGAGTGGATGATGAGGTGCTTGATAACCTGGAAGAAGTATTAATAACTTCTGATGTGGGTGTTGAAACAACGTTGAAAATCATCCAGCGCATTGAAGAACGTGTATCCAGAGATAAGGTATTAGGTACAAATGAGCTAAATACTATTCTGAAGGAAGAGATTGCATCCTTGTTGGAGGAAAACAATTCAGGAGCCAACGGTACAATTGAATTTGAGAAACCGGAAAACGATCCCTATGTGATCATGGTGGTTGGCGTGAACGGTGTAGGGAAGACTACCACCATAGGGAAATTGGCTCACCAGTTTAAAAGCTCAGGCAAAAAAGTGGTGCTGGGTGCGGCAGATACGTTCCGTGCAGCTGCGGTAGATCAGTTGATCATTTGGTCAGAGCGGGTAGGTGTGCCAATCGTACAGCAAGGAATGGGGGCGGATCCGGCTTCAGTAGCTTTCGATACCTTGCAATCGGCAAAGGCACAAAATGCGGATGTCGTTATAATAGATACAGCTGGCCGTCTACACAATAAAATTAACCTCATGAATGAATTAAGTAAAATTAAAAGAGTCATGGAAAAGGTGGTTCCAAGTGCACCTCATGAAATTTTACTAGTACTTGATGGTTCCACCGGTCAAAATGCCTTTGAGCAGGCAAAACAATTTTCATTGGCCACAGATATCAATGCGCTGGCTATTACGAAACTGGATGGGACTGCCAAAGGCGGCGTGGTCATTGGTATCTCTGATCAAATGAAGATTCCTGTGAAATACATTGGTGTAGGTGAGGGCATGAACGACCTGCAGCTTTTCAATAAGCATGAGTTTGTAGATTCTCTCTTTAATTAGGACATCAGAGCTCCTGGTTATTTCTTAGATTAATTTTTAGAATAAAGAAAAACATTTCTTGACACGGAAGAAGTGCGTAACATTTTCTATATTAGTTCATTGTTAAAATTTCTTTCGCATGTTTAAATCTGGTCATTCCCTATTGCTATTGGTATTCCTTTGGTGTATATCGTTTGGGCATTCTCAATTGACATGGCCGTTGGGCCTTGCACCGTCAAATGTTGAGCAATGCGGTTTTGATCATTTTCATCAATTGAAAATGGCAAACGATTCATTATATCGGAAAAGGACTCTTGATTTTAATACAGCCGTCAAAGGACTAACACTACCTCAAAAAGTTGCGCAGACGCCATATAAAATACCTGTTGTAGTTCATGTTATGAGTGATGGAACTACTCTGACTTCAATTACTGACGACGAAATCAGGAATGCAATCAAAGCCTTGAACGAACATTTCAGAAATGTGCCCGGAACCATTGGCGGTGGCAACGGAATTGATATGGAAATCGAGTTTGCACTTGCCGTTCGAGATCCATATGACAATTGTTCAAATGGAATTGTGCGGTACGACCTAAGTTGGAATTCGACTTACACTGCTTCAGGAGTTATGTTTTCAACATCCGGACTTGATGATGTGACAATGAAAAGTTACAGTGTATGGGATCAATTGAACTACTACAATATTTGGCTGGTTTCAGAAATAGACAACAATAATGGAGGTTCAGGTACTCAGGGATTTGCAAGTTTTGCTTCTGCCCATGGTTACCCCGGTGACGGCGCTATTGTGCTTGCTTCAAAGTTCAAGAATTATACGAGCAACGTTATAGTACATGAATTGGGTCATGCATTGAACTTATACCATACCTTCGAAGGTGACGCATCTGGAACTACCTGCCCACCGAATGCTGCGTGTAATTCTGATGGCGATCTTGTTTGTGATACACCACCTCACATACGTAGTTCGAGTGACTGTGTTGTAGGTGCCAACGCGTGCGATGGGGGTTCTTCGACCGAACTATTTATTCACAATTACATGGATTACTCCTCAGATGCATGCAGGACTGAATTTACATCCGATCAAAAGACACGCGCAATAGCTGCTCTTACAACTTCGAGAGCTTCATTTTTGGCGAGTAATGGCAATGTTTCATTAGTTCCGCCTTCCATCCCTGAAGTAGATTTTACAAGCACGAGTGCAGGGGGATGCCCCGGATCAATAATTCAATTTTTTGACAGATCTTCTTGTACTCCAAATAACGATATGGATACAACCAGCTGGTCCGGGGTAACCTTTAATTGGACTTTTACAAACAATGCAGGAACGACCTACAATTCTTCCCTCCAGAATCCGATCATCACCTTTTTAACTCCCGGAACGTATGATGTGACCCTAAGTGTAACCAACGAACATGGGTCCACAGATTTGACGGAACAAGGGTTTATCGTTATTACTTCCGCCCCGGGTGCTGCAACATGCAATTCGACATCCAGCTATACCGGTACGCTAACGTATGGGATCTTCCGGGTATCCTTAGGGGCATTAAATCATTCCTCTGGAAGTACGCTTGAGGACAATACGAACGGATTAACGGTTAATGGATATGGCGATTTTAGTTGCTCAGAAATTACAGTTCTCAATACAAACACGACCTATCAATTGGGAATTAAAGGAACCTCCAATGCTTCGTTGATTGAAAATTTCAAGGTCTACATTGATTATAACAATGATGGTGATTTTCTGGATGCGGGAGAGGAAATTGCTGCTTGGAACAATGTCACTGGTTCAACGGCCGTGATGACCGCCAACTTTACAACTCCTGCGTCTCCGTCATTGAATACACTTTTGCGCATGCGGGTGATTGGTGCGAGGTCGACAGAAACCATAACTCCTTGTTTGTTGGGCACAAGAGGACAATGTCACGATTTTGGAGTCTTTATTTCAGATAAGATCGCTACTGTATCAATCGCAGCGAATCCATCAACGAATATAACGTACGGAACAGGTGTAACGGTGACTGCTACACCCGTAAATGGTGGGGCTTCCCCTACGTATGAATGGTACCGAAATGGAATACTACAAATTGGACAAACAAGTGCTGTCTACACAAATAACTTGTTGGTTGACGGAGACCAGATTTATTGTAAAATGACTTCCAGTCTGAATGGTGTTATAGGTGCTCCGGTATCTTCGAATATTCTTACGTTTATTGTTACGGGTCCTCCGATAACCAATTTTCATGCACAGGACACCGTAGCTTGTGTTGGTTCTCCAATTATTTTTACAGATGCTTCTCTGTTATCGCCAACAGCGTGGAATTGGTCTTTTTCAGGGGGTACTCCCTCTACTTCTACATTACAAAATCCGGTCGTTTCGTATAGTGTCCCCGGAACATACAGTGTTTCATTAACAACCAGCAATGGACTTGGTACAGGAGGGAACGTAATCCGAACGGGATATATTACCGTATTTAATGAACCTGGAGCACAATGTACCTCATTTACTCGAACAAATACACCTATATTGAGCAACGGTATCGGAATAAAAAAGGTCAAACTGGGTACAATTAATTATGAAACGAGCAATATAGACAATGTCTATCAATCCTTTGTTTGTTCTGAGCAAACTGAATTGAAAATAGATACTTCATATACGTTGACTTTGGGCGTGAGCACAGTGTATTCACAATGGGTTCGAGTTTATGTCGACTACAACAATAATAACAGCTTTTTAGATGCCGGAGAACTGGTTTATTCTACGAACAGTGCTGTTGGAACCATCACGACTTCAATCACAACCCCCGCAACTGCGGTATTAAATACTCTATTAAGAATGAGAGTTATTACTGATTTTGGTGGGGCATCAACCGCTGGACCATGTAAAACTCCGTTGGCATGGGGGCAGGTCGAGGACTATGGTGTTATTATGAAGTACAATTGTAATTTACCGGCCACACCCGGAACTATAGCTGGAACTACTTCGGTTTGTTCAGGAGCAACAGGGAACGTATATTCAATTTCAGCTGTGCCCGGAGCTACTTCGTATATCTGGAGCGTTCCCTCCGGAGCGACAATCACTTCAGGTCAAGGGACTACCTCCGTGACGGTTAACTTTGGTTCAGTTTCGGGAAATATTGGTGTTGCTTCTTCTAAAAGCTGTGGAAATTCGACCGAATCTCTTCTGGCTGTAACAGTGGGTAGTGCGCCATCTATACCCGGAGCTATATCAGGAACAGCGACAGTATGCTCGGGAGCTACTGGGAACGTATATTCTATAAGTGCTGTTCCGGGAGCAAGCTCTTATACATGGAGTGTCCCGTCCGGATCGACTGTCACTTCTGGTCAGGGAACCAATTCGGCCACTGTAACTTTCGGTTCGACATCCGGCAATGTGAGTGTTTCCGCAACCAATAGTTGTGGAACATCCGCGGCTTCAACTTCTTCGATTACCATAAACAGTGCTCCAGCAACACCCGGAGCAGTAAATGGCTCGACAACCGTATGCTCGGGATCTACAGGGAATATATATTCCATTAGCGCCGTTTCGGGAGCCAGCTCATACACATGGAGTGTTCCCGCAGGATCCACTGTCACTTCTGGTCAGGGAACCAATTCAGCCACTGTAACTTTCGGCTCAACTTCTGGC
Organism: Bacteroidota bacterium; assembly: GCA_041178485.1. Lineage (GTDB taxonomy): Bacteria > Bacteroidota > Bacteroidia > Flavobacteriales_D > Crocinitomicaceae > M0103. The sequence continues at coordinate 13,561 of JBEGVI010000039.1, read as the reverse complement.
AGCGTAAGTGTTTCTGCAGCCAATAGTTGTGGAACATCCGCAGCTTCAACTTCTTCGATCACCATTACAACTGTTCCTGCCATGCCTGGAGCCATCAATGGATCAACAACTGTTTGCTCAGGATCTCCCGGAAATGTATATTCCATAGAAGCAGTTCCTGAAGCTACAACATATATTTGGTCAATTCCTCCGGGAGCTTCTATTTCCTCTGGTCAGGGAACTATTTCAGCAACGTACAACGCACCGGTAAATAATTCAGGAAGTTCGATTTCGGGCCCTATCAGCGTAAGTGCATCGAATGGTTGCGGAACTTCTGCAGCATCTACAGTTTTGATTGCGGTGAATTCGAATGTGGATATTCCATTGGTTGCTGTTTCGGACAGTTGTGGGTACAGTATTCTCGAAACTTCCGGCGCCAATTTACTGTGGTCGACCGGTGAAACGGCATCTTCGATTATTGTTTTGAATGCAGGAACATACACTGTAACACAATCATTGAATGGTTGCTCCAGTTCTCCGGCATCAGGATTAGCATCCCCTTTAGTTCTTCCACAAACACCTGTAATTACGGTTGCAGATGGTTGTGGAAGCTCAATTCTGAGTGCTTCAGGGAATGGTTTAGTATGGTCAACCGGTGAAACAACATCTTCGATTATTGTTACAGCAGCCGGTACCTACACTATAACTGCAACATCCGGCGTCTGTACGAGTATACCAGGGAGCGGAATTGCGGCACCAATTGTAATTCCTGAACCTCCGATCATTACTGTCTCGAATAACTGCGGCAATTCGGTTTTGAGTACGACGGGAACAGGTCTTAATTGGTCAACAGGAGCAACAACCCCTTCCATAACCGTTACGAATTCTGGGACATATACCGTTACTCAAACTTCCAGCGGGTGTACCAGCTCTGCCGCTTCAGGATTCGCCGATCCTCTCTTGATTCCTACGGTTACTTTGTCACCTTTATCAGATGTGTGTATCAATACCCCCGCTTTTGAATTGTCCGGTGGCTCCCCTTCAGGAGGTGTTTACAGTGGAACGGGAGTGTCAAACAATACATTTGATCCTTCAGTCGCTGGCCTGGGAGACTTTACGATTAGTTACACATACACTGATGGCAATGGTTGTTCTGCATCCGATCAGCAGGTGATTTCTGTGGGTTGCGCCAATACCGATGAGCTGGCTTCCTCGCTGGTTCAGGTGTATCCAAATCCCGGAAATGGGACAGTTTATGTGATTTCACCGCAAATAGTGTTGGATCGAATAGACGTATTTGATGCTCATGGAAAACGTGTTTTCAACACCTGTGAGCAAATTGAAAATGATGGGTTTGTATTGTATTTCAATAGTTTGGCGGACGGGGTATATACGATAGAATTTAGTGGAGAGGAGTATTTTCACAGAGTGAGATACATTTTAAATGAATAACCCATTCAATTAAAGGGTCCAGCTGCTAAATTGAGGAAGGCTTTTTTAAGTTGAAATTCTGCTATTTCGTAGTATATTAGCAGAGCTAAGTTAAAACTATATGAAAACCTATCTCTCTGCGGGATTGAAAGGGCTAGTAACTCTTTTAATCTTAATCGTTTCTGTTAGAACATTTGGGCAGTATGAAAAGACCATTTCATACCCGATATCTGAGGTTTCCAAGTCCACTGTAATGGCCGTGGGTGAACTGCAAATCACTGCGTCAAATGCCAAGTACTATTTGATAGACGTTAATTCCCTTAGGTCTCAAATGCAGGGAGTAATGCATCGGGACGATGTTACAGGAGGATTCATTGCAGGTTTGTCCTTGCCTCATCCTGATGGTTCAATGCACGAATATAAAGCAAAAGAGAACAGCACACTTGACAGGATACTGGCGGTTAATTTCCCGGAGATTAGAACCTATGATGCGGGTGATGCGTCTAGCGGAACATTCGTGAAATGGGATATCACACCAAAGGGCTTGCATGCCATGATCATGGTGCCTGGGGAATCAACCATCTATATTGATCCTGCAATCAATGGAAACTCTGACTATTACATTGTATATAGACGCCGTGACTTCATCACAGACAAGGCTTTTGAATGTACCTTCAATGGGAATACAATCGAAGAAAGGGGAACTGAAGAGCAGGGAATAAACAAAATGTTTGGAACCTGTCAGTTGAGAACCTACCGTCTGGCCTTGTCTGCAACAGCTGAGTATACAATTTTTCACGGAGGAACGGTCGCTTTGGCGCTTGCGGCACAGGCCACATCCATGAACCGTGTAAATGGCGTGTTTGAAAAAGATATGGCGATCACGATGACTATTATTCCGAATAACAACCTGATTGTTTACACCAACGCAACCACAGATCCATTTACCAACGGTACCCCGGGTACGATGATCAATCAAAACCAAACAAATACAGATGCAGTAATCGGTTCTGCAAACTATGATATAGGACACGTTTTTGGAACGAACAGTGGAGGCCTTGCGGGATTGGGGGTTGTGTGTGCAGGAGGTAACAAAGCAAGAGGTGTTACAGGAAGTGCTGCTCCCATCGGTGATCCTTTTGATATTGATTATGTAGCGCATGAAATGGGACACCAGTTTGGTGCAAACCATACTCAAAATAACAACTGTAACCGAAATGCCCTTACAGCAGTTGAGCCGGGAAGTGCCAGCACGATCATGGGATATGCCGGGATCTGTGCGCCGAATGTTCAGAACAATTCAGATGATCACTTTTCCGGGAAGAGTCTGGAGGAGATCAGCGTTGAAATCTTGAGTGCGGGACATACGTGCGAATTGACCAGTGCGCTTGCGAACAGTGCCCCGATAATTCTTGGGACAGTTGGGAATGTGACTGTGCCTGCAAATACACCTTTTGCCTTGACAGCGAATGCAACGGATGCTGACGGGAATCCTCTTACCTACAACTGGGAGCAGATGGATAACGAAGTAAGTACTCAACCACCGGTCGCAACTTCAACAGGTGGTCCTAACTTTAGAAGTAATCCATCTTCGACAAGCCCGACACGTTATTTCCCAAGTTTAGCTTCCCTAGCTACAAATGGGCCGTTTACTTGGGAAGTGGTGCCTTCTGTTTCGAGGGTTATGGATTTTAGAGTTACGGTACGCGATAATGCTCCCGGACCCGGAAGCTGCAATGACCACGACGATATTCAAGTTACCACAGATGCTGGATCAGGTCCGTTCCTCGTCTTGTATCCAACTGCTACAGGTATTTCCTGGGGAGGAGCAACATCTCAAACAATAACCTGGGATGTGGCCAATACGAGTAATGCGCCCGTAGCCTGTGCCAATGTTGATATTTTATTGTCTACTGATGGAGGATTGACATATCCAACAGTTTTGGCAACGAATGTTCCAAATGATGGGTCTCAAGTGATAACAGTTCCAAATTTACCTTCAACCACCTGTCGCATAATGGTTATCTGTTCAAACGGGACCTTCTTCGATATTTCGAATAACAATTTTACCATTACAGCTGCCACGTATGATTATTCAATGACCGTTTCTCCTGCTACAGTGTCTTTATGCCAACCAAATAATGCTGTTTTCACAGTGACCATCGGTTCGTTCAATGGGTATGTTGATCCTGTTACGCTTTCCGTGAGTGGTGTGCCCTCCGGAGCAACTTCAAACTTTTCTGTGAATCCAGTTACACCTGCCGGTACGAGCACATTGACGATAAGCAATACAGAGAACGTTGCCCCTGGTACGTACACAGTTACTATAACCGGAAACAGTACTTCAGGAATAAAAACATCAACGGTTACTCTTACGATACTTGATGGAACTCCGGATCCGGTTACCTTGACAGCTCCGGCCAATGGAGCTACGAATGTCGCGGTTCCTACGGTCTTTACATGGAGTGCTTATCCTGAGCCCGGAGCGACGTATGATATTGAAATAGCGACGAATTCAGGATTTACAACAATCGTGGCCCAGGCATCCGCGCTTGTATCTCCTACATACACCGCTCCTTCTTTAGCAACCAATACAACCTATTATTGGAGGGTCAGGGTGAATAGTACATGCGGCTCGTCTGCATATACCGTTCCTTTTAGTTTTACAACGACGGGTTGCGTGATCTATGCAGGTTCGACTGGTCTTCCTGCTGCAATTCCAAACCAGGGAACGGTCACTAGAACAATCACGGTTCCGTTAGGGGGAACAATCAATGATGTGAATGTATTGAATCTTGTAGGTACGCATACCCGTATGGGAGATCTCAGCTTCACACTGACCAGTCCACAAGGTACTGTTGTGTCTCTTATGGCGAATGTTTGTGGAACAAACGATAATTTCGACCTGGAATTCGACGATGCAGCTGCAACTGCAGTAATCCCATGTCCGCCAACCACTGGATTGTCATATCAGCCTGTTGGGAACTTGGCTGATTTTAATGGTCAGAATTCTGCAGGTACTTGGACCTTAACTATTACCGACAATCAGAATACCCAGGGAGGCACTCTGTCAAGCTGGTCTTTGGAAATTTGTGTCGATCCACCTGTGGTATGTAATGATCCCACACTTCCGGTGCTTAGCATTACACCTTCTACCGTGTGTGAAGGTCAAACAGCAACGCTTTCGATCAATGGATCATTAAATGATGCAACGAATTGGAGTATTTATACAGGAACATGTGGTGGAACACTGGTAGGTACAACAGCTGGATCAACGTTCTCTCTGCCGAATGCGACAACACAAACTTATTTTGTGCGAGGAGAAGATGGTGCGGGGTGCGTAAATGAAGGTGCCCTGACCTGTGCTTCAATCACTATGACAGCGACACCTGTGCCTGTTGCCCCTGTTATATCTGTTCAAGACAACTGTGGAAACTCGGTTCTTTCGGCAACAGGTTCAGGCTTGCTTTGGTCAACTGGAGAGACAACAGCGTCTATTACCGTTTCTTCAGCAGGAACCTATTCCGTTACACAAACGGTTGGAGGATGTGTGAGTTCAGTGGCATCGGCAAGTGCGAGTCCATTGATTGTGCCGGTGATCACCTTGGGTTCAATAACAGATCCAACATCATGTAGTTCCACAGACGGGTCTATCGTTGTAAACGGCTCAGGCACAGGAGATATAAACTGGTCTGGGCAGTCTACTGGCAGTGTTTCAGGTGTTACGCTTCCTTATACTATCTCGGGTCTAGCTGGGGGAATATATTCGATTGATTTCTCAAATGGCTGTCCATCAGCAACCTTGAATGCATCACTCACTGGTCCCGGTGCGCCTCTGGCACCAACTGTCTCGGCAGTTGACGGATGTGGTAGTTCAGTGCTTACGGCAACAGGGACAGGATTGGTTTGGTCGACCGGGGCTACTTCTTCTTCGATCACTGTTACAATGGCAGGATCCTACACTGTGACACAGACAGTTGGAGGATGTACAAGCGCACCTGCTTCGGTGTCTGCAAATCCGATATCCATTCCATCTCCGCCGACGGTGACTGCTGTTGACGGATGTGGTAGTTCAGTGCTTACGGCATCAGGGACAGGATTGGTTTGGTCGACCGGGGCTGCCACATCCTCAATCACTGTTACTTCGGTAGGATCCTACACTGTGACACAGACGGTTGGAGGATGTGAAAGTTCACCAGCTACGATATCTTCAACCCCGCTCTCAATACCATCTGCGCCATCTGTGTCTGCAGTCGACGGATGCGGCAGTTCAGTGCTTTCCGCAACAGGTACAGGATTGGTTTGGTCAACCGGGGCAACAACTTCTTCGATTACAGTTACGACAGCGGGATCCTACACAGTTACGCAGACTGTTGGGGGATGCGAAAGTTCAGCTGCTACGATATCTTCAAGCCCGCTCTCAATACCATCTGCGCCATTGGTTTCTGCAGTAGACGGTTGCGTTAGCTCTGTGCTTACGGCTACAGGGACAGGATTGGTTTGGTCGACCGGGGCTACTTCTTCCTCGATCACAGTTACAACGGCAGGATCCTACACTGTGACACAGACAGTTGGAGGATGTACAAGCGTACCTGCTTCCGTGTCTGCAAATCCGATTAGTTCATTGCCTGCACCAGTAGCGAGTGTTGTAAACAACTGCGGCAGTTCAACATTGAGTGTTGTATCCGGCGGATCAGTGTTATGGTCGACAGGAGAGACAACACAGTCAATACTTGTTACGCTACCCGGTACATATACGGTTATAGAGACTGTTGGCGGTTGTAACAGTGCCTCTACAATTGTCACTGCAGCACCTGTCGCAATCCCGGAGACACCCGTAGTTACGGTGGTTGATAAATGCGGAATGTCAGATCTTTCGACCACTGCAACTGGAGTATTGGCCTGGTCTACAAGTGAATCGACGCCTTTAATTACCGTAACTGCACCGGGAACATATTATGTGTCTCAAACAATTGGAGGATGCACCAGTGCGGTTGGCATTGGCGTTGCAAATCCATTGACTATTCCGTCAGTCACTTTTGCTCCTTTGAATGATGTATGTATCAATACGCCTGCATTTGCCTTGAGCGGTGGTTTACCTGCCGGAGGTGTTTATTCCGGAACGGGAGTTACATCAAATGTATTCGATCCTTCGGTAGCGGGATATGGGGTATTTACAATTGTCTATACTTTGACAGACGTAAACGGATGTTCCGCTTCGAATCAGCAACCGATCTCAGTCGGGTGTGCTGGCGATGAAGACGTGCAGCCAGTATCTTTCACTATTTACCCGAATCCAGGTAACGGTCTTGTTACGTTAGTGTCTCAAGGAATGGACATTGAGAATTTGAAAGTCTTTGATGCTGCTGGAAAACTTGTTTTCGATCAATTGCTGGTATCGGGCGCTGGCAGTTATCTGATTGATCTCAGTGAACTGTCTCAGGGAGTTTATTCTCTTGAAATACTTAGTTCCGGAAAAGCATTCAGAGAACGGGTGATCCTCACAGAATAATGAAATAAAGTTCAAAATAATGGAACGGCTTTCGAAAGGGGGCCGTTTTTTATTGAATGGTCCCTGAAATACTTAAATTTGAGACCAATTCCAATATCTTGCTTTCCATGAAAAAACTAAAGATCAACGGGCACGGACATCTTCTTCCTGAACCTTATGAAATACCAAGGTTCATGCGTGAGAAAAAATTGTTCTGGATCGATGATGACAAAAAGTTTATGAGGCAGGATGACTGGGCGCGTCCGATCACTGATCCGAGTTTTTTCTTTGCTGAAAAACTGGAATGGATGGAACGCTATGGCATTGACCATGGTGTGATGTTGAATCTTTCTCAGATCTATTGCAACGGTTGGGAGCGTCAGGATGCACACGATGCAATTCGCTGGCAGAATGATTTTAATGCAAGTATTCAACAGCGCAGACCGGATAAGTTCACATGTGGATTTGTTGTTCAGCCTCTTTATCTCGAGGATGCATTGAAGGAAATTGAACGCTGTGTGACGGAATTGCACATGACTTTACTCTGTTTGCCGACTCATTATTTAAACAGAGAAGGTGAGTGGCTTTCGATTGCGGATGAGAGTGTGTTCCCGTTATTTGAGCTTGCGGATAAATACAAATTAGCGATAGAAATCCATCCGTATGATGCCGAAAAAATGGTAAAACTGAAGGATGTCTATTGGCGTTTTCATCTTGTTTGGATGATGGCTCAAACAGCTGACACCCTCCACTTGTTTACGCTGAAGGATATCCTGAACAAATATCCGAACATTCGTACATGCTTTGCACACGGTTGTATGCTCGGACAAGCGAACTACGGACGTAGATTGCAAGGATTTGATGGGAGGCCCGATCTCTTTGAAGGTGCTACGAATCCCAGGGAAGCACTCGGACATCCGAATTTGTTCTTTGATTCACTCGTGCATGATTCCTATACCCTTCAACTGATTAAAACCCGTGCAGGTTCATCTCAAATTGTTGCCGGACTAGATGATCCTTATCCGCTCGGAGAGATGGAAGGGGTGGCACGTTCTTATCCCGGAAGAGTTATCGATTTTGCAGTAGAGGCAGGGATTTTAACACAAGAGGAATCAGATGCTATCTGGTCAGACAATGTGATCCGATGGTTGGGGAAAGAGGTCCTATCTTGACGTTGCCCTTCGAAAAGGCTACATTTGTACCTTTCAAACATTGATTATGTCTCAAAAACCAGCCATTCCAAAAGGAACGCGTGATTTTTTACCAGTTGAGGTTGCCAGGAGGACTTACATTTTTGACACAATCCGAAAGGCTTTCCGTATTTATGGTTTTTCACCAATTGAAACTCCTTCTTTTGAATTGTCGGGGACCTTGCTCGGGAAATACGGTGAGGAAGGAGATCGATTGATTTTTCGGATTCTGAATTCAGGTGAAAAAATGAAGAAAGCCGATCTGGATGCTCTTGAACAAGAAAATTTACCTCGTTTCGCAAATAGTCTCTCCGAGAAGGCCTTACGTTACGATCTGACAGTACCATTTGCCCGTTTCGTGGTACAACATCAGAATGATTTAGCCTTCCCATTTAAACGCTATCAGATTCAGCCAGTTTGGCGGGCAGATCGTCCCCAACATGGAAGATATCAGGAATTTTATCAGTGTGACGCGGATGTAGTTGGAAGTGATTCGTTGCTTTACGAACTTGATTTCGTTCAACTCTTTGATGAAGTGCTAACGAACTTAAATTTACCCTCGTTCACAATAAAAATAAACAACAGGAAGATTTTGTCGGGTATCGCTGAGGTATCCGGTTCGAGTGAAAAGTTAATTGATTTAACTGTTGCAATTGATAAGTTGGATAAGATTGGTGAAGAGGGTGTGGTCAAAGAACTGGAAGAGAAAGGATTTAACGAAGAGGCAATCGATCGGATTAAACCACTTTTTTCTTTTACAGGTTCAAATGACAATAAATTGAAGATGATGCGTGCGTTTTTGTCGCAGAGTGAGATTGGAATGAAAGGCATTGAGGAATTGGAATTTGTGTTGAATCAGTCTTTGAAGCTTGGTTTAAAGCGTGCAGAACTTGAATTTGATGTCACTTTGGCGCGTGGGTTAAATTACTATACCGGAGCAATCTTTGAGGTGAAGGCAAACGGTGTAAAAATGGGAAGTATATGTGGTGGGGGACGCTATGACGATCTCACAGGTCTTTTTGGAATGAAGGGGATGTCAGGTGTTGGAATTTCATTTGGCGCAGACCGGATCTATGATGTGTTGACGGAACTCAATTTATTTCCTGAAGAAACTTCTCAAGGATTGACGTTGTTGTTTGTCAATTTTGGTGAGAAAGAGCAAGCTTTTTGTATGAAACGAGTTCGGGAACTGAGAGACAAAGGAGTTGCATGTGAGTTGTATCCAACATCCACCAAACTTCAAAAACAAATGAAATATGCCAATGATCGCAATGTTAAATTTGTAGCTCTTGTGGGTGAAAATGAGTTGAAGGATCATTTGATTCAAGTGAAAAATATGACTTCCGGAGAACAATTCCAACTATCCGTTGATGACCTTCTCGAGTTCAATTGGTACAATTAACAGAAAAATATTAAATGAATTATATAATTGATAATCAATGGATATCACTTCATTTAATTGAAGTAATACTTGAATCTAATACACAGCTTGATTTGGGCGCAGATGCCCGGCGGTCCATACAGAAATGCAGAGCTTACCTTGATGAAAAAATTGAGAACACCGATCAGTTGATCTATGGAGTCAATACGGGATTTGGTTCGCTTTGCAACACTGCCATCGCAGCAGATCAATTGGAGAAATTACAGCGAAATCTTGTTTTGTCTCATGCGTGTGGTACAGGAGAAGAGGTGCCCGAAAAAGTTGTTCGACGTATGTTGCTTCTTAAAATTCTTGGACTCTCTCATGGCTTTTCAGGTGTGCAACTTGAGACTGTAGAAAGGCTGATTTATTTTTTCAACAATGGCATATCTCCGATTGTCTATCAACAAGGCAGTTTGGGTGCTTCCGGTGACCTGGCTCCTTTAGCCCATCTTTCCTTGCCTTTGATTGGTGAAGGAATGGTAATGTACAAAGGAAGACGAATTTCTACAGCTGATTTATATTCTGAACTCCGTTTAGAGCCTATTGTATTGAAGTCCAAGGAGGGCCTGGCATTGTTGAATGGAACGCAGTTTATGAGCGCGTATGCCTCCTATTCGGTATCCAATGCGCTTCGATTGTGGAACAATTGGAATAAGATTGCTGCATTGTCTCTGGAGGCGTACGATGGCCGTTTAAATCCATTTCAGTCAAATGTGAATGAAATACGAAATCAGCAGGGCCAGATTGAAACAGCAAGAATTATTCGAGAATTACTGGAGGGGAGCAAGAGGATTCAAAGAAAGAAAGAACATGTTCAGGATCCGTATTCATTTCGATGTATTCCTCAGGTGCATGGCGCCTCTAAAGATGTCATCGATTACGCTGTGCAGATCATTGAGCGTGAGATCAATGCTGTAACAGACAATCCTACTGTTTTTCCTGAGGATGACGATGTTGTATCTGCAGGAAATTTTCATGGACAGCCACTTGCTCTGTGCATGGATTTTCTATGTATTGCTATGGCAGAAATGGGGAGCATATCTGAACGAAGGGTGTATAAATTGATCTCCGGTACGAGAGGGTTGCCTCCTTTTCTTGTCGCCAATCCGGGATTGAACTCGGGCTTCATGATCGTTCAGTATGCCTGCGCTTCGGTAGTTAGTCAAAACAAACAGTTGTGTTCGCCTGCATCGGTAGATACGATCGATTCTTCCAATGGTCAGGAGGATCATGTCAGCATGGGGGCCAATGCCGGCACAAAACTTTACCGCGTTCTGGAAAATTGTCAGACCATACAAGGCATTGAGATGCTTACTGCAGCGCAAGCGTATACTTTAACTGGCTCGTCGGAATCTTCTCAGCAGATAGAAGAATTATATCGTTCATTTAGAAGTGAAATTGATTTTGTTGAAGATGACCGATATCTTCATCCGCTCATTGATCAAAGCATTGCGTTCACATCCAAAATAATTTAAAATGGAATATACTGATTTTAAGTCCTTTGACTCCCCTGAATTGCCAAACCCACCCCGTCCTGTACTGTTGTGGGTACTGTGTATTCTTACGTTTATCAATACCGGATTTTCTCTTCTTAGCCTGACAGGGTCAGTGCTCAATGGCCCTCTAACTGAAGAACAGTTGGATAAGCAGCGAGTTGAATTTGCTGAAACAGCTGATGAAATGCGGTCCGCCGGTCTTTACGGGTTTGCCGATATGATGGATCAATTGCAGCGTATGTCTGAGTCCGTAAATCAGCATTTTTATGCCAATGTTTCAGTTTCTTTTTATGTTTTGTGCTTAGGGATTGTAGGCGCAGTGTTCATGTTTGTCGGAAAGAAATTTGGGTTTCATCTGTACATTGCCTATTCTTTACTGGCCATTTTACAAATGTATTTTTTTACTTCGGTGGCGAATATTCCAACTGTATTGGTCGTAATGAGTCTGATTTTTTCAGCACTTTTTATTTTCCTTTATGCAAAGAATTTGTCTTGGATGAGAGCCCTCTAGCCATTAGTATGTTCTGTAAAACGTGAATTGGTCCTCTCTGCAGGCTGTCTTCACTTGATTTCTCAATACTTTACGTACCTTTGCACCCAAATTTGAGTGCAGTATGATCTCGGTAAATAATTTATCACTTCAGTTTGGTAAACGTGTGTTGTTCGATGAAGTGAATGTGAAGTTTGTAAACGGCAATTGTTATGGTGTTATCGGAGCCAATGGTGCCGGAAAATCTACCTTTCTGAAAATTCTTACAGGAGATCAGGATCCCACAACCGGTCGCGTAGAGCTTGAACCCGGAAAGAGGCTTGCTGTTCTCAAACAGAACCATTTCGAATTCGATACTTGCCAGGTATTGCAAACGGTCATCATGGGGCACAAACGTTTGTTTGAAATCATGACTGAGAAGGACGCATTGTATGCAAAACCTGATTTTTCTGATGAGGATGGAATGCGAACAGCTGAGCTGGAAGCTGAGTTTGCAGATCTGGAAGGGTGGAACGCAGAGACGGATGCTGCGACTTTGTTGAGTAACCTCGGAATTGAGGAAGCCAAGCATTACATGTTGATGGAGGATCTGTCGAGTGACTTGAAGGTAAGAGTGCTGCTCGCTCAGGCTTTGTTTGGGAATCCGGATGTCCTGGTTCTGGACGAACCTACCAATGACCTGGATTTGAAGACCATTGGTTGGCTAGAAGATTTCTTACTGGATTTCAGAAATACAGTGATCGTGGTTTCTCACGACCGTCACTTCCTGGATACGGTTTGTACCCACATCTGTGATATTGATTTCGGCAAAATAAACCTGTTTACCGGAAATTATTCATTCTGGTACCAGTCTTCTCAGTTGGCTGCCAGACAGCGGGCGGACAAGAACAAAAAGGCGGAGGAGAAAAAGAAAGAACTTATGGAGTTCATCTCTCGTTTCTCAGCAAATGCCGCCAAATCAAAGCAAGCAACCAGCCGACGAAAAATGCTCGACAACCTTGATATTGAGGAGATTCAACCGTCGAGCAGAAAATATCCGGGGATTACGTTTCATCAGGAACGCGATGCGGGCAACCAAATTTTGAGTATCGATGCTCTGACCAAAAAAATGGATGGCGATACGTTGATCAAAGGTCTGACAATCACTGTAAATAAAGGAGATAAGATTGCGTTTATCTCTCGAAACTCTCTCGCGTTGACCGCATTGTTTGAGATTTTAAATGGACGAGTGAAGTCGGATTCAGGAAGCTATACCTACGGAACGACTATTACAACCGCTTATTTGCCTAATGATAACAGTGAATTTTTCAAAGATAAATTGCCCTTAATTGACTGGTTGCGGCAGTATGCTCAAACAGATGAAGAACGAGAGGAAGTTTACCTTAGAACGTTTCTTGGTAGAATGCTTTTTACAGGTGAAGAGGCTCTGAAGACTGCCAATGTACTCTCGGGTGGTGAAAAAGTGAGGTGTATGTTGTCCAAGATGATGTTGGCGAAAGGAAATCTTTTGATGATGGATGAACCCACCAATCACCTTGATCTGGAATCGATTACTGCGCTTAACAATGGCATGAAAGAATTTCAGGGAACCATCCTCTTTACCTCGCATGACCACGAGTTGGTGAATACAGTTGCAAACAGAATTATTGAACTCACACCGAGTGGTGTCATTGACAAAATGATGTCTTATGACGATTACCTGGCAGATGCAAAAATTGCGCAACTTCAGGAAGAATTGTATTCTTGATCCTTTTGTTTAATTTCGTTTCATGTCTGAAAAAAGACTGACTATAGCAATAGACGGTTTCTCGTCCTGCGGTAAAAGTACCCTTGCCAAAGCTTTGGCCAAAAGTCTGGATTATGTGTTTATAGATTCGGGAGCCATGTACCGTGGAGTTACCTTGTATTGCATGCGAAATGGGTTGATTACCAATGGTATTCCCGATGCCATTGGGATTGAAAAATGTCTCTCTCAAATAGAGTTGCATTTCGAATTCAATCAGGAAGACAAAAGTGCTTACCTCTTTCTTAATGGTGAAAATGTAGAACAAAAGATCCGAA
>JBEGVI010000038.1:0-10874 GCA_041178485.1 Bacteroidota bacterium | reverse complement strand
GTCAGAAATAATTGTTGTTACTGGTTTGCCGCGTTCAGGCACCTCACTTATGATGCAGCTTTTGGAAAGCGCCGGAGTCCCGATTTTAACGGATGGTTTGAGGAAAAGTGACGTGAGTAATCCTGAAGGATATTACGAATTTGAGGCTGTTAAAGGGATTGTAAGAGACAATTCGTTTCTTAAAGATGCCGCAGGTAAAGCCGTTAAAATCGTTGCACCACTTCCTATGTTTATGGATTCTTCACTCTCGTACCGCATCATTTTTATGCGACGGGAGATGGATGAAGTGCTCCGTTCACAGGAAAAAATGCTCAATAAAGACCAGTCAGCCGAAAGGGAAAAATTCAAAACACTTTTCGAAGGTCATTTGAGCAAAACATACGCTTTTATCGAAAAAAACTCGATACCAAGTTTGGATGTACATTTTAAGGAGCTGGTGCAAAATCCGGAAAAGGTACTGGAGGAATGGAAAAAATTCCTTGGTCTGAATACAGAAATGGATGTTTTGATGAAAGTGGTCAAACCTGATCTATACAGAAACCGATGAAAGAGAAAAAAGAATTTAAAGTAACGGCAGAAGGGTCTTTGGGGATTTTGGCGTTGGGAGCTGTTGGCATTCGCCTTTGGAGACAAGCGAAGGAGGAAAAAGAGAAGACTAAAGGAAAGACTAAGCGTTCGGAAAATGGGAAAACAAAGAACTAAAAAGGTCCTGGTTGTAGGTTGGGATGCTGCAGACTGGAAAGTAATTGAACCGCTCATGCAGCAAGGCAAAATGCCTGCATTAAAAAAATTTATTGAAGAGGGCGTTTATGGTCGAATTCAAACATTGGACCCCCCCTTATCCCCTATGCTTTGGACATCTATCGCAACAGGTTTCAGGGCCGACCGCCATGGCATTGGTGGATTCATCGAGCCTCTTCCCGATGGCAGTGGACTGCGACCTGTTACCACTACTTCAAGAAAGGTTAAGGCAATCTGGAACATTTTAAACCAGGTTGGGAAAAGAAGCAATGTGGTCGCATGGTGGCCAAGTAATCCCGCTGAACCGATCAACGGTGTGATGGTTTCAAATCTTTACCAAGTAGCAAATAAACCCTTGGGAAAAGAGTGGGAAATGCCGAAAGGAACCATTCATCCGGAATCCATGATCGACGAGTTGAAAGATTTACGCGTCCATCCACAAGAAATTTCTCTGAGTATGGCCGCGCCGTTCATACCCAAACTGGCAAAAGAGAAAGAACTAAAAAAAGAGAAACGTTCAATTGGAATCGCAAAGGTAATTGCACATGCAGCCTCTGTTCATGCGGCATCAACCCATCTCATGGAAAAAAAAGATTGGGATTTCATGGCGGTATATCACGATGCAATCGATCATTTCTGTCATTTAACCATGCGTTTTCACCCGCCAAGAAGACCTCAGATCAGCGAAGAGGATTTCACTACCTACAGTGGAGTAGTTGAGGCCGGGTACAGATTTCATGACATGATGCTCGAACGCACGTTGGAACTTATTGATGAGGACACCACCGTGATACTGTTGTCTGATCATGGATTTCATTCAGATCATCAGCGGCCCCTTTACATACCTAACGAACCTTCCGGTCCGGCCGTTGAGCACAGTCCGTACGGAATCATTGCCATGAGAGGGCCGGGAATCAAAAAAGGAGGAGTGGAGATCAGTGGTACCAGTGTACTCGATATCACACCGACGATTCTGGCTCTTTACGGTTTACCTGTGGGTAAAGACATGGAGGGCAAGGTGATCTATCAAGCCTTTGAAGATGTCAGTCCAGCCGAATATATTGAGAGCTGGGAAAAAGTTGAAGGGGAACACGGTATGCATTCTCAAGAACAGCAAGAGGATCCATGGGCAGCACAGGAAGCCTTGCAGCAACTTGTTGAGCTTGGCTATATAGACCCGCTTGACGAAAATGTTGCTGAACAGGTAGCCAAAGCAAAACGAGAAAGTGATTATTACGTGGCCCGTAATATGATCAATGGCGGAAGAATCCACCAGGCCGTGGAAATTTTAGAAAGAATTTTTGAAGAATCCAAAATTACTCGGTACGGTCAACGACTGGCTTTTGCATTTCTTGAATTGAAGTGGTATTTGAAATGCCAGAGCCTGATTGCAGAATTGCGTATTCTCGAAAAAGAAAATCACCGGAAAACTTTAGAGCGGGCCAAAAAACAAAAAGCTGAAGGGAAGAAGTTGTTGTACGACGATGAACACCCAATCTGGAGGGAAGAAGTAGAAGAACCTCTTTACCTCGATTACCTTGAAGCATTGTTGCTGTTGGCCATTAATCAACCGTGGAAGGCTGAGCCCATTTTAAAACGCGTTCAGAAAAAAAACTTAACAAATCCAGATGTGTCAATGAACATCGGAAAGATTTTTTTAATGCGTAAAAAATATGCCCCGGCAGAAAAAGAATTTATTCGTGCACTCGCCATCGACGATCGCAGTGCTCAAGGACACTACTGTCTCGGATTGTCTTATTTAAGACGCAACAAAACCGAACCTGCACTCGATGAGTTTTTGACGGCGATTCAGCAAAATTTTTACGTGCCGACCTTTCATTATCATTTAGGGGAAACTCTGGTAAGATTGAACGATTTCGAAAGTGCAGTTCAGGCCTTTGAGGTAGCAATTCGACTGACTCCCGGAATGGCAAAAGCACACAAATGGCTTCACAAATTATACAGCGAGGAATTAAATGATCCCAAGAAAGCAGAGCATCATCAACGATTTCTGGAAAAAAATATCCGTGGAGAAGTAGTTGTTGTCACCGGACTTCCAAACTCAGGGGCAACCAAAGTTCTTCAAATGTTGCAAGCAGGAGGCCAGGAAATTCTGGTAAACAGCGGTGAAGATCTGAACGACACTACGAAACCTGAACAAGAATACTCATTGATAGTAAAATTGAGGAAAGACAAGGCCGCAATCTCACAAGCAAGAGACAAAGCCATGAAGGTTTTTGTTCAGAATATCATGAACTTGCCTGAACACTACACCTACAAAGTAATCTTTGTAAATCGTAATTTGGATGAGATTGTTTCTCAACAAAAAAAGATAATGGCAAAAGTGAAAAAGAATGCTCTACCCATGGATGCAGTGTATAATTTTCAGGAACAATTGAATAAAATGGATAACTGGATTTCTGCCAACCCCAACGTACGAAAACTAAATGTTGAGTTTAATGATTTGCTTGATTTCCCAAAAGAAACCTCAGAAGTTATAGCCGATTTCATCGGGAAAGATCTTAATACAAAAGCAATGACCAGTTTAATTGATGAAAAATAAATTTTATTGTCTTATTTAATTTTATTACTTTTAGCGCAAAAATTTTGTCTATGAAGAAAAATATTACTAAAAACGCCAATCTTACGAAGTATACGGCAGTTGCAGGAGCAGTTGTTGCTGCTGGTGCAGTAAACGCTCAGGTTGGTTACACAGATGTAAATCCGGATGTAGTTTTGGATAAAAACGCAGCTACGCCTTACGGAATTGATTTCAATGGGGATGCTACGGATGACGTTCTTTTCCAGGTTCAGGCGAATGTTGGTTCAGGAACGTTCCCATACACTACTTCAAGTGGAGCTGTATTGAACATTGAGTATACAATTGACGCTTCTTATGACGTTGCTGCCGGAATGGTACTTGGTACAGGATCAGGAACAAGCTTTGCAGTGAACGCATTGAATACAAACGATGTAATTGGTGCTGCAGGTGTATTTGGTGGAACTTCTGGTGCTCTTCTTGGGTATGCTGGGTCCTACACACTACCCGCGTACGGAGCTTCAGGAACATTTACAGGAGGAAATTTCCTTGGTGCAGGTGACAAATTTGTTGGTGCGAAATTCATGGCCGGTGCAAACACGCACTACGGATGGGTTCGTGTATCAGTTGCTGCTGATGCTTCAACAATCACCATCAAAGATTATGCATTCCAAGCTCAACCAGGAGTTCAAATCCTTGCAGGACAAACAGCAAGCATCGAGAACTTCGCAGTAGAAAACAAAGTGACTATCAAAACTACTTTGGAAGATGCAATGATCAATGTTACTCCAGATCTTATCGGTGGTTCATTGGTGATTACTGACATGGCTGGAAAAGAAGTTAAAACTTCTACAATCAATGATGTAAACGCTAAAATTTCTTACTCAGGTTTGAAAACTGGTGTATATTTCGTTGAAGCTCGTTTCGAAGCTGGTTCAGTGAACAAGAAAGTGTACGTGAAATAATCTCACGCACAACATAAATTGAAAGGCGATCTCAGGATCGCCTTTTTTATTGAAATAAATTTCGGTGGGCCAAAAGAGTACGACTCATTTTCTTTGATTCCTTATCTTTGTCTCCACAAAAAAATCGACGTATGATCAAGGTAACTTTGCCTGATGGCTCTAATCGGGAGTACAACAACGGTGTAACATCTCTGGATATCGCGAAAAGTATATCTGAAGGATTGGCACGAAATGTCCTTGCCGCAAAAGTGAATGGTGAAGTAATTGATGCTACGAGACCTCTTCATGCCGATTGTGCGGTTCAACTTCTTACTTGGAACGACGAGGAAGGGAAATCTACCATGTGGCATTCATCCGCTCACCTCATGGCTGAAGCACTTGAAAAATTGTATCCGGGCATCAAGCTTGCAATTGGACCTCCTGTAGCCAATGGCTTCTACTACGACATCGACCTGATGGAATATTCGATTTCGGAGAAGGACCTCGATCGGGTTGAGTCAACAATGAAAGAACTTGCTCGGGAAAAGAATCCTTACATTCGTAAAGAAATCAGCAAATCCGAGGCAATCGCTTATTTTGAAGAAAAAGCGGATCCGTACAAGTTAGAGCTCCTGGAAGGATTGAATGACGGAGAAATCACTTTTTATACACAAGGAAATTTCACAGATCTTTGCCGCGGACCACACATTCCAGATACTGGATTTATCAAAGCGGTGAAATTAACCGCAATAGCCGGAGCCTATTGGAGAGGTGACGAGAAGAACAAACAGCTCACGCGTATTTACGGCGTAACGTTTCCAAAACAGTCTGAACTTGACGAACATCTTGCGAGGCTGGAAGAAGCGAAAAAAAGAGACCACAGAAAATTAGGGAAAGAACTGGAGCTCTTTACCTTTTCTCAAAAAGTTGGTCAGGGATTGCCTCTATGGCTTCCAAAAGGAGCAGCTTTACGTGAGCGATTGGAAAACTTTTTGAAAAAAGCCCAACGTAAAGCAGGATACGATCAGGTCATCACACCGCACATTGGCAACAAAGAATTGTATGTGACTTCAGGACATTATGCGAAATATGGCGCAGACAGCTTTCAGCCAATTCGAACTCCCGATGTGGATGAGGAATTCTATTTAAAACCAATGAATTGTCCGCACCATTGCGAGATCTTCAAATCAAAACCACGTTCATATAAAGATTTACCCGCCCGTTTTGCTGAATTCGGAACCGTATACCGCTATGAGCAATCCGGCGAACTTCATGGATTGACGCGCGTTCGCGGTTTTACACAGGATGACGCACACATTTTCTGTACCCAGGAGCAGGTAAAAGACGAATTTAAAAACGTGATTGATATTGTTCTTTACGTATTGAAAACACTTGATTTTGCCAATTTCAAAGCGCAGATATCCCTTAGAGATCCTGAAAATCCAACGAAGTACATCGGAAGCGACGAAAACTGGGAGCGTGCAGAACGTGCAATCATTGAAGCAGCGGCAGAGAAAGAATTGCCGACTGTTGTCGCATATGGAGAGGCTGCATTCTACGGTCCAAAACTTGATTTCATGGTTCAGGATGCACTTGGCCGCGAATGGCAATTGGGAACTATACAGGTTGATTACAACCTTCCGGAACGTTTCGAATTGGAATATACCGGCGCAGACAACCAAAAACATCGTCCTGTAATGATCCACCGTGCACCTTTCGGTTCCATGGAACGTTTTGTGGCGGTTCTGCTAGAGCATTGTGCCGGAGACTTCCCCCTGTGGCTGTCTACTGAACAATATGCGATCCTGCCAATTTCCGAGAAATTCAATGCCTACGCAGAAAAACTTTCAGATATGCTAAATAATTCCGATATTCGCGGCTTTGTCGACGACAGAAACGAAAAGATCGGAAAGAAGATCCGTGATGCAGAATTGAAAAAAATACCTTTCATGTTGATTATAGGGGAAAAAGAATCCGAAAATAATCAAGTGTCGGTAAGACAACGTGGAAAGGGAGATTTGGGCAGTATGGATCTGGATACGTTTGTTACAACGGTAAACCAAACCATCGAAGCGGAATTGTCGTCCAAAGTTTAAAAAACTGAATGAGAAAAAACACGAAAAAACCTTTTGTAAAAAGAGAAGAAACCGAACAGCACAAGATCAATGAAAAGATCCTTGCGCGTGAAATTCGACTGGTTCTGGAAGGACAGGAACCGAAAGTAATGTCCACCTCTGATGCCATTCGTATGGCAGAAGAACAAGAGTTGGATCTGGTTGAAATTTCTCCTAATGCTGTTCCTCCGGTATGTAAAATCATGGATTACCGGAAGTTTCTATACAATCAAAAGAAGAAACAGAAGGAGCTGAAAGCAAAGCAAAGCAAGATTGTGTTGAAAGAAGTTCGGTTTGGACCAAATACGGATGACCACGACTTCAACTTTAAACTTGCGCATGCACGCAAGTTTCTGGAAGAGGGAAACAAGGTAAAAGCATACGTTTTCTTCCGTGGAAGAACGATCGTATTCAAAGACCGTGGAGAGATTTTGTTGTTAAAATTCGCACAAGAACTTTCAGACATTGGGGCTGTGGAGCAGCTGCCAAAACTGGAGGGGAAACGAATGATCATCATGATCAATCCGAAAAAGAAATAAGAATAGAGAATTCAGGATTCGAAATTCCGAATTAAAAATCCTGAATCCTTGGAAGAAGCTATACAGAGGTAACCTTTAAAAACGAAGAGAGATGCCAAAAATGAAAACTAAATCCAGTGCAAAGAAGAGATTCACTGTTACTGGAAGCGGTAAAATCAAAAGAAAGCATGCGTTTAAAAGTCACATCTTAACAAAGAAGTCGACAAAGCGCAAGCGAAACTTAACAGCACCAGGACTTGTTCACGAGTCTGATGTGTCAAATGTTAAATTACAATTGTGCATGAAGTAATCAGCCTCGGCTGAAAACCATGCATAGGTTTATTAATTGTTTAACCCGGTAACGAGTACCTAAGTCAACTGAAACAAAGTTGCACTCTCTACCAAAAAACTAAAGATTATGCCTAGATCAGTAAATCACGTAGCATCAAGAGCTCGTAGAAAAAACTTGATGAAGCTTGCCAAAGGATACTTTGGTCGCAGAAAAAATGTTTGGACCGTTGCAAAAAATGCAGTTGAAAAAGGTCTGAACTACGCTTATGAAGGTCGTAAGCAAAAGAAAAGAAACTTTCGTTCACTTTGGATTGCTCGTATCAATGCGGGTGCCAGACAACACGGAATGAGCTATTCTCAATTCATCGGAGCTGTTCACAAGAGCGGTATCGAGCTAAACCGCAAGGTATTAGCAGATCTTGCTCTAAACCACCCTGAAGCATTCAAGGCGGTCGTGGATGCAGTAAAGAAATAACAAGAATAAACTCTGTATAGTGGAATCCCGGTCTGTTGATCGGGATTTTTTTTGTCTTTTAATTCGCATGTTTTGAATTGAATTACATTTGTTCAAATTTCGAACATGTCATTCAATACGCACAAAGCATCTTTGGCCGGAGTACTGATTACCATTGGAATCGTCTTTGGAGATATAGGGACTTCCCCACTCTATGTTTTTCAGGCAATTACGAGCCAGGGAACCAATTTCTCGCATGACTTAATCATGGGAGGGCTCTCTTGTGTGATTTGGACATTGATCTTACTTGCTACGACCAAATACATTTACTTCGCCCTAAATGCGGACAATAAAGGAGAAGGTGGGATATTTGCCTTATTCGCTCTTCTAAAAAACAAGCGTGTAAAGTGGGTAATTATTCCCGCACTGATCGGTTGTGCCACATTGCTGGCGGATGGATTTATTACACCTGCTATTTCTATTTCTTCTGCCGTTGAGGGGATAAACAATATCAATCCCGATTTCCCTGTAATTCCAGTGGTAGTTGGAATTATCATTGCTCTTTTCTCCGTACAACAGTTTGGAACAACAGCAATAGGAAAAGCCTTCGGACCAATCATGTTGGTCTGGTTTATTTTTCTTGGGTATCTTGGAGTGATCAACATCTCAAAAAATCCTGCCGTACTTCAAGCATTCAATCCCTATTGGGCATACAATCTAATCTTCAATGTAGAAGGTGGATTCTGGGTACTTGGGGCTGTATTTCTATGCACGACTGGTGCCGAGGCATTGTATTCAGACTTAGGCCACTGCGGGAAGCACAACATACGCATCAGTTGGGGATTCATGAGCACACTGCTTGTAATCAATTACCTCGGACAGTCCGCACTATGTCTACAAGATGGATTTCATTTAGCACCAAAACAAACTGTCTTTTATGCAATGGTTCCGGAAAATATTCTTCCATTTGCCATTGGAATCGCTACGGCTGCTACAATCATTGCTTCACAAGCCCTCATTACAGGAGTATTTACTTTAATGAACGAAGCGATCAAGCTGAATCTATGGACAAACCTAAAAGTAAAATATCCGTCTGATCATCTTGGGCAAATCTATATTCCATTCGTTAATTGGGTTTTAATGGCGGGATGTTTACTCGTTATTGCTATCTTCCGCAAAGCATCCAACATGGAGGCCACCTATGGACTTGCCATTACCATCGACATGGTAATGACTTCGATTTTACTCTGCTATCTGCTTCTTCTAAAATACCCGAAAACAAAATTCTTCTATCTGGCAATTTTTGCGGTTTTCCTTACAATAGAAGGAATTTTCCTTCTGTCAAATTTAGGTAAGATTGTCCATGGCGGATGGTTTACACTGATTTTAGCCTCCTCCTTCTTTGCAATACTTTATCTTTATTATAAGGCCAAAAAATTGCGTAAAAGCATTACAGAATATGTTTCAATGAAAAGGGTGATTCCGCTTCTTAATGCTGTTAAAAACGATTCAACAATACCGTATGAGGCTTCAAATTTGGTATATCCTACACGCAGCAATACGTCGGGAAAACTTGATTCGACTGTGTATTTCTCCTTATTTAAGAAAAAACCTCGGCGTGCAGGTGTGTATTGGTTCTTACATGTTGAAATACTGAGTGATCCCTGGGGAATACATTATTCTGTGAAACAAATCATAGATAAAACCTGCTATTATGTTACAATACAACTGGGATTCAAGGAGGAACACCGCATTGAATACATGTTGCGAAAAATTCATTCCAAAATGGTCGAAAAAGGTGAACTGTCAGGTGAAAGTGTATTTGATTGTGTTAAAGGGACTTTTGAAGAACCCGATTACAAATTTATTGTACTGAACTCACGTGTCTCCATGGATAACAAACTAACAGCTTTTCAAAGTTTGTGCGTCAAAACATATCGTTTTGTGAAATCGACCGGTTTAAAACCAGCAGAAGATTTTGGCTTGGATAAAACAAATGTAGTCGTCGAATACATTCCGATCAGTGTCACTAAACAATATGAACAAGAAATTATTGAGGACTTCGAAAACTATACAAAAGACAATAAAAAGACCCTAAAAGAAGGCAAGACAGACTCTATGGATAAAGGATAAAAAAACGGGGACCGAGGCCCCCGTTGACGATCATTCAATCAGATTCTATTTTTTGTCGTTTACTTCTTCGAAATCAACATCTGTCACCTCATCCGAAGGATTCCCGGATGTTTGATCAGGACCCTGATTTGAACCTCCAGCGTTTGCAGCATCGTACATGTCTTGCGAAGCTGCCTGGAACACATTGTTCAATTTCTCCATTGCAGGCTCTAGATTAGCAAGATTCTTTGATTCAAACTCTTTCTTCAGTTCTGCAAGTGCATCTTCAATTGCTTGTTTCTTATCCGCAGGAAGTTTGTCGCCGTACTCTTTCAGCTGACGCTCTGTCTGGAAGATGGTAGAATCTGCCTTATTTACCAATTCAGCATCTTCTTTGCGCTTTTTATCCGCCTCAGCGTTTGCTTCTGCTTCTGCTTTCATGCGCTGGATCTCCTCATCAGATAATCCTGAAGACGCTTCGATCTTTATTGATTGCTGTTTCCCTGTTCCCTTGTCCTTCGCAGAGATATTCATGATACCATTTGCGTCAATGTCAAAGGTTACCTCGATCTGCGGAACGCCTCGTGGTGCCGGCGGGATGTCTGCCAATTGGAATCGACCTAATGTTTTGTTGTCGTTTGCCATTGCACGTTCACCTTGCAATACGTGAATATCCACTGACGGCTGGTTATCCGATGCCGTAGAGAACACCTCTGATTTCTTTGTTGGAATGGTTGTATTCGCCTCGATCAATTTTGTAAATACACCTCCCATCGTTTCAATACCCAATGAAAGTGGAATGACATCCAAAAGAAGGACGTCTTTCACTTCTCCGGTCAACACACCGCCTTGAATCGCAGCACCAACAGCTACTACCTCATCTGGATTCACTCCTTTTGAAGGCGCTTTTCCGAAGAAACGCTGAACAGCATCCTGAATGATTGGAATACGCGTTGAACCACCAACAAGAATCACCTCATCGATATCGCTTGTAGACAAACCTGCATTTTGAAGTGCCGAACGACAAGGAGCAATGGTTCTTTCCACAATTTCAGAGATCAACTGCTCGAATTTTGCTCTTTGTAAGGTACGCACCAAGTGTTTCGGAATTCCATTCACAGGCATAATGTATGGAAGGTTAATTTCCGAGGAGGTCGTTGA
>JBEGVI010000037.1:0-12434 GCA_041178485.1 Bacteroidota bacterium | reverse complement strand
CAATTTTACCGGAGTTTTCTATGAATTTCAATTGACAGTTTCCCTCAAAACCCTGGTTCAAAATCGTTATAGAAGAATAGAAAGGATTGGGGAAAAAGTGAATGTATGGATTGCCTGATTGTTCAATGATTCCTACACCTCCTTCAAATGGCTGCTGAAAACCTTGTGTCAGAAACGAATTCCCATCGGTTACTGTTTCTGTCGCTATTTCTCCAAGTGTCCAGGAAAGGCTTCCTGAGGCCATTGAATCGAAATTGCCAGAAGAAGCGATCACTTCCTGGGAATGAGATCTCTCAAACAAGAGCATAGAAAACAAGAGAACTGCAATTCGGGCCTTCACATCAGCAATTTGAAAGGAAAATTACAACAAACTCATGAATTTATCGGAGTTAATATACAAGCTCAGTTTAAAAAGAAAACCCCGGATGCACTTCCGGGGTAGGTTGATTCTTTTTGTTGCACCTAGTTTTTTGGGTTAATTTTTTTCACTTTGAATTCTGTCCTTCTGTTCTTTTGATGCTCTACTTCTGAACACGGAACGTCATTTTTACACTGGTTGACATGGATCGTTTCTCCATATCCTTTGTACGTGAGTCTTCTTTGTTCAATGCCTTTTGAAACGAGATATTTCACTGCGGCATTGGCTCGTTTTTCCGATAGAACCATGTTGTACTGGTCACTGCCTCGCGAGTCTGTGTGCGAACCCATTTCAATGTCTATTTCCGGATTGTCCTGAAGTAATTTTGCAAGTTTATCCAGTTCTGTCGCTGCATCCGGCCGGATATTCCATTTGTCGAAGTCATAATAGATGTTTTCAAGAACGATTGGTTTGTCTATCACGATTTTTTCTACTTCAAAATCTGCGTAAAAATCTTCTGAGTACTTCCTGCCTATGGTGCTGATCTTGTCTGTTTTTGTGAAGCATCCCATCTTCGTGCACAAAAGGTGGTATTCTGATTCGGGCTTTAATGGAAATTTAAATTTACCCTGTTGATCACTTTTAATTACTTGCGTTTCGTTCGTGGTCATGTTGGTAATCTCCACGGTTACATCGGGAATACGCGTTTCTCCGCCTTTCTCATGGGCAATACCGTAAAGGTTGAATTTGGGCGGAAACTTCTCAAATGCATAGAGTTTGTCACTGCTTGCCCTGGAAGATGAGATAAAACCAGAGGTATTGTCTTTATTCAACGAAAAACCGAAATCATCTTTGGCCGAGTTCAAAGGATAATTGAGATTCTCCGGCGTGGCCCAACGTTTCCCATCTGAGTAGGTTATGAAGACATCCAAGCCTCCCATGGTGTTGTGTGCATCCGAAGAAAAATACAGCGCACCATCAGAATGTAAGTAGGGAAAAACCTCATTTCCATGGGTGTTGATTGTGACACCGAGATTGATTGGTTTTCCCCAGATTCCTCCCTCCAATTCACACATGTAAAGATCAGCTCCTCCCAATCCACCCGGCATATCTGAAACAAAGAAGATCTTTTTTCCGTCGGGCGATAGGGTAGGGTGCCCAACGGAGTAATCATCGCTGTTGTATGGGAATTCTTCCAGATTTTTCCATACACCGTTGACAAGTGTTGCCTTGAAGATCTTGAGATTATTTTCCTGGGATTCATTTACCACCATTTTACGTTTAAAATAGTTGCTGCGCGTAAAGTACACTACAGTTCCGTCTTCACTAAACGTCGCCGGACCTTCATGCAAACGGCCGTTTATATCCCCTTGAAGCAATTCAGGTGAGAGCCAGTTTCCTGCGCTGTCCTTTTGCATCGTATACAGATCAAGGTAAGAATTCCCGGTCCATGCACTCGTCTTTCTTCCTGAAAAAACTTCCCTGTCAGCTGTGAAGACAGCACCGTTCTGGTATTCTACAATGCTAAAGGCATTTTCAAATTGCTCTTGCTTGATAGGTTTCAGAACATATAATGTTGTGTCTCGGAAACGCGTTGAAACGGAATTGCAGGAGGTAAGCAGCATTCGGGCAACCAGATCATTTTTGTGCGTACGCAGGTACTGTTTGAACAGATCAGCGGCTTCAACATATTTTCCTCCGGTCATCATGACTTTACCCAATTCATAGTACAAATGTGCATCACGCATCCCCCGATCATACATGGCCTGATACAATGACTCTGCGCATTCAATCTTTCCAGTTTTATAATAGGCATCTGCCAATTTAAACTGCAGTGTGTCATTTGACAGTTTGGCCGTTGCTCTCTCAAGATGTGGTATTGCTTGTGAATAGTGCATGTATTCGTAGAAAGCACTACCCTGCCTTCTGTGGTAGGAGGTGCAACCGGTGGTGGTCAGCAAAATGGATAGTACAGCAACAATTGCGAAATGTGTTGTTTTCATGTGTGATGATTTTAAAAATACCGTGGTGTCTTCACTTTCACGAGATCTCTTCCAAAGTCGATCCCGATCATTAATTCATGTGATCCGTCTGAGTAGTTTCGAATCTTTGAAAAACTCAAGTCATAGGCATAGCCCACCCGAAAATGTCTATTGGGTTGATATTCGATCAGAAAAACGCACGCGTCTCCTGTCCTGAATGAAGATCCGAACCAGATCATGTCCTTGTAGACCACGCTTAAATTGAAATCTGCCTGCAGCGGTGCATTTTCTGTATACTTAAGCAAAATGGATGGCTTGAGTTTGAATTCCCTTTTCAGATCAATGACATAACCTCCTGTAAGCAGGTAATGCCTCCTTAGAAAACTGGATTTGCTCAAGTCAACAGAAAAGGTATAGCCGTCCTGGTCCTGATACGCAAGAAGGGTTGGAACGGAGAGTCCCGCATAGAACTTTTTACTGAAGTAATAGGCTCCAAGTCCTGCTCTGGGGATAAGCCTGCCGGTGAGGTCTTTTTGAAAGATCTCATCTTGATCCCATACCGTTAATTGAGTGAGATCAGCGTTGAACTGGCTCACTCCTGCGTTGATTCCAAAGGCCAGTTTGTCTGTTTCATTGATCTTCAATTGATAGGCATAGTTAGCGATGAAGGTATTGTGCCTGGTCACGCCAATGCAGTCATTCATGAAGATGAACCCCAGCCCCATATTTTTATCCGGAATCGGTCCGTCCACAGCTGCAATGACCGTTGTGGGTGCTCCATCAAATCGTACCCATTGATTTCGATACGTAAGTGAGGAGGACCAGTAGTCGTGTGAGCCTGCATACGCCGGATTCAGATACAATCCGTTGAACATATATTGACTAACAAGCGCGTCTTGTTGGGCAAAGGCTCCTGCTCCGCAGAGCAGGAATATCGCCAGATAAAGAACTTTTTGTTTCATGTTATTGGTTTTATCGTGTGTTTAATTTCTTCTCAGATCGATGTATCCGGTGAGGGTTACGTTTCCACCATCCACCAGATTTACTTTGAGAATGACAAAGTAGGTGGCGTCAGGAAGAGGTTCGGACTGGTTGTTCTCTCCCTTCCAGTCGTTCTGGTATCCTTCTTTTTCGAAAACGACGTTGCCCCAGCGGTTGAAGATGACAATGTCATTGTCCGGGTATGCATCCAGGCCATGAACTTCAAAAGCGTCGTTGTCGCCATCTCCGTTGGGTGAGAATGCATTGGGCATGTCAAGGGCAAGTGGTTCTGTTAGACTTACCGTACGACTGATTGTGCATCCATTGGCATCAGTGATCACCACTCCATACGCTCCTGCACAAAGGCCACTTGTATAGTTTCCCGTAGAGCCATTGCTCCAGAGATATGTGTAATCTGCTGTACCACCTTCAGGGACGACTTCAATCCATCCGTCGCATGAACCATTTTCGCTGACCGCATACCCTGCGATCGTTGAGGAAGAGGTAACAAACGCATTTAATGAATCAGGCTCAGAGATTGTGACAACCAGCGAATCTGAGCACCCGTTTGCATCTGTGAACTCGACGGTGTAACTGCCTGCGCTAAGAGAGTCAGAGGCAACGCCTGTATCCCCGTTCGACCAACTGATCTGATATGGAGCCTGTGCCTGTTCGGCAATGATTCTTGCCGTAGCATCAGACAATCCGTTACAGGAGACATTCACGGTGCTTAGTGCCAATTCCAGATTATTTTCAGACCCGATGTTACCGATCTGTTGAACGATACAGTCGTTGCCATCTGTGAGGGTCAGGATGTAATTTCCGGTTGCAGCTTCGTTCAAAACGCTGCCCGTCTGTCCGTTGGACCATTCATAGGAGTATGGAGGCGTACCACCGGTAACCTGACTGTACATGGTGCCGTTGTTTGCTGCACAAATTGCAGGAACCGAGGTCAATTCAATCCACAGGGTATCAGGCTGGTAAATAGAGGCCGATAAGGATGCGGCACACCCTTTACTGTCCGTTACAACGACTGTGTAATTCCCTGCCGAGAGTGAATCTGCATTCTGCGAATTCTGGCCATCGCTCCAATAGAAGGAATAACCGCCGGCGCCTCCAGAAACTGAAAGATCAATGCTTCCGTCATTTCCGTCATGGCAATTCACATGTTGAATACTGGAACTCAAAAGAATTGCAGTCGGTTCCTGAATTGTTGTTTGGGTGCTCGTAGTGCATCCGAAGTAGTCAGTAATTGTAACGCTGTAGAGACCTGAATTCAGATTGAAAAGATCTTCACCGGTCTGACCGTTACTCCATTCGTAGGTGAAAGGCGCACTTCCGCCAACCTGTAAATTGGCGGTTCCGTTGCCGTATCCGTGACAAGTGATGTCTGTGGCAACAATGTATGCTGATAGTGCCGGATGAACGACTACTTCAAACGTACAAAGCGAACTGTTTCCGTGAATGTCGACTGCCTCATAGGTCACCTGCGTTGTGCCTACAGGGAAGACACTTCCACTGGCCGGACCATATTTAAGGTAAATGTTAGCAATCCCACAATTGTCCGTTGCCTGAGGCGTGGGATAGGTAATATATGGATTGCAACTCGAAATGTCTGGCAGACAGCTAAAGGCTGGTGGTTCTACATCTGTTACAGTTACCGTAAAAGAACAGTTGCTTTGATTGCCTGAAGCATCGGTTGCAGTATAGATCACCTGTGTGCTTCCGGTACTGAAATATGTACCGGGTTCAATGTTTGTGCTGAGCGTATACTGACAATTGTCTTCTACTTCAGGAACTGTCCATTGAATTGTTCTTCCACACTCACCAGGTAGTGTGTTAAAGGTGATATTTCCCGGGCAAGTCAAAAATTCAGGTAATTCCTGGTCTGTAACAGTCACCGAATAACTGCAGGTCGCTGTGTTTCCGCTCAGATCGCTAAAGGTCCAATTTACGTAGGTAACACCGGTATTGAATGTAACTCCATTTAGCGTGGCATAGTTCCCTGTTGTGGCTCCAATGAGTGTGCAGCCTGCAGAGAATATGGTACAATTGTCAGAATACGAAGGGTCAAGCGCATCATCTGAAGCGGTGTAGGTACAAGTTCCCTGGTCAGTTTCAAAATTGAGGTTCGCCTGATTGGGACAATTTAGTACCACAGGATCTTGCACGTCTTGGACAACTATGATTGCGATACATGTGGCGGTATTCCCATGAGTATCTGTTACCGTCCATAGGACTTGTGTTGTTCCTACATTGAATGAGATACCTGAAAGGCTTGTTCCTTCTCCTGTAGTAACTCCGCTTAATGTGTATGCAACACTTGTGTTTCCACAATTATCTGATGCTGAAGCATCCCAGGCAGTGCCGGAATGGGTGTAGGTGCATTCATTTGCATCGGTTTCGACTGTTTGATTTCCCGCACCACACATGAGGATTGAAGGAACATTGTTGTCTGTTACTTCGACTGTGAAACTACATGTCACTGTGTTCCCATTCACATCTGTAACAGTCCACAGAACTGTCGTAATACCAGTTTGGAAATCGACTCCGGACAAGGTGGCAAGTTGGCTCGCCGTGGTAGCTCCTGAAAGATCTGCCAAGACAGTTTGAATTCCGCAATTGTCTGAAACCGTCGGGTCCCAGCCGGTTCCAATCTTCGTGTAGTTGCATTGAGCTATGTCTACATATACGGATTGAGATCCTGTGCATGATATTTCTGGGAGTTCATTGTCCTCCACTGTAATTGCGTACGAACAGGTAATTGTATTTCCGTCTACATCGCTAATGACCCATAGAACATCTGTAGTTCCGGTATTTAGGTATACTCCGGAAAGCGCGGTATTTCCCGAACCAGTGGTTGCTCCTGATAAAACATAAGTGAGGGATGTATTCGTACACAGGTCTACGGCTTCCGGATCCCACGAATTTCCGCTGACGAAATAGCGACATTCCCCCGAATTTGTGTTGACAGTAGTGTCTGAAACGAGTCCGCAGTGTAGGACCACCGGTGCTTGCAGATCTTCTACAAGTACGTTGAAGGAACAGGTGGAAGTATTCCCGTAAGTGTCTGTCAGTGTCCAGGTAACGAGGGAAGTTCCGAAATTGAATTCAACATTGTTCAATGAAGCAGTGCCACTGAGTACTGTTGCACCGGTAATGTCAAATTCTGCCTGAACTGTACCTGAACAATTGTCAGTTGCGAGTGGATCCCAGCTTGTTCCGGCATGCGAATAGGAACAAAATCCATCATCGGTAGCTACGGTTGTGGCCCCATTTATACCACAGCTAATAACAGTTGGAGGAACGCTATCTATCACTGTAATTGTGAAAGAGCAAGACGCACTGTTCAAACTGGCATCAGTGGCTGTCCATGTTACTATTGTAGTTCCCGTGTTTATTGGAACAGAACTCAATGTGCTTCCTGTGCCCGATGTTGCCCCGCTCAATGAATAAAGCAAAGTGTTGAGTTGACAATTGTCGGATGCCAAAGCGTTAAGTCCTGAACCAGGAACTGTAAACACGCAATTTGTAAGAGCAGTTTCACCAATGATGTCGGCGGGACAAGTGACGATAGGATCGGTTATGTCTGTGATGGTCGTAACGCTTATAGAAGATGTGGATGAACAGGCGTTTATATCTGTAACAGTTACGGTATACGTTCCCGCGATCAGTCCGCTGGGGTCCTCAAGCGTTGAAGTATACGTTCCCGGTCCACTCCAGCTGAATGTATACGCCGCCGTTCCGCCGGAAGCTGTTGCATTGATCGAACCATCTGCCGCTCCGTTGCATGATACCTGATTGGATAAAAATGTTTGAACAGCTAGAGGGGATGGTTGATTAATATACACATCCAGCGGACCTCGTTCACAGCCGTTGGCATCTGTTACTGTAAGGCGATACAAACCGGCATTCAGTGCGGAGAGATCCTCTGAGGTTGAAGTATAAGAATCCGGGCCTGTCCAGGAATAGGCATATGGAAGAACACCACCTGTAACGGATGCATTAATTGTTCCCGTGGCAGTCCCGTAACACAGGGCAGATGTATTCGTTGCCGAGGAGTATATCGATACGGGTTGAGTAATGCCAATGTTCCCTGTCGCAGAACATCCGTTTGCATCATTTACGCTGACCGAATAGGTTCCTGGCGATAGATTGATGAGGTCTTCATGATCTGCGATAGGAGTTATTCCTGAATACCACGTGTAAATGTATGGAAATGTTCCACCAGCCACCGTGAGATCAATTGTTCCGTCTCCTGCGTTTGCACACGTGACATTTGCAGGAACTAACGACAGACTAAGAGGGTCTGGCTGTCCGATTGTAAATGTTTTTATGGCTGTGCAATTCGAAGAATCGGTGACTGAAACACTGTAATTTCCTGCAGTAAGGTTGCTTAGTGAATTGGTGGTAGCTCCGTTTGACCAATGAATGTCGTAAGGGGCTGTTCCGTCAACAATTACAAGAGAGGCAGAACCATCGCTACGGCCATTACAAGTGATATGTGTGAGATTAACCCCAAGATAGAAATTCGTACAAGGCGGTTCGCTGATGATGATACTGTCCTCTAAAACACAGTTGTTTGCATCGGTTATGGTAACAAGGTATGTTACTCCGATGGAAGAAGAACTCAATCCCACAGCAGTTGAGGTGGTTTGACCTGACGGTTCCCACAAATATGCATAACCAGGCGTGCCACCTGATGGATTTGCTGTAGCACTTCCGTCTGAGGCCCCTATAGCTGAT
This sequence comes from Bacteroidota bacterium, assembly GCA_041178485.1. Taxonomy (GTDB): domain Bacteria; phylum Bacteroidota; class Bacteroidia; order Flavobacteriales_D; family Crocinitomicaceae; genus M0103. The sequence continues at coordinate 4,367 of JBEGVI010000037.1, read as the reverse complement.
ACATTCAGGTAAGACATATTGTTTGTTAGCAGGAGAGGCTGAAGGACGGTAATACCATCAACGTCAACACATCCAAGGGCATCCGTTGCTGTAACGGTGTAATTGCCTGCATTTAATCCTGAAATTGTTGCGTCAGTTTGCGATGGCAGCGTATTCCAGGAATAAGTATAAGGTGCAGTTCCTCCTGATGCAATCGCCGTAGCCGTTCCATCAGATTCTCCGAAACAAGAGACGTTCGTTGCGCTGGCGTTCACGTTGAATGAGGAACAACTGGGTTTATTCACCACAACGCTTCCTTCGATGAGACATCCATTGCTGTCTTCTATAACTACGGTATATATCCCGTAACAAAGCGTAGCTGACGTAGTGGCGGTTGTTTCAGAGTTATTCCAGATATAGCTGTACGGCACCGTCCCACCTGATACGGATACGGTTGCGCTGCCATCGCAGCTAATGTCAGTACTTGTATTTGTGCTGTTCATCAAAACCACGAGTGGGGCAGGGTTGGCAATATAACGGTTTCCCTGCCCGATGCAACCAAATTGGTCATGTACTGTTATGCCATATGTCCCGGCGGAGACAGAAATACTGCTGTTTACAGAGCCTGTGTTCCAAAAATAGGTGTAAGGTGGTGCTCCTCCGCTTGCATTGGCAAAGGCGGTCGTTGTTCCATCATGACAGGCGATCGGTGCTGCGTATGGCGATACCACTACTTCTGGGGAAAACGTGATATGCAAAGAATCCGTAACGTCTTCGCATCCTGCGTCGACATTTGTTGCTGTGAGGTACAATGTCATGCTCCCACCGGCAATTTCCGATGGAGTAGGTTGGTAGGAAGCCAGAAGATTGTTTCCGGGACTGAAAGTGCCTGCTCCGCCTGACCATGTGCCTGAACCGGTCGAACTGGAACCGTTCAGGTAGATGGTTGGAGCACTCGTGCACACTGTTTGATCATTGCCCGCTTGGACAGTTGGGAGAATTCCTACGGTTACAGGAACAGACAGAAATTCATCCGGGCAGGTTGCTGAACTTGCGTCGTCGGCTACCTCCAGCGTGTATGTTCCTGCAGAGGTTACCCATAAGCTGTCCGCTTCAGCAAGAGTGTCATTCGAACTGTTTTTCCATAGAAAGGAATACGTTCCATACCCGCCGGATGCTGCTCCCTCGATCCACAATCCGCTGTCATTCGAACAAAAGTTAGCCGGGTCCGGCAGGGTGGATACTTCTAATACAGAATGTGTGTAAACACGCACTGTGTCGCAAGGAGGGTAGTACCCGCAAAGCGATGCTTGGGGTGAGCCGCAGATCTGATAATCGATCCAGTACGGAGTGCTTAATCCCGGAGTAAAAGTAGGGGTGCTGCAATTTACACAACTCAAGAGCGAATTGTAATGATCAGGCGTGGTAATTCCTTCTGACGAGTTTATTGAATGGATTTCAATGTTGTCTAAACCATAGATAGGGAGAGGCAATGTACAGCCAACACGGGTATGGCCATCCGGTGGATAGGTTGGTCTTGGAATCTGACGAAAAATGTATTTGATGTTATTTTTTCCGGGTTTGCTGTACGTGATTTTATAGGGACCCGATCCGGAAATACAGACAGGATCTCCACCGGCGATGGCTGTTCCACAATCTCCCGGGGTGCTGAGGTCTCCACCCGAAATAATGTTATATGAACCTGAACCTTCCGGATCTGCATACCCGGGGGCAACAACGATTTCAAACATTGCGACCTGCGGATGAAGATCTACATAAAAGGAAAGATACAGGTCGGAGTTCGTGGACGAACAACAGGAACCATTTCGCTCAACCTGTGGCGTAGTGAAAGAGGTGTCCGGACTTCCAGACAGATCGATATCGAAAAACGGCACATCCGATTCGCATTCCGGTAACTGACTTTGCGCATAAAGGGGTATGGCGAATAATAAAAAACCAATCAAGGCGATCAATCGCTTGAAAAGAATACTGGGATTTTTCATAGGCAGAAAATTTATCGTGACAATCAAAGTCGCGAAACTATCTGCATCCCTTAGCGGATTCCAATCTTATTAGGTGAGTAGCGTTTTGAATTAAACGGGTGGCCCGAAACCGCCTTCGGTTAACGGACAACAGAAAATGGAATTGTTATATTCTTTTCAGGAACCATTAAAAAATACATTCCTTGATTCAACCGAGAGGTGTTCAGTGTTGTTCCAGGTGTGTAGAATTGTTTCAAATAAATTTTCCCTGTCAGGTCCATAACCACTACAGAAACCTGATCATCTGAATTTAATGTCACGTTTAATTCATCGCTCACCGGATTTGGAAAGACGGTAACATCTTCCCGGAAATGTTCAGCTGATTGAAGCGTACAAAATGAAGACAACTGAGGAGCAAGGCTGTTCCGTCTGTTGTTAATGAATGATTTTAGGCCGGGAATCATGCTTCCGCCGGGTGTACCCGGTACATTTATGTTCGCATTCAGGTTGTCTTCAAATTGCTGGTTTGTGAAAAATTTGAGTGGGTCGGCATACACAGAGGGCCGGATTAAATTTGCGAGAGAGTCAATTCTGTCAGACATCCCGTTCAGGCTAAACCAATACTCGAGATAGGTGCATACCACCTCTTCATACAGTGCCCTGAACTCAGGATCGGCATACATTTTTTCTATGAGTGGTCTATTTCCGGAGGGAGGACTCGACCAGTTCACAGGAAGTTGCTCAAGCTGTGAAACACTCATTCCCATATTAAAATTGCCAAATGCTTCGTTGCAGTCCCAGGTGATAAATCGAAATTTTCCTTCAATGGAATCGTGATAGATGTAATAATTGTGTCCGCTGCCGATGTACGAGTCCAGGTTCGCGAAGAGCGTGTGTGCAGCCCAGGTCTTTATAAAATTTTCTGCGTCGAAAATGGTGTCGAGGTCCTGATGGAATGAAGATGCCGGGGAATTGTTTAATGTATTGATAAAGGTGATAAGGTCCGTCCAGTCATTCAGGCCTTCATTCAGTTTAAGTTCGTATTTCGGTTCATACAATGCCTGAGCATTGTCAAGCCATTTGAGATCCCCGGTAGGGTCTCCTTTAAACAGGTTTCCTTTATCGTCGTTAAATGTCTTACTCAGGAAAGTTTTGTCGATTTCTTCCACTGTGGTGTACAGTCCCCACAACTGGCCATTGATGTATACATTGGTAAATTGTGCTCTTGGCGCATAGCATCCGTTGATGTTCAGAAAGTCATACATCAATTTCTCGCGAAGCATCGTCGGGTCTTTAAAATTGTTGTTCAGATTCAATTTTTTCAAACCATCGTAGTTTTGCCCACTGACATATTCATTGAAATCCAGTTTGAAGGATTTTTTCGTGCTCGGATTGTTGTACGAGGAATTTCCCTTTAACTTGATCCCACAATTCGTTAAAATTGTCCCGTCTATTTCAATGTCTCCTTTGATGTAGTAGTCTCCGGCATAGCCGTCAATGAGAGAGTCCCAGTAATTCTGCTGGTAAAAGGTGAGTTTGATCTCATGTATACCATTGAATTGATTGAAATTATCCCCTTCCTGTTGAGCACATGTCCAAAATGAAAAGAGCAAGAGTATGGAAAGGAAAAGACGGTTCATTGGTTTACTTTTCACGAAGTTATGAAAATAAACTTTCCAATCCTTGCTCAGCAATTCTTTCAACCATAGGAAGGTCTGCAGCTAGCCATTCAAGTGACCTGATATTCTCTTGTGTACTCCAGATCAGTTGAACGTGCTCCCGAGCAATGGGTTCATCCTGTTCCAGTTCACATAGATAAAAGTGAATGCATACAGTCAAATCAGAATAGGCATGTGTGTGGGATCCCGAAGGTTTCAGAATTTTTACATCGACTCCAAGTTCCTCAAGCAGTTCTCTTTTAAGCGCTGCTTCAGGAGATTCACCCTCCTGGATCTTTCCACCCGGAAATTCAAATTTGTAGGAAGTTTCCGTGAGCTTTGTCTTTCCTTTTCGGCAACACAGCACACTATTTTTACGCACTATAACACCTGCAACGACTTGCAACATGATCTACTTCTGATTTTTATTTTTTCTGGAAGTCCTCCGTTCTGTGAATCCGCTTAATTCAGGGTCTGCCATGTGTTTCAGTTCAGAAGTGATCGGTGAGCTGTTCCGTTTTAAAAATTCTCGAAGAATTACATTGTAATATTTGTCTTTATCCTGAAGAAAATCTTTGAGCTCAAAATTAGAGTCGTCTCGGTTTAGTATAATGAGGTTGATGAAATCTTCGGCAACTGCCAATCGCATAGAATTCAACAATATATCGTTGTATTTGTCAATGAGTTCAGTGATTTTGTGCTGCTGTTCGGGAGTCATATCGCGAGCTCAAAAATAAAGGAAACAGAT
>JBEGVI010000036.1:0-14704 GCA_041178485.1 Bacteroidota bacterium | reverse complement strand
GCCCTTCGCCCATCAGGCGTTGAGCAGTTTTAAGGTTTACATAACTTTGAATATTGTCGATATCTGCGAGTCCGCTCTGAAACAACCCTTCAATCTTTAGGGATAAAATTTCTCCTTTAGTTGAAGAAAGTTGAACCATATCTCCCACTTGAAGCGAAAGTTTTTTAGCAACCCCTGCTCCGAGAAGAATTCCATTTTCATTGCTTGCCAGCGACTGGCAACTTCCTTCCACCACATAATCGGACAGGTTATACAATTCCGCCTCCTTCATCACTTCTATGCCTGTTACGGAACCATTTAGCTGTATAGATCCACCTAAATAAAATGCCTGTGCCTTGACCTGCGGAGTAACCCCTTTGGAATAAGGCTGTTTCTCCAGAAAATGGATCAATGGTACTGCGTCGTGTATGCGCGTCTGGCTCTGAACAGGCTTGACAGAGTGAACAAATCGCTCTTTGTTTGCATAATTGGAACGATCTATAGGTTGCTTTTCCGAAAGGCGGATCTCATTGTACAAATGAATATGTGGCGTGCGGTTCAGGATCAACCCGTCCAAGAGCCCATTCAGTCCACTCATGAATCCCATCATAATGATATAGGTTCCGATCCCAAACGTCACACCCAATGCCGCGATGAGTGATTGTTTCTTTCGGGACAAAAGATGCGTCCTGGAAATCGAAAGGATGAGGCGAAAATCCATTAGGGTTTCTCTTTATAAATTTTGTCTCCCTCTTTTAAACCTGAGAGAATTTCGACATAACTCCAGTTTGACAATCCTGTTTTTACTGTAACAATGCCTTTATCTGTCTCCACTTTATTTCCCGGTTGCAAGAATTCTCTTGGGATGACCAATGCCTGTCCTTTTTCGTTAATCACGATATTTCCCTCGCCGGTCAGTCCCATGTACAGACGTGAAGGAGGTTCAACGAATGAAGCCTCCACCTTAAAAGTCTGCGTTCGTTCGTCCATGCGGGGTGCAATTCTATCCAATCGGGCCTCATATACTTTATTCGGATAAGCCTCCAAAGTCACCAGTACTTTCTGTCCTATGCGAATTCTCGAAATGTCTACCTCATCAATAAGCATTTCCAATTTAAACCTATTTTCATTGCCTACGATAGCGAGCGGTTCCTGCATGTTTACATACTCACCCATCTCTTTCGTGATCTGAAAAACTTTCCCGTCTATATTCGACTTTATGACATAATCCTGAGTTCGAAGTGTGCTCATACTCAGGTTATTTTTAGATTGGCCCAGTTGAATTTCCAATTCCCGCTCCATTCTTCGGATTCTTTTGCGAAGATTCTCCAAGTTATTGATGGATACTTCAAGGGCCAACAAGGCATTGTCTGCTTCATATTGGGACGCGGCATTCTGTTCCCTCAAAGACCGGATGCGAGCATAATTCAAAGAATCATTCTTTGCCTTCAACCGGGCAGTTCGCAATTCCAATTTCAACTCATCCAGCAAATTTGTCTCTCCTTCAAGAGATTGACGTGCCTGTTCATAACCCAACCTGGCATTTTCCTCGGTCATCCTCACGGGGTCATTGACAATGGTAAGGAGCACCTGCCCTTTTTTTACCTGATCCCCTTCCTGAATACTTACCCCACTGATGAATCCCGAAACCGAAGAATTTACTGTGTATACATTGAAAGGCTGAAGTTCAACACTCGAATAAACAGCTTCTACCATCTCTGTTCTGCGCACCACTGCCTCTTCTTTCTCCTTTCCACACGAAAAAAGAAGCAGAATCTGAATGAGAATACCAAATCTTAAAACTGTACGACTCATGAATCAAAGGTAGCATGTCTTCATCCCGAAAAACAGGACATAGATCATGAATAGGAACACTCCTGCGATGTGTAAATCATCAATTCACATTGTGAATTTCCCATATAAAAACGGTTCGCTTTAATTAGATTTATGGGGCAACTAGGAACAGAACACACTCAGATTTGTTAAAGTCACATGAGCACACCAGTTGATGATTTGAAGTGGCGCTATGCCGTGGATAAATTTGATCCGAAAAAAGAAGTTGAACAAAACATTGTAGATCAGCTCTGCGAAGCCGTTCGTTTGGCACCTTCCTCGTATGGACTTCAGCCGCTTAAACTTCTCGTAGTTTCTGATCGTGAATTACGCAAAGAACTCCTTATGTATTCGTTCAGTCAGCAACAAGTGTACGATTGTTCCCACCTCTTTGTGATATGTGCAAATGACGTGTTGAATGAGGAGCTGATTGAACATCATATAGCCCGAACCGCGACGGCAAATCATAAAGAACCACAAGATTATTTTAGATACAGTGAATTCCTAAAAAAGAATATCCTGCGAATGACCGCAGCGGAATTGAAACAATGGAATGACAAACAAGCCTACATCGCTTTGGGGCACCTTTTGCATGCCTGTGCTCAGTTAAGAGTCGATTCTACACCCATGGAAGGGTTTCAAAAAGAGGATTATGACAGGATTCTGGGATTATCCGAACAAAATCTACATTCAGTAGTCCTCTGCCCGGTGGGTTACAGATCAGAAACTGACGAACAGCAGCATTGGCCTAAAATACGCAAGAATAGAGAGGAATTTGTAGAATTTTATTCTTGAGACAGCGTCTTTAAAATTCGAAATTTGCCCGTGGGTGTTCGCACAAAATAGACCCCTGAGCCCAACATTTCAGCGTGAAGAATAAACGATTTCTGTCCCGACAATAAATTCTCAAACAGGAGCCTTCCCTGTGCATCAAGAAGTTGGATATTACCGAAAAACCCATCTGAATTTTCAAGCATGTAGGTGCCATCCTTCATTGACCTTAAAATGACGGACTCTAAAGGCTCATTTATTCCCCAATATTGAACTGTGACAGTTAGAAACAACGTATCTGTGCCACACTCACTGGATGCGATTAACTGTACATCAAACGTACCATCCGTTTGAAAAGAATGAACCGGGTCAGAATCAACTGAGCTATTTCCGTCTCCAAAATCCCAGACGAAATCAGTGGCATGAGTGCTTGAATTCGTAAATAAAACAGTATTTCCGCTGACTTGAAAATTAAAATCTGCAACAGTAAGAGACTCTGTAGACTGAAGATGCCAGGTGTCCAGACTGTCCAATACAGCCAGCTCGGCTGCTCCCTGCAATTGTCCCGCGATGGTAGGATCAAGTCCTGCTACATAACTTGCACCTACTGGTGATTTCCGGTAAAGCGATGCATAAAAAGTACATGCTGCAAGGTAGGTGCCTTCCAGGCTTGGGTGTGAACCGTCTCCACTGTACAGATTGATGGTTGGATACGTATCTCTTACATATTTCCATGCGATTCCGACAGGACAAACGGATGCTTTTGCAGAGTCTGCGATGCGGACATATGCATTTCTCAATCGCACATTCATTTTATCGAACGTATTAATTGAATCCCACTGTGGATCTCCATTCTGACGTCCCCAGGTCATAAAATACATCGCTTGAGAACAGTACCAGTTGGCGTAAACGCTGTCGGCCAGAGAAACAGCGGGAGGCAACGTATATTGGTTTACCTGACCTGTCGGAAAAGAAGGTTCCTGACTCTGACCTTGCAAAACGACATAATCCCATTTTTTCGATCCAATTTTAACATGCGTCGCCGGATCATCAAGATGATTTTGAAAGGTAAACCCGCCGTTGGTTTTAGAATCAATGGTCGCTATATCAGACAATGACGTCGTCAAATTGTTAAATACGGCAGGCAGATCGTTCACATACGTATAACTGTTTCCGATGAACAAAACAGACAAACTGTCCTGAGCCAGAGACGACATGGAAAGATATATTGAAAAAACAAAAACCAACTTTTTCATACATTACGCGTTTTTATGTACAGCAGGAATGACTAACTTGGCAACAAAGAGTTGCCTCTTTAAAATTTGCCGATGTGTGTCATTCGTGGAATCCTAAATTGTGATGAAAGTTATGAAATTCTTGCTAACCTTAGTACAGTTCGTTCTTCTCATTCATTTCTCATTTGCACAGTTCAATTTTGAGTTTGCCGATAACCTGGTTGTAAAAAAAGGAACAGATACCTTAGACCTAGCCTTTGCAGGTGGATTGAGTTATGCGCAGTTTTCGGACATTGATTATGACTTTGACGGAGACATGGACCTGTTTGTCTTCGACCGCAGCAGTGACAACATCCGGGTTTTCATACATGAAGTAGAGAACGGCACTCATTTTTACAGACTCGAATACAATGCCAGGACACGCTTTCCCTCTGACCTACGGTATCGGGCCACTATGGTAGATTACAACGGAGATGGTAAAAAAGACATCTTCGCCTATGGAATCGGAGGTGTGAAGGTGTATAAGAATGTTGGAGACGCTGCCAACGGTCTGCAGTGGTCGGTAGCAAGTAACCTTTTGTACAGCGACAATTGGGGGACGATGCTGAATTTATACGTTAGTTCTGCAGATATTCCTGCGTTTGTGGATGTCGAAGGCGATGGAGATACAGATGTTTTAACGTTTCACATCAGTGGAGAGCATCTCCAGTATCATCAAAATCAAAGCATGGAACTGTATGGCGTCCCGGATTCCCTGAAATTCAAATTGATGAACGAATGCTGGGGAAAATTCCGCGAAGATCTGAATACTAGTACAGTTTATCTCAATGACAACACGCTCGAATGTACATCGGGAAATGTGCCAGGAGCAGAACTAGGAACTGAAGACTCACAAATTAAAAAACCAAACGGATCGCCTAAACATTCTGGATCAACTATTCTGGCGTTGGATTATGACAACTCAGGAGTTTTCGACCTCGTGCTGGGGGATGTTGCGTTCCCTAACCTCACATTGCTCATAAATGGCGGTACCGAACCAAACACGAATTCTGCAATGATTTCGCAAGACAATGCATTCCCCAGCAATTCCCTTCCAGCTAATCTTCAACTCTTCCCTGCAGCATTTTTCGTTGACGTCGATTTTGATGGCATTCGAGATCTTATTGTTTCTCCAAATGCACGGAATACACCCGAGAACGAAAAGAGTGTCCTTTTCTACAAAAACATTGGAAGCAATCAACAGCCGACGTTTGTATTTCAAACAAACGAGTTTCTTCAGAAAGAGATGATTGAACACGGCACGGGATCACAACCTTTATTGTATGACTTTGACAAGGACGGACTCAAAGATCTTTTTGTAGCAAATTACTACAGGTATATTCCCACCTTGAATAAAGAAAGTTCAATCGCCTTTTACAAAAATACCGGAACAGTATCATCCCCACACTATACCTACATTGATTTTAATTTTCTCGATCTGAATTCATCCGGGCTTGGATTAAAAATGTCTCCTGCCTTCGGAGACATCGACGGTGACAATGATGAGGACCTGATCATTGGGCGTGACAATGGATCCCTTTCGTTCTTCGAAAATACAGGCACCCCTCCGGGCATATCTTTTGCTGCTCCAATCAATAATTTCACCGATGCGAACGGAACAATTATTTCTGTAGGACAATCAGCGCATCCGCAATTGTTCGATCTTGACAACGATGGACTTTTAGATTTGCTCATAGGGAGAAAAACAGGAGAAATAGTGTATTACAAGAATACCGGTACAACTACAAATCCAATCTTTACACTGGCAAATGATACGCTTGGAAAAGTAGATGTTTCACCCACGGCAGGCGATGGATATGCCGCGCCATATTTCTTCCGGCACAACGATACGACGTATCTCTTTTTAGGTGCTTCTGATGGCAAATTACATTATTACAATAACATCGATGGACATCTTTCGGAGACAGATACCTTCGTTCTGGTTTCTGACAACTACCTCAACATCGACGCAGGAGCGTTCAGTTCATTCTGGGTAGAAGACATTGATGATGACGGAAATCTGAACATGTTTGTCGGACAGGACCTTGGAGGATTATATCATTTTGAATCCGACCCGAACAGCAATGTCGGATTAAGCCCTACTGAAGAAGATGTGAGATGGGCAATATATCCGAATCCCGCAAATGATCAACTCATCATCGAACTTGCAAGCGAGAGTCCGGATGCAACAGTTACTATCTACAGTTCGGATGGAAAACTGATTTTTCAGGAGCATCCTGAACTTAACAAAATTCAACTTGACGTGAATTCGTTTCCGAAAGGAATCTACCATATCAGCCTGCAGCAGAACGGTCAGCTTTCCATGAAGCGATTCGTTAAACTGTAGTTGGAAACTGGCGAATGTGCTCAAGGTATCCTGACAATTCGCTAAACGTAGATTCAGGTTCATGATCAAACAAACCATAAACAGTCGAACCGCTTCCGCTCATCAGTGCAAAAAACGCTCCCTCATCGTACAATTGCTGCTTAATCTTCTCTATTTCAGAGAACCTTTTGAACGTTCCCGGTTCAAAATCATTTGTAATAACAGATTTCCATTCTGATTTAGGGAGATCCAATAATTCTTTGAGTGAAGGCCCCGAAGGAGTCATACTCACTGAAGCATACGCTTCAGCCGTTCCGATGTGGATTCCGGGATTGACAATTTTAATGTATTCCCCGGTAAAAGAAAGCTCATAAGGCGTGAGTATTTCTCCTCTGCCTTCCGCAAGTTGAACCGTATCTTTAATGAAAAACGGACAATCGCTACCGAGAAAAGAGGCGTACCGTTCCAATTCTGATGTACTTATATTCAGATTGAAAAGCAGATTCAGGCCATTCAATACCCAGGCAGCATCAGAGGACCCTCCTCCCAGTCCTGCACCCATTGGAATAATCTTTCGCAAATGCATGTAAACAGGTGGCAAATTATACTCCTCTGAAAGCAAGCTATAGGCACGTATGCATAAATTATCGGTCTCTGCTCCTTCGAAAGACAAGCCCGTTTGCCTAAAGGAAAATGTTTCACTGGGCAAGATCTCAAGAACATCATACATTGGAACAGGAACCATGCATGTATCTAATTCATGGTAACCGTCCTCTCGTTTATACCTTACCTTGAGGCCAAGATTGATCTTTGCAGGGGGAAAGAATATCATTTGACAAAGGTAGAAGAACGAAAGTATTTTTGTAACTTTCGCCCCTCAAATTAAGCATCTATGGCAGTTTATCTTGATTTCGAAGAACCATTAAAAGCATTGGAAGAGCAAATCGAACAAACTCGTGAGATCGGGGCCACGACAGATGTTGACATGACCGATAAGATCAATGAGCTCAACAAACGTCTGGAAGAGAAAACCAAAGAGATTTTTTCTTCATTAACTCCCTGGCAGCGCGTACAACTTTCCCGTCACCCGGACCGACCGTACACGCTGGCATATATCAATGCGATTACAGAAGGACAATTTCAGGAATTACACGGAGACAGAAGTGTGAAAGATGACAAAGCCATGGTTGGTGGATTTGGACTGTTGGATGGAAGATCAGTCATGTTTATTGGTCAACAGAAAGGGATCAACACTAAAATGCGCCAATACCGTAATTTCGGAATGCCCAATCCTGAAGGTTACCGGAAAGCTTTGCGACTCATGAAACTTGCAGAGAAATTCAATAAACCCATTGTAACCTTCATCGATACGCCTGGAGCATTTCCAGGACTGGAGGCAGAAGAACGTGGTCAGGGAGAGGCCATCGCCCGCAACATTTATGAAATGATGCGTTTAAAAGTCCCGGTTATCTGTGTTATTATTGGCGAAGGTGCTTCCGGCGGTGCTCTGGGCATAGGTGTTGGAGACAAAGTAGTCATGCTCGAGAACACCTGGTATTCAGTGATTTCTCCTGAATCATGCTCGTCTATTCTTTGGAGATCCTGGGATTACAAAGAGAAAGCTGCCGAAGCATTGAAGTTGACTTCGGAAGACATGAAAAAGAATGGTCTTGTCGATGATGTAATTAAAGAACCATTGAGCGGTGCGCACAGACAACAGGAGGACATGTTTCAAACGGTGAAAAAATCGATCAAGAAATACCTCAAAGAACTCGATGGGATCAGTCCTGAAGATCGTATTCATCAGCGCATCGAAAAGTTTAACAGCATGGGGGTATGGAAATAAGCTGTATTCCATTTTTTTCAGGGCAGTGTTGAACCATTACTTATTTCCTTAACTTTGATTTACTAAGGTCTTTCTATGAACAAACCATTCCCTCCTTCTGCCTGTAGCAGATTGCTTACTATCTCCTTTATTCTCTTTGGTTTTGCGGTTTTTGGACAGACAAAACTGGTTCGTGGAAAGTTTGTAGATCAGCGAACGAAACGTCCTGTGGAAGAAATGGAGGTTACGCTAAAAAACGTTGCCACTGGTAAAACCTACACCGTTGAGACTAACGAGGATGGTATTTTCGAATTTCGAAATATCCCTTTTGGAGAAAACAGACTGAGTGTAACTGACGAAGAATACACTCCTCAGGTGTGTGATACGCTCCTATTGAACGAAACGCAACATAAAGAAAGCTACAAATATAGCGAGGAAGAGCCCTTTACAGCGGCTCTCAAAGTATCCTGGATGTTCAACTGGGGAGACCGCCAAATGAAAGATGCCAAAGGAAAACCTTACATCAAAGAACATTATTGGTCACACCTAACCGGAAAAATCATACTGACAATCTACGGACTTTGTCTTTTACTTGTGTTCTTTTATTCCGTTCTTCAACTTTCGCTTGCCATTGCTTATGTGCGCAACAAAAGAAAAAAATCGGAACAAGCGAAGCCTGTCTTCGATCCTGCGACGGCTCCGAAAGTTACCATCCAGCTGCCAATGTTCAATGAACTCTATGTCGCAGAACGAATTATAGAAACCTGCGCTGCATTCGAATATCCGGCAGACAAACTTCAGATTCAGGTTTTAGACGATTCAACAGACGAAACAAAGGATGTCATTGCAAATAAAGTAGCTGAGGTAGCTGCCCGAGGCGTGAACATTCAGCACATTCACCGAGTAGACCGAACAGGATATAAAGCGGGTGCACTGGATGCCGCTATGGACCGTGTAGAGGGAGATTTTATTGCCATATTCGATGCAGACTTTATCCCTGATCCTGACTTTTTGGTTAAGACCATGCCGTATTTCAGTGACCCGAATGTGGGTGTGGTTCAAACAAGATGGGGGCATATTAACAAGTCCTACTCTGTATTAACCGAACTCCAGGCCTTTGGATTGAATGGACACTTTGCCATTGAACAAGGAGGAAGGAATTCTGCCGGACATTTCATAAACTTTAATGGCACAGGAGGTATTTGGAGAAAAACCTGTATTGAGGATGCCGGCGGATGGGAGCACGATACACTTACAGAGGACCTCGATCTCAGTTACAGAGCTCAGATCAAAGGTTGGAAATTCAGATATCTGGAGGATGTAATTGCTCCTGCCGAACTTCCAATAACGATGTCTGCTCTTAAAAGTCAGCAGCATCGATGGATGAAAGGTGGAGCAGAATGTTTTGTAAAAATGTGGAAAACACTTTTACGCGCCAAAGGAGTAAAACTTTCCGATCGTGTGCATGGCCTTTCCCATCTTTTTAACTCAACGGTTTTCTTCTTTATCCTTGTAATTTCGATCCTGAGTCTTTTTGTACTCCATGTGAAAGACTCATTCTCCGACTTAAATTACATTCTCCAGTACATGGGTGTGTTCATCATTAGTACCATGTTCCTGATGTTCTATTACTGGCACTCCTACAGAGATAAAACGGATAAAAAATTCAAGTCTTTTATACGATTTGTTGGCAGATTCTTTCAATTTCTCGTTGTTTCCATGGGGCTTTCACTGAGTAACACCGTGGCTGTACTTGAAGGTTACCTGGGAATCAAAAGTTCGTTCGTGCGTACACCCAAGTTCAATGTGGCGAAGAAAAGTGAATTCAAAGGAAATAAGTACGACAAGAAAAGCCTCTCCATTATTAATATTTTGGAAGGAATCTTCATGGTTATCTTTGGCTTTACAGCTTTGAATCGTATTATTTACGGAGATCTCGGTATGGCACCTTTCCACCTGATGTTGTCCATCGGTTACGGAGTGATCTTCTTCTCTACCCTCAAAGAGATTCGTACAGCAAACGCCTAACGCCAGGTTTTTCCGAATTCCAGAACCTTGAAGGCAATGTCCGGATCAGTGACGTGATCCATTTTCGGAGCATAAATCTTAAGCTCACCCTTACGATTGGTCTTATGGGTTTGGATAGAATATGGTTTTCCGGTACTCGTGCTTCTGAAACTCACAGAATATACACAACGTTTTTTCAATCCCAGCATCCGGATGTAGTAGGTCTCTTCCGGAATGTCAATGGGTCTGTCCTGCAGATCGTCTTCCTGAGGTTTGGCGATATATGGAACGTGATAGGGATCAGTGCCGTTTAACATACTTTTAAGACAAGGATATTCATCAACGAGATTGTACCAGTGAACCGATCTGTTTTGCATCCATCCAAATCCCTGTGACTTGTCTTCAGAAACTTGCATGTATGCCTCCAACAAATCATCTTTTCGGTAGAATGAAGCAGTGCTTTGCCTGATTTTTTTGTCCGTTAAGGGCCAACGCTGTGCTATGACGGGACGACCGTTGACTGTTCTTATTTTAGAATAGTTTACCGACTCATAATCAATATCGCGCATGAATTCCATCAGGGGAAGGTAATATTTACGCCACATCTCATAGCGTTTTGATTCATCCTGATTCCACCAGTCAAGTCCAGCCACCGCACAGCCTGACGCAAACGTAAACCAAAGATCCTGTTTGATCATAAAATCAGCACAATTGTTAAAGTCTTTCGTAGGATCAATCTTATCATCTTCTGGAATCTTGCGCTGCACGGTGAGTATGTGTCCAAACTCATCATAGATAAAAGGTTTGTGCTGATATTCCGGATAACTTAACGATCCATTCTGATACCCGGTATTCAACTCTGTAACGGAATAGTAACGTGACAAAAGATTCCTGTTTCGCACCTTACCCACCGACGGAATAGACTCAAACATATAGTCATGGAATCCGATGTAATCAATACAGGGCAGATTAAAAATTTCAGGATCCCAGAGTGTTTTTAAAAAATTCTTCCCTGTAATCATAGAAATACTTATCAGGTGCCGATCGGTTAAATCGTAACGCAGATACCTTGAAAGTTCATCTGTCCATTCTCTGACGTGTCGTCTGTTTTCGCTGTGATCGATCCATTTTCCATTCTCCTCTGCGTCGCGGTATTCAGCAGTTTCATCAACTTCCGACATCAACTGCCATCCGGCAAGGGAAGATGAGTAGCCATAACGCGCAGACAGATACCTGAAATAATTCTTCATGTGATCTCTGGACTTTGGATGGCTGTAAAATTCGATGGCTTTTGAAATTCCTATCGGCGCCTCACATGCAATTGAGGCAGGGGTTTTGTCCAGGTCATTGTAACAGTATTTCTCCCAGCGAATACCCGGCAGATCTTCCTTATCGTCCGGCTTACTCATCACAGGACCATGCATCAATGCGCAAAACAAGAAATAGATTTCGTTTTTGTCACAAAAATCAACTACCCGATCAAATTCCCAGGCCTGCCCCATTTTGGGTTTATAATTTCCAAGTGCCTCCCACTCCAGTTGCATAAACCAGGGCGCAGCAACAAAACGCGTAAAGTTCCCCTGGGCTTTATCAAATGCCTCGAGGGCTTTGTGGATCATGTCAAATTTTTTGGGCCCAACCGCTTTGTCCATGGTGTACCAGTCTTCCCATGATGTCCAGGGAATGTCCTGACCTATTCCGTGGAAACTTTTGCCCGAGCCGGAATACTTCAGATGCTTTCCGTCCTGACCAACTTGAAGGAATCCCTGGTGGGAGGATTCATTTACCTTAAACGTAAGGAAAGTATCCTGTGAATGACCATATTTGGTCTTTAGTAAAATTCGGACCAAATACTCACCCGATCGCGGAGCCTCAAAACGGATACGCATACCAAAAGAAGTAGTATCAGGAATCCATTTGTTGGAACGAAGGTCACGCTTGAAAGCCTCATAATAAAACCCGCTTCTCCTTTGAATAAGTGTTCCGTTAGAGTAAAACTCAGCCTCCAGAGAGAGGTCATGGCGGTTGAATGGATTTAGTTTTTTTGAATCTTTGGATGAATTCGAAAAAAACGTTTGTACCTGAGCGTTCAATTCATCAGACAAAGAAATGCCTAATTCCACCTTCGAGCCTTTACTGAAAAATGCAGTATCATGAATCATTTGGCCCGTAAACCATGCCATAGAGCGAATCGGCTCATCCTTAACGACCGAAGTCGAACGAATCAGAAAAGGCTGCGCTTTAGCATTGAAAAATGCTAGGAAAAGAATTAAATGGAATAGCCACTTCTGTCTCATTCCAACGCTTTTTTTTTCGGAACGGGATCATATCCGTGACCTCCCTTCGGGTGACAAGAGGCAATACGTTTCAGTCCGAGCCAGGTTCCTCTAAAGGGTCCCCATTCTTTGATTGCCTCAATCATGTAGGTCGAACAGGTCGGAGTATATCGGCACGACGGCGGAAAAAGAGGCGATATCAACTTTTGATACACTCTTACCATGAAAATCAATGGCCAACTCAGTATCTTAAAAACAATCCGCACAAACAAATGTACATTTTACACAGCTATCTGTGAGAAAATACTATGTTAAAATTCTCCCGAAAAATGACATACAGGAGGTTTTTGCTTAATTTTATAAACCTTAAATCAAACGCTCCAATTTTGTATACCAGACTGCTTTTTCTGCTGCTTTTTGCTCTTCCAGAGTTGTATGCACAGCCCTTCAATTCTTGGGAGCACGAAAAGATTGAAGTACACAATAGAGAGTCCATCAACACTATTCTGGATGCTGAATCTATTTTTGAAGAGCGATGGGATATGTTGCCTCAGCCTCAGTTTTGGATGCACATCATGCGCTTATCTCCGGATTCATGTCTGATAAATGTTGCCTCGACAAGACAAATTCTTGTTAAAATGTCCTTGAGAGACTGGCACAAGCAGACAGAAACAGAAAAATCTGCTTTTCGTGACAGTTTGCGCTCAATGCATGGATTAGTCGCAGGAGAACGGATTAACGTCACTACAGGCAAGAACGATTTTTACCGCTTTAAAGATGTCTATCCGACCTTATCAAAAGGTGTTGAAGTGTTTGAAAAAAACGGAGTAGATCCCTGGTATGCACAAGCCATTCTCTTAATCGAAAGTCCCGGTCAACTTGCAAAATCAATCAGTGGGGCGTATGGTGCATTTCAATTGATGCCCAGTGTAGCAAGAGCCCAGGGACTCATCGTAAACGATAAGGTGGATGAACGTAAAAATTTCGAACGTTCGGCTTATGCTGCCTCAAGATTGATTAAACGAGTGTGTATCCCGGAAGCAAAAAAAATCCTCGAAGCACACCAATTAAAAGTAGACGAAAGCGATTTATGGTTCAGATTGTTTGTTCTTCACGTCTATCACGCCGGAGCAGGCAATGTAGCAGCCGTTGTGAATAAGATTGGACCGATACAAGGAGACAAAGATCTTATCACTAAAATGTGGCAAACTTCTGCCGGAGGATTCGGAAACAACTCTCAGAATTATACTCAATTGGCACTTGCCGCTCAGCTTATTTTGCACAACATGATCTATGAACATTGCGATCAAATCTTTGATTGTGCCTCTTTCAATTAAATATTTGGCAATCTAACTGTCAAATCCAGAAATTTTCCCTTTCATCTCTTTTACCAGAACATCCACTGCTTGCTTAAGGATGTTTACATTGGGCTTTTTAGCTTTTACAATCATTATTGAACCTTCATTATCCATCTCAAACGAGACAAATTTAAGTTGATTGATCAGCTTCGACGGACCTTCAAATTCAAAAGTTGACAGATCCACCTTCTCGAGGTTTAAAAAGAGGTGCATCCCCTTTGTTCCAAAACTTTCTGCGCCATCCGGTAAAGTAAGTTCACTTGCGGTCGAAGGGGCGTTGGATTTCTTACTTGCGACGGTCAATTCAGTCCCGGTAAGTTCAACATGTTCCATACTTTCTTTGAGCATCGGTATGAGTTGCTGTTCAGCCATGATCTTGCCCTGTTTTCCTAATCCGACGAAAAAATTGAAGTCAGACAAGCCTTCCATCATATCCGGTTGACCTAAAAGGGCTATTCCCATCTCACCACTCAGCAGGTTGCTTAATTTTCCACCACTCATCACATAGAACATTGCAAGAGGCCCGGCAGATTGAACGACTGTAGGCATTGTTTCAGGCGAATAGCTATCCATGAAATCCTGAAATTTGCGGACATCCATATTCATGGAAAAACCCATTATCGGTTCTCCCTTCCCCAATTGTTTTGCCACTTTTGCATCAGAATCCGCACGGAAAAACATGTTTGACATCAGTTTTTCAGAGAATAAATTCTTTGTTTCCATGCGCATCTCTCCTTCATCAAAATTCACTGTAGACTTAATATAAGAATCATGCGCCATCTCCTTAAGTTCCTTTTTCTTATTCGCCGGTAAATTGGCAAGTTCGGTGTTCGATGTGACATATAAATTCTCGATACTCACCCCTGAAACAATTTCTCCCTTTTCTTCCAGGATCTCTTCGATTTTATCACCGGAAAGTTCTTTGCGCACATCGGCAAAAGCTTCAGCGAGTACTTTTCGAGCATCATATTTTTCCTTTTTGCTAACGATCAAAGACAGATTGTTCTTAATTCCAATGGCGACATTCCCACTTGAAAAATAACTCATGCCTTCAT
>JBEGVI010000035.1:0-3331 GCA_041178485.1 Bacteroidota bacterium | reverse complement strand
GTCCAAATGTGCCATTGCTGTGATCTGTACGCTGGCAGTAATGCCCTGTGGCAACGTAATCTGCGCCGAGATCAAGTGCGGCTTTTAAAAAGACATCAAACTTTATTTCACGGTTGCACAGGATGTCCGGATTGGGCGTGCGCCCGGACTCGTATTCTCTGAACATGTAATCGACGATTCGTTCCTTGTATTCCGAGCTAAGGTCGATTACCTGAAATGGAATATTGAGATGCTGGGCAACGAGCAGTGCGTCATTGGAATCATCGATCCATGGGCATTCATCCGAAAGCGTAACGCTTTCATCGTGCCAGTTGCGCATGAACATTCCAATGACCTCGTACCCCTGTTCTTTCAGAAGATAAGCTGCCACGCTGGAGTCCACGCCGCCTGAAAGACCAACTACTACCCGTTTCATAGATGCAAAGTTAACAATTGATTTTAGCTCGACATAAATTACATCTCAACCTAAGTTACATTTGTGAAAGTTACATTTGTAAATTTTGGGATTCTTGTTTTGGAGTAAAAATTGCTAGCTTTAAGACATGAAGAATGTTCTCTTTACGGCAGTTTGTTTAATCCAGCTACATGTACTTGCTCAAAACTGCGATAAGGTTTTGTTTACCGGTAGGGTAATAGATTCTATTCGGCCGCAAACATTTTACAATCTCATGCTTGTAAACAAAAGAACTGGGCAGGGTGTATTCGGCCAGCCTAACGGATCTTTTTCAATTTATGTGTCTTCAGGCGATTCTGTCTTTGTCTCTGTTAAAGAATATATTACGCAAATCGAAATAGTTGTTCCAGACTCAAACTGTCAATACAAAAGACGTATTTTGCTTGAGCCAAAACCAAAGGACTTGAGGGAAATTAAAGTTAAACCACTTCGCTCACTCGAGGAAATAAGGGAAGAAAGAGAAGCGCTTGCCATGAGAGAGACAAGGCTCGTCACCGGATTGGAGGTTATGCAAAGTCCGATTACAGCATTGTACCAGGCTTTTTCGAAAAAAGAGCGAAATAAGCAATGGATTGCTGAACAGGAATACAAAGACGACCAGCGCAGAATCGTTAAGGAATTATTACAGCTTTATGTTTCTTATGATATCATCAGTTTGAACGAGGATCAATTTGATGATTTCATCTTTTTTCTGAATGTCTCAGATGAGTTTCTGAAAACTGCGAGTGACATGGAGCTTATAACGTTCATCAAGGACAAATTTGAACACTTCAGGGATCTTCCTGAAAAATAACATCTTTCTTATTGACATTTCAACTTGTCTGTCTCATTCGATAAGTTGTAGTATTGAGTCAAAAAAAATATGTGTTTTTCAGCAACGGCAAGTTTCACCGCCAGTGCAGTGTTGGCGACTTCAGGCGTTTTTTCGATTAAAAAGGTCAACGATGTTCGTTTTGTCCCTTTGGCTTTGATTCCTTTCTTATTTTCCTTTCAGCAATTTTGTGAAGGCATTGTTTGGCTGAGTTTTAAGCATCATGGGCTAGAAGGTTATAGGCATGTATTTGGATTTATGTATTTGATGGTCGCACAGGCAATCTGGCCAATGTTTGTTCCATTCAGTATGTGGCTTGCTGAAAAAGATCTATTCCGAAGATATATGCTTGCTTTTCTTCTGGCTGTCGGTATGGTAATTGGTTTTTACCTTGGTTTTCAAATTAGTTCGTATCCACTTTCAATTTCTATTGGAAAACAGCATATAATCTACGCGCCACATGTAGGGACAATCAATCTTTTTAACAATGGCTTTCTTTATCTTCTCGCTACGTCTGTGCCACCATTTTTATCTTCTCTGCAAGGAATGTCTTTTGTCGGGTTATTCGTTGTTCTTTCCTTTTCTATATCTGTTCTTTTTTACCCGAGCGCTCTGGTATCTGTATGGTGTTATTTTGCGGCGGTCATAAGTTTGATTATAATTATCATACTTAATAACCAGAATAAATTGAGAAAAAAGGAAAGTTAAAACTTTTTACTGCCCTTGAAGTGACTCAACTCGTTTCTGACGCTGCATCGGATTTTCTCCGACTTGTTTTTGTTTAAACAAGTCATAGCGAGTGGGAGAAACTTTTTTGGGCCAACTGTTGTTGTCAAGATCTGTGTCTGCCGTTTCGAGGAACGGATCCAAACGGAAAGAAATGACTTCTTTATCAAGGATGAGCACTTTGGAAACTTTATCCTCATATTGTCGCCAGATTTCTGCTGGAATTCTGAATACCTCTTTCGTATTGTCAGCGTATGTTGCTTCAATAATAAGAGGCATTACAAGTCCGCCTAGGTTGCTGAAGCTTAGTTCGTAGAACTGTTTATTTGATACAAGGAGTTTTTTGTCTTCAGGACTAAGTTTTGCTTGAAATTCCTCGTATTCCTTCACGTCAAGAGCGTCAACCTTGTAAATGTTTCTGCGCGCGTAAAAATCATCTATTGCGGGATCTGCCTCGTTTACTGTTTGTTTAATGCTTTCTTTGTTTCGGGCATCTCCGATAAACTGATCTTTTGAATTTGCCTTGTTTTCGGAAAACGCTTTTTCAACAACAGGATCCTGGGTATTTAATTGAAACCACCGCACATTGTCCAGGGAAATGTCTACATGATCAGTGCCATAGAACCAGCCTCTCCAGAACCAGTCAAGATCAACGGCTGAGGCGTCTTCCATTGTTCGGAAGAAATCTGCAGGTGTCGGATGTTTAAATATCCAACGTTCGCAATACGTTTTAAACGCATAATCGAATAGTTCGCGTCCCATGATGGTTTCACGAAGGATGTTTAAAGCAGTAGCCGGTTTGCCGTATGCATTGTTCCCGAATTGAAAGATGGACTCCGAATTGGTCATGATGGGGGAGATGAATTTTTTATCCCCACGCATATAATCTGCAATCATATAGGCCGGCCCGCGACTGGAAGGGTAACCTCGTTCCCATTCCTGTTCAGTGAGGTACTGAACAAAGGTGTTCAATCCTTCATCCATCCAGGTCCATTGGCGCTCATCGGAGTTGATGATCATTGGAAAGAAGTTGTGGCCCACCTCGTGAATGATCACTCCCCACATGCCGTACTTCTCACGTTCTGAATACGTCCCATCTTCCTCCGGTCTTCCACCATTGAAACAAATCATAGGGTACTCCATGCCAATCCACTTGGAGTGCACCGAGATAGCCACAGGATAGGGATAGTCCACCGTGTATTTTGAGTAAGTCTTTATGGTATGTGCAACAAGTTTTGTAGAATACCTCTCCCAAAGCGGATTCCCTTCTTTGGGATAATAAGACATTGCCAAAACTTTCTTACCGTTCACATCCACCGACTGTGCGTCCCAAATGAATT
>JBEGVI010000034.1:0-2665 GCA_041178485.1 Bacteroidota bacterium | reverse complement strand
ATGAGTGGACTTCAGGAGGAATAAATCGTACTTTTGCACCTCAAATCAGCACATGGAATTTCACCTCAATACAATAGAAGAAGCCATACAGGAAATACGCGATGGCAAGGTAATTATCGTTGTTGACGATGAAGACAGAGAAAATGAAGGTGATTTTTTGACAGCTGCCAGAAACATCACACCGGAGATCGTAAATTTCATGGCGACCCATGGCAGAGGATTGATTTGTGCTCCTTTGGTTGAAGACCGCTGCGATGAACTGGGTCTAGATCTTATGGTAAAAACCAATTCTGCTACCTATGAAACCCCTTTTACAGTGTCAGTGGACCTCATTGGACACGGGTGTACCACCGGTATATCAGCCAGCGACCGATCAAAAACCATACAGGCATTGATTAACCCTGAAACGAGGCCCGAAGAATTAGGAAAACCTGGGCATATCTTCCCTTTGCGAGCGAAAAAAGGAGGTGTTCTGAGAAGAGCGGGGCATACGGAGGCGGCAATTGATCTTTCACGGATGGCTGGATTCGAACCGGCAGGAGTTATTGTAGAGATCCTGAACGAAGACGGAACCATGGCTCGTTTACCTCAACTTATGGAAATTGCTAAAAAGTTCGATTTGAAAATCATTTCTATCGAAGACTTGATAGAATACCGAATCAAAACGGAATCTCTGATTGAACAAATAGTTGATGTAGACATGCCAACATCCAGAGGGGATTTCAACCTCGTTGCATTCCGTGAAATTAATTCCGGCATGGAACATCTTGCGCTTGTTAAGGGGAAATGGGAAGAACACGAGCCTGTCCTTGTCAGGGTCCATTCCTCCTGTCTCACCGGAGATATTTTTGGCTCCTGCAGGTGCGACTGCGGTCCGCAGCTGCACAAAGCCATGGAAATGATCGAAAAGGAAGGAAAAGGAGCAATCATATACATGAATCAGGAAGGACGTGGAATAGGTTTAATCAACAAACTAAAGGCCTACAAACTTCAGGAAGAAGGATACGACACACTTGAAGCGAACATTAAATTGGGATTCAAAGGTGACGAGCGGGATTACGGCATAGGCGCTCAGATTATTCGCTCACTCGGGATCAAGAAGATGCGGCTCCTCTCTAATAACCCAAAAAAACGAACAGGCTTGATTGGTTACGGCATCGAGATCGTAGAAAATGTCTCTTTGGAAATTGAAAGCAACATTCACAATGAATCTTACCTTTTAACAAAGCGTGATAAGATGGGCCATTCAATTAAACTCAATAAATAATGTTGTCAGCTAAAGGAATTACCCGTTCGTTTGGTGAACTTCAGATTCTCAAGGGAATCGATTTAGAAATTGCGGAAGGCGAAGTAGTTTCAATTGTAGGTTCTTCTGGCGCCGGAAAAACAACCTTGCTTCAAATCCTTGGAACTTTGGATAAGCCCAACAGCGGACAAATCCTTCTGAACGGAAAAGATCCGTTTAGTTTAACTTCGAATCAACTTGCACACTTCAGAAATCAATCCATCGGATTTATCTTTCAGTTTCATCAATTGCTTCCGGAATTTACAGCTGCTGAAAACGTTATGCTTCCTGCATTGATTGGAGGGATGAACAAATCCGAAGCCCGACAAAGAGCGGAGGAACTAATCTCCATTATAGGACTAAAGCACCGTGCTGATCACCGCCCCTCAGAATTGTCAGGTGGAGAGCAACAACGAATTGCTGTCTGTCGTGCATTAGTCAATAAACCGAGTGTTGTTTTCGCAGACGAGCCATCCGGTAACCTGGACTCTTCAAATTCAGAAGAATTGCATAGTCTGTTTTTCAACCTCCGAGACAAGTTCAATCAAACATTTATAATTGTCACACACAATGAAACACTCGCAGGAATGGCCGACAGAAGGTTGGTTATGCGAGACGGACTTATTGTCGAGTAATGACTCAAACAGAACTTAAAGAATTTCTGGATTACAAAGCTGATGTCTTTGAAAACCCTTCATTTCTGGAGTCCGACCCAATTCTTCTTCCCCATCGTTATGAGGATAAAGAAGATATAGAGATCATTGCATTTCTCATTTCAACCATTGCATGGGGTAATCGTAAGAGCATCATTCAAAGCGGCGAACGACTTTTGACGATTATGGACCATCGACCTAAAGAATTCATTCTTTCCTACCGTTCAGGCATGCTCCAAAACTCGAATTTTGTACACAGGACCTTTAATAGCCAAGATTTAAATTATTTTTTCTTGAGATTAAATCATCTGTACCAAGACGGAGGGCTTGAACACGCCTTCCGAAAATCAGCTCCAAATGACACTGTAAAAGAACGAATACATCAATTTCGAAACAGATTTTTCAACGACACCATTCAACACCGTTCGTTTAAGCATGTATCAGATCCAATGAAAAACTCTGCTGCCAAAAGGTTGAACATGTTTTTAAGATGGATGGTCAGAGATGCATCTCGCGGAGTAGACTTCGGGATATGGAAGAGCATCCATCCCTCCGAACTCTACATTCCGCTGGATGTTCATACAGGCAATGTGGCGCGCAAAATCGGACTTTTAAATCGAAAGCAAGACGATTGGAAGGCATTAGAGGAACTCATGTCCGAATTACGACAAATGGACATGACTGATCCCGTCAAATATGATTTCGCTCTCTTTGGGCTCGGAGTTTT
>JBEGVI010000033.1:0-12761 GCA_041178485.1 Bacteroidota bacterium | reverse complement strand
CAGCATCCCCTACACAATACTCTGAGCCCCCTGAGACAGATACCACTTGAGGCAGCGGGTGAATAACAATTTCCTGTGTTGCTGATAAAGTAGTACTACAATTCGCATCACTGATTCCTGTAACGACATATATACCTTCTGAATTTCCCAAAGAAATAGGCGATGCTGACCCTGAAGCTGTCTGTACAGGGCCACCATCGACGCTGTAGGAAACAGTCCAGCCGGGTGTTCCGGATACATCTGCAGTAATAGCAGCAACCGTTTCTCCGTCGCAATACACACCTCCGCCATTCAAAGAATTCAGTGTCGGCAATGGATCAATTACAATGCTTTGTGTGCCGGAGGCCACATTGGAACAGTTTGCGTCAGAAACAGAGACAATTGAATACACTCCCGGCAGATTGCCCAAAGATATTGGTGTTGCCGATCCCGAAATTGTCTGAACGGTTCCTCCATCCACGGTATAATTCAAGGTATAAGTGGGAGTGCCGGTCACTGCAACAGTAATGTCATTAATTAAGTCGCCTGAACAATAGCTATTCCCACCGGAAATTGAAGCCGTTGGAACCGGAAGTACATTGACGTTTGCACTTCCAGATAGTGCACCGGCACAGCCGGCAGCATCGGTAAGAGATGTCAACTGATAGTTCCCTGATGTTACATCATTCAGAACTACTGGTCCGGTAGCAACATCATTGATTGAAAACGTAGAAGTTCCATCGGAATAAATGATATCCCAAGGTCCAGTTCCGGATAATGAGATCGTCAGATCGATTCCTGTTGGCGATACGTTTGCACAGTAACTCCCTCCACCACTAATGTTGGCGGTTGATGACGTGGGTGCAGGATTGATAGTTACGGTTGCAGTTTCCTCGCATCCAATCGAAGACGTTACCGTAACAAAATATGTTCCGTCGCTCAGTCCGCTTGCTGTTTGCGTAGTTTGCCCAATTGGAGCCATAGACGCATTGAACCATTCATACGTATAATCCGGAATTGACCCTGAGGCAGTCGCTGAAGCCTGACCGTCATTTCCACATGTTTCGTTTGCCACCACAACTGCACTCGCTACAAGAGGTGGAATTGGCGTACAATTGTTATTAAACTGACCTATGAATGCTGCGTTTTGCGGATTATTGGGCAAGCCGGGTGTTTGAAAATTTCCGCCACATTGATTGGCATCCAGTACCGTTTCATTGTCTGTACACGCAAGTGCCCAATTAGCCTGTATGGTCGGGTCTCCATCGTTAAAGAAATATACTGTGTTTCTATGATCAGCTGGCAATTCCGCCCCTGCATTGAAATAGATCTGTGTATTTAAATTCACATCGCCATAACACACGGAAAACACCTCACATCCAAGTAAATTGACGATTCGTGCACAATCTCCGGAATTTGCAAGTAACGTATTGCTCCAGTTGCCACCAGGGGTCCAACCCGTGGATGGATAAGAACAGGCAATTGCCCCGGGTGTTGTGCTGTTACTTTCAAAAAGTGTTGGACTGGAAATCGGTGCTACGATGCTGCAATTGCCGTCAGAGAGAGATAAATCAGTCGCTGGAATAGAAGGATCAGGAGAAGCGTCATTGTATATGAGTATAAGCGTTCCCATGGGGATTGCGGACCACAGAGGATCATTTGAGAAACGAACCGCTCCGCCCGCGATTCCTCCAGTACCGTGATAGCCACTGTTATCGTCAAAGATCCATCCTCTGATGTCAATTGATGGGGGAACGGACAACCCACAATTGTATGCTGCAGATGTATCCACGACCACGAATTCGACATATTCCATGTTTCCTGTAACTCCCTGTGAGACCTCGTTCATTATCAAGGTCTGAGCAAAGGAACTTAGGCAGTGAAAAAAGAAAAATAATATAAAAAAGTTCTTTCTCATAGCAGCGTTTTAGCAAGGGTAAATTTACAACTCTTACCACACAGATTTGCAATGAGATGAGGAATTAATGTTTCCTTAAAATATATATATTCAGAACGAATCGTTCAGCGAATTAAAGATGTTGCCTGACGGTCGAAAACCTCATTGTTTTAAGAACTTAGAAAATCCATCGAAACCTGTTTGAAACATCGCTCATAGATGACCACAGATATATAAGCAGTTTTGGTTCAACAATGTTGCTCGGCAAGGCCTGCGCTGATTCTATTTTTTAATAATGCTCACTGTTCCTGTGATTGCCTCCTCATTTTCAAGGCCGGTCTCTATGATAAAGTAATATGAACCAACCGGCATAGCGCTTCCCTCATACGTACCATCCCATCGATGCTGATCGTAAGGGCCATCAGTAGAAGAATCATGTTTGAATAATAAATTACCCCATCGGCTATAGATCATGACCACATTAAGTGGATACACTTGATCAATATCTACAATTTCCCAGGTATCGTTTACTCCGTTTCCTGTCGGTGTAAACGCAGTAGGTATGTAAATTTCGCAAAGATTAATGGTAATTGATACCACGCTCGGAGGACCTTCACAGCCAATTAAAGTCTCAGTTACCGAATAGGTTGTTGTCCCTATAGTGTTTTCCGGGGTAAATGTAGTACCTGTTCCAAGTACTGTTCCATTCGCATCGTACCACGTAAATGTTCCACCTGAACCCGAAACATTCAACGGTTCGATAGCCCAAACTGAACAATACGTTGCGTTTGTTCCGGCTAAAGGAGCGGGAGGAATCGGATTAATAGTTGCAACAACTGAGGCAATGTCTGAACAACCGTCATTATCAGCTGAAATGTAATATGTTCCGGACGCTGCAATTGCAGATGGATTTGATAACGAGGACGTCGCGCCCGCATCTGTCCAGTAGCTCAATGATGTTGCGCTAGAACTGCCTGCAGTTATCTCCGGGGCTGTAAGATCAATAGTGACTGGTTCACAAACTGGTTCAGGATTATTTATTTGAAGTTGCGGAGTCTCATTAATTGTGACCATAAAACTTGTACTATCAGCGCAAAGCCCATCTGCATCAAAAATCCATATTGTTTGAGAAGAATTAATTGTACCATTCAGCACAGTGCCTCCCAATGCAGGGGTATTCGTATAGTAAGCAGCATTTGGGGTAAGGTTTGTACCTTGTACCAAAGGCAAAGTATAAGTATCACAGGCGATTTGATCTCCCGGATCACTTAATGAAGGAGTCTCATTCACTGTTATTTCAAAAGATTCCTCGTCAGAACAACTCCCCTCTGAATCATAAATCCAAATAGTTTGTGAAGAAGTAATCGAACCCGAAATCACTGTTCCTCCATTTATTTGCGAATCATTATAAAAGGCCTGTGTTCCGGACAATGAGGTTCCGGTTATAGTTGGAAGAGAAAAATTATCACACACAACAACATCAGGGACATCGTCTACAACAGGAGTGTTATTCACCGTTATGTTAAAAGATTCTTCGTCTGAACAACTACCTTCCGCATCATAAATCCATACCGTTTGAGAACTTAGAATATTTCCTGTAAGCACAGTGCCTCCCAACGCCTGAGAGTTATTATAATAAGACTGTGAACCCGAAAGATTTGAACCGGTAATAGGGGTAAGGCTGTAGCTGTCGCATACAATTTGATCAGGAACATCATCAATAAAAGGTGTTTGATTAATTGTCAAGGTAAATGATTCTTCATCCGAACATTGACCATCAAAATCAAAGATCCAAATCGTTTGATCCGATGTGATAGGGCCAGTGATATCACTTCCATTGTTGGCCTGAGAGTTGTCGTAATACAATTCATTTCCGGATAGGTTCGTTCCGGTGATGACTGGCAATGAATAGGTATCACAAACCACCTGATTGCCGGGATTATTCAGTACGGGTGTATAATTAATCGTAACAGTAAATGAAACCTCGTCAGAACATGCACCATCAGCGGCAAATACCCAAACTGTTTGTGAAGCAGATAAGTTTCCTGAAATACTGGTGCCGCCGTTCAACTGTGAATCATCGAAATATGCCTGAGATCCGGGTAAGGCAGAGCCTGTTATAACCGGAAGAGTATACGTGTCACATGCCAGCTGAGGTCCCGGGTTGTTGATAATCGGTGTGTAATCAATTGTAATAGTGAAAGACTGCTCAGACGTACAAAGGCCATTGGCATCATAGATGTAAACTGTTTGTGTCGTCGTCAATGCATTTCCTGCTGTCAACTGAGACCCAGTTCCCAAAGGGGCTGTCCAATAGGATGCCGAAGACGTTAAATTTGAACCGGTAATTGTAGGGAGAACATAACTATCACATACTGTTTGATCAGCTATGTCATCAATTACAGGCGCATTTGGATTTGACAATGTTAATATACCAGGATTCGTTCCAGAACATCCGTTTAAAGTAACTGAAAAATTGTTGTAAGTACCCGCATCCTGTCCTGTAATAAGTATGACACCGCTACCGTCTGAATTTAATGTATTGGAGACAGGATTTCCATTATCCGAATAATTTACAGAATACGAAGTGTTAGGATTCAAGCCTGTAATAGTAATTGTACCATTCGTTCCGTTACATGTCGTCGGACTTGACGAGGAAAGGGAAAAAGTTGGCGTAGCATTAACCGTCACAACGAATGATTCTTCATCCGTACACGCACCATCAGCATCATAGATCCAAACGGTCTGAGAGGAAGTTATAGAACCTGAAATTGAAGTACCAAATAAAACCTGAGAATTACTATAATAACTCTGGTTACCAGACAACTGAGAACCAGTTATTAACGGGAGCGTATAGCTATCACAAACGACTTGTGGACCCGGATTAGTAAGAGTTGGAGTGTAATCAACATTCACCGTAAAAGACACCTCATTGGAACAGGAACCATTGTTGTCATAAATATAAATCAGCTGAGTTGTTGTTATCGGATCTCCCGCACTTAAAGGTGTTCCTCCGCCATTTGAACCGGTGAAATATGATACCGAAGCAGTTAAATTAGTTCCTGAAATCGCAGGTAATGTATATGAATTACAAACAGTTGAATTTCCTGGGTTGTTGATAATTGGAGCGCCAGGATTTATGAGAGTGGTTTGTGTCACAGCTGAAATACATCCTGTAGTGGCATTCGTATAAGTAATATCGTAGGAACCTGCAGAAAGATTGGGAATGGTGTAATTCAATGCGGCACCACTCTGACTTCCAGTTACAGGACCACTCCAGTTTACAGTTCCCGAACCGGTGCCACTTACCAATATACTTCCATCCGTACCGTTACAAATTGCAGGACTGTTGGGAGTCAACGTAATTATTGGAGTAGGATCAACACTAATCACAAAAACCTGACTTGTGCCAATACATCCATTCAGCGTAGGTGTGATAGTAACATCTCCTGAGACTTGTGAACCACTACCATTTGTTGGTGCTGTATACGAAGTAATCTGACCTGTACCTGAAGCGGCTAAACCAATATTGGTATTGCTATTTGTCCAAGTGAATGTTGCTCCGGATGGATTACTAACGAAGTCAGCCGGATCAATAGTGCCAGTGGGACAAACAATCACATCAGCCGGATCATTAACCTGAGGGCTTGGACTGATATTAACCGTAAACGTCTCAGGTGTTCCTGAACAACTACCGAATGACGGGGTAACGGTAATAGTTCCGCTTATTGGTGTTCCAGTATTGTTTGAAGGAGCATTGTATGTTATAATCTGACCGCTACCCGATGCTGCAAGCCCAATGGAAGGGTTTGTATTAGTCCAAGTGAATGTTGCTCCACCAGGAGTACTGACAAAATCATCCGGGTTAATTGGATCAAGTGGACAAACGGTAATATCCCCTAAAACGTTAACACTTGGAGGCGAAGTTGCCGTTACAATGAAAGTTCCCGAGACAGTTCCTCCTGAACACCCCTGGTCTGTTACTGCAACCAGTTGATAAGTTCCTGCTAGGGCATTGGTAATATTGTATGGTGAAGAGGTTATGCCTGATACAGTTACCTGATCTGCAAGCGTAGCCAGATTACCGTCCGTATCGTAAGTCAGTGTCCAGTTTGGTGTGCCGGTAAGTGTAACTGGAATACTCACTCCTGTATTTGGTGCTGCGCTAGAACAATAACTGGATGAACCGTCAATAGTTGCGGTTGGTCCCGCAACAACAGAAATACTAATTGTATTTGTACCAATACACCCATTCTCATCAGTGACAGATAAAGTGTACGTTGTATTTGTAGTAGGTTGTACAGTTACGTTAAGCGGTCCACCTGTGGTTACTCCTGTTGTTGTTCCGCTGATGACAGAACCGGTTGGAGACCAAGAGTATGATAATTGCGGGATGTCCTGAATAATGACCTCCCATTCTAAAAAACCTCCATTATCCGCTCCACCCGTTGCATCTGTAATCCCAATTGTCCAGGTAGTATTAGAAGATATGGAGCCATTTTCAATAATCGTCAATAAAGCCTCAGGAATACAAAAAGTTGCCGTAGTCGGTGGTGGTGGTGGACTTCCTCCCGGCTGAGGTGTTCCCTGAATACTTGTCAGAAGTGTTGTTAAGGATGGCTCATGTATTTGACCAACAGGCGCTGGATTAACAGATGTGTAAATTGTTCCTCCAACATTAAGCTGTAAAACAGTAAACTCAGAGTAATCTTCATGCCTTATGGTAAAGCATGCTGAAACGATCTGATTTGCAATAAGATCTGTTGGAGTTATTCCAAAAGAAGTTGTAGAAACATTTGTTAAAATTGCTGAATTGCTGTTAGTTATCGCAGTATATGTTGTATTCTCAAATGTTTGCTCTGATGCCACCGGCTGAGGTGTATATGACCCCGTTAGGGGAACACTTTCCCCCTGGCATATGGTTGCATCTGGAACTGCAGAAATAGCAACATCAGGAGCCGGATTTACGGTAATGGTGTAAGTTGTAGGCACACCTGTACATCCTGCAATTGTAGCCTGAACAGAAATAGTTGCTGTGATTGATGTTGATCCTGTATTCAGAGCAGTGAACGAACCAATTTGTCCCGAACCACTTGCTGGCAGACCGATATCTGTATTGTTGTTAGTCCACGTAAAGGTACCACCGGTGGGGTTACTTGTGAAACTTGTAGATGCAATTGTTCCATTCTCACAGATAGACAAACTGGCAGGAACAACAGCAGACGGACCGGCACCCTGCGTAACAACTATGGTATTCGAAGACGCGCAATTATTATTATCAACAACAATAACCTGATAGGTTCCTGAAGAAATATTGGATAGGGTATTGCTTAAAGATGCTGAGTTCGTAACATTTTGTAATTCCGTTCCGCTTGAATTATACCATATGTAATCAAAAGGACCAGCACCTCCCGATAACGTCGCTGTTGCCGAACCGTTCGCGGTGCCGAAACATGTTTCTTGAGTCATTGACATAGTCGGAGTTGCACAACATGCCACCGCCGCTTCAAAAATGGTTGAAACATCGTCCTGACAAGCCGCACTGGTCCAAGAACCTGATTCACCATCAGCTGAAGTATTGATTGTAACGCTTAAGGGTATGGGCACTCCCGGTGTGCAGGATGTTGGAGTGGTGAGTGTCCAGCAAAATTCAAGATCACAACTCTCAGCGTTCGCATCTCCATAATTATCCTCCGGATCGGTGGCATCACAAGCATTGCATCCAAGTGAAGAATTGTAATAAAATCCTGCAGAAAAACCGGCAGGAATATCAGTTCCTGAAGCAATGTAGCCCCAAGATCCATTTCCATCACAACTGCCGGGTGATACCGGATTTGTTAGGGCGCCTGACCAACCGCTGTGCGCTACCTGAACGCCATGCAACCAATTGGAAGAGACTTGATTGTATTCAGTAATCGTATAGCAGAAGGTCACTTGTGTACCAGGTGGATAGGTACCATTAAATGGCAATGGACTTACAGTAAGAACAGATTCTTGAAGACAGTCATTACAATCAAAATTATTATTTAATGCAAGAGACCAGTTTCCTGTTGCTGTACTGTTATTTCCACTAATTTGAATAAAATAAGTTTGGCCAGGCGTTAAGGGCTCAAACAATAAATTGGTAATATCCCCGGACGCGTCTCCAATTGCACAACCGAAAGCTTGAAGTTGAGAACATGAACCCGTGTAAAGTCCAAAATTTACTTGTGGAATGGTGCTGTTGAGGTTAACAAATAATTGTGTTCCTGTGGCAACAAAGGAATACCATACATCCAAGGCCGGTGAGGCCATGTCTGTTGTTCCTGATCCACAATCCAAAATATAGGTGTATGGATTCGCAGCAGTAGCTCCAACATTGGTCCCATTGTGTGATTCCTGCGCACCAATCCCTGTACCACCCGGGCCGCCACAACCTACGGGCGTCGGGAGTGTTCCAAAACTATACGCCGTTGCACATGTATTACCCTGCCCCGTAGAGTATGTGCTTACAAAAGCAAAGAGAGATAAAACAAAGAGTGAAGTTCTCATTCAATTAGTTTTTAATGTCCTTTTTATCCTGGCTTTGTACCAATCTTAAAATGTAGCCATCCGTATTGATCCGATATACAGCATCATCTTTCAGATCAATTTCTCTTACACAGCCTTCTGGAATAAAAACCATTTGGTTACGCAGAAACACCATGCTGTTAATTTTTACAACAGCTCCATCGTCAAAGGTAATATAATAGGCCTCAGAAGGATTAATCATTCCGCACCAATCAGCATCAGTCAAAGATTTTAGGATTAAATCACTCGAATATTTTTTTCCAGAATTTTGGAGCTCAAATACTTTCTTGTCATGAACCTCCTGAGATAGTGCCTGAAAAAACAAAAAGATATTTAACGTAACCAGAAACTTTTGAATCATGCTTTTCAGATTTAGGTTCGAAAGATACAGAAAAAAAATGATTTAACAGCATGAAAAAATGAGCCTCAACATCTTAATTATCAAAAATGTATCTGCTCAGATTGAACCCTCGATCCCAAAAAACGAGATGCGTGAATGTCAAACATTTCTGACTGCTCCGAAGTAAGGAAATGCACCTTTCCATCGGTACTGCATCGCGACTCCATGTCCGGATGTCGAAATAAATATTCCTCCAACTTATTGGCAACCAGTTTACCTTGTGTAACAACCTTAACATGCGAAGGAAGCAGTGACCGAATGTACTCCTCTACAAATGGATAATGGGTACAGGCCAGAACGATCAGATCAATTTCAGGGTCCTTTACCAATAAATCGTTGACATCTTGTTTAATTATTGTTTTTCCGGCCTCGGAATGATGGTAGTTATTTTCTATGATCGGAACCCACATCGGACATGCATGCTGCACAACAGTGCAATCCGGGGCAAACTTCGCCAGTTCAATTTTATATGAATCGGATTTTACTGTGCCTTCGGTTGCGAGTATCCCAATGTGGCGTGACGCTGTCCAGCGCCCTACCTCCTCTGTGCTCGGGCGAATCACACCCAATACACGCTTCGTGGGAGCTATTAAAGGAAGATCGTTCTGTTGAATGGATCGAAGTGCTTTTGCAGAGGCCGTGTTACATGCAAGAATCACTAAATGACAGTTCCGCGAAAAAAGTTCTTTCACCGCCTGGAGTGTATATTCATAAACCACATCAAACGATCTTGTACCATAAGGCGCACGCGCGTTGTCACCAAGATAGAGGTAATCGTATTGTGGCAATTGAGCGACGATCTCTTTTAAAACGGTCAACCCTCCATAACCGGAATCAAAAATGCCTATTGGACCCTTTTGTGACATCTCACCAAAGCTACATAAAAAAGGGTGACCTCAAGCCACCCTTTTCCTTCAAAATTAACCAATCTTATTTCTTCATTGCTTCAGCGTCCAACTTCAGCAATTCGCTGAGAACTTCTCCCGTAATATCCATGCCTCCTTTGAAGTACAAAGTAACTGTTTCATCGATTACATAGTTCAACTTTTTCCTTTCAGAAACAATTTCGACTGCTTTCTGAACACGATCCAAAATAGGCTTGTTCAGTTCCTGCGAAAGTATTTGCATTTCCTGATTCAAGGATTGCTCCCTTTCCTGAAGATTCTGCTGTTTCTTCATGATTTTATCTTCCTCAATCTTGATTTGAGCCTGAATCATGTTAGGACGCTCCTTTTCGTACTTTGCGTAAGCCGCGTTCAAATCTGCCTCCATTTCCTGCAATTCTTTGACACCATTTGCCTCAAATTCCTGAAGTTTTTTCAAGGCTTCTTTTCTGGAGGGAAGCGTATCCAAAAGCTTTTGAGAGTTTACATGTGCTACCTTCGACTGTGCACTTACTACACCTACACTAAACATGACCATCAAGGCCAAAAACAACTTTTTCATTTCAAATTTACTTTACTGTTTATTCGTACTTGTGATTCCCATTTCTTTCAAAACCTCATCACTTATATCAAACTTGCTATCGGCGTATACCAGATTGCTTTGATTTGCTTTGTCAAAAACAAAAGAATAATTTCGTTTGGAAGCCACCTTTTGCATCGCATCAAACACCTTGTCCTGAATGGGCTTGATGAACTCCTGGCGTTTCTGGAAGTAATCTCCGTTCACACCAAACCGCATCTTCTGCATTTCCATGGCTTCCGTTTCCAGCTTTGCAATCTCTTCCTTGCGCTTGTTCTTCTCCTCGCTTGGCAGAAGCACCTCTTCTCTGGCAAAATTATCCTTTTTGATACGCAACTCCTGATAACGGCTCTCTATTTCCTCTGTCCATCGCTCCGCCAACTTATCCAGTTTTTCTTTTGATTCTTTATATTCCGGCATGCTGTTCAGAATAAAATCAGAATCAATGTATGCGTACTTCTGCGCATTGGCAAAGGCTGTGCCAAAGACGATAAAACAGATCAACGCTAGCTTTTTCATAACTACTTTTTGAAGCGGAACGGCGAAGTTAATGAATTTATTGTGTTTAAGCAGATCAAAGTTCACCGAGATTCATACCGATGGTAAACGTAAGTTTGGGATAAAACCCTTTTTGATCGATGCTGTTGTTGATCGTTGTTCGCTGTGCATCGTTCGACCAATAATCCAGTTTATCAAACCCGAGACCGTAATCCAATCCAAGCATACCAAACATCGGAAGGAAGATTCGAATACCGACACCGGCTGCTCTTTTTACATTGAATGGATTGAATTTAGAAATGTCGGGGAATGTATTTCCAGCCTCCCCAAAGACCATTGCATAAAAAGTCGCAGATGGATTGAGTGAGATAGGATAACGCAGCTCCAGAGTGTATTTTGCAATGATCGGATCGCCTCCGTTGGAAGAAATGGAATTGTCTTCATATCCTCGCAAAGCAATGATCTCACGTCCGCCAAGCTGGTTTATCCCCGTGAGTCCACTACCACCAAGCGAATAGCGCTCAAAGGGAGACAATCCTTTTGATTTGGAGTAGGCCCCCATAAAGGCAAGTCCTATCCTCGGCATAAGCACTAATTTCTTATCCGACGTCAGCGGCAAAAACCATTCGCTTGTAAATTTCAACTTAAAATATTCCAGGTAGCGGTACCTCTCCTGCGAAGTAAGTCCTGAGTAGTCCGAAACATTATCAAACAACGAATAAGGAATTGAACTTTTCGCAGTAAATGTGATATTCGATCCTGATTGCGGGTAGATCGGTGCGCTGACCGAACTTCTTTGAAGCACGTATTTCAAAGCTATATCGTTCGCATAGCCATTCGAGAAAATAGGGAAAAAGCTATACTCCGTCACATCGTAATACTGGTAACTCAATTCATAATAGGCATGAAAATAGTCATCCGGCCATTTTTTACGTCTTCCTAAACCGATTCCTGTTCCTGTAATTTGAACCCCATTATACAGTTCATTTGTTGGCAAATAACCGTTTCCTATAGCGGTATGATTGATCCAGTAAGACAAAGAATTGGGTTTCTTGCCTCCTAACCATGGCTCTGTGAAAGAAAAGTTGTACCCCTGATAAAAACGACCATTGGTCTGTGCCCGGATGGAGAGTCTTTGCCCATCGCCTCCCGGAAGCGGTGTCCATGCACCTTTTTTGAAAAGGTTTCTGGTGGAAAAATTATTAAATGTCAATCCCAGTGTTCCAATGATTCTCGCAGTTCCTGTAGGTCCAGCACCGCCATATCCACCGGAAAGTTCTATTTGATCGGATGATTTTTCCTCTACTACGTACTCAATGTCCACAGTTCCGTCTGCCGGATTAGGAATGGGGTTCACTTGAAACGCCTGTTCATTGAAGAATCCGAGCTGTGCCAGTTCCCGCTGTGTTCGAATGATGTCGTTCCGATTGAAGAGATCCCCGGGCTTGGTGCGTATCTCACGCCGGATCACATTGTCATTCGTTTTGCTGTTGCCCTTGATGATGATTCGTCTGACACGTGCTTCCTTGCCTTCAATAATCCGCATCTGATAATTGATGTAGTTTGCATTGACGTTCGTCTCAACCGGGATGACCTGAAAGAACAGATACCCCCGATCCATGTACAGCGAGGAAATATCCCTTCCGTCCTGACTCATATTGAGCCGTTGATCGAGCAGTGTTTTGTTGTACACATCTCCCCTTTTGATCCCCAGGATACTGTCAAGGTAAGAGGACCTGAACTTTGTATTACCGATCCATTCAATATCGCCAAAATAATACTTCCCTCCCTCATCGATCGTAATACTCACATACAATTTACCCTCCTTAAGTATGACTGTATCTTTTGATATGGCGGCATCCCTGAGTCCGATTGCATTGAACTTCTCCAACATGGCCAGCTTATCCTTTTCATACGAACCCTCTGTGAATTTCGACCGCTTAAAGAACCTCCAAAGCTTCTGTTCTTTCGTAT
>JBEGVI010000032.1:0-17785 GCA_041178485.1 Bacteroidota bacterium | reverse complement strand
ACCCCATTTTCTCCTTTCAGATATCCGAAAGCAAATTCACCTTCAAATTCCAGAGTGACGGATTTGACTCCGGCAACATCTCCTTCCTGAAAGTTGAGTTCCTTGATTTTATAGCCATTCTTCTGCCCCCACATCATGTACATCCGCATCAGCATCGATGCCCAATCGCAACTTTCCGTCCCTCCGGCACCAGCTGTAATTTGCAAAACAGCACTCAAGGCATCTTCCTCTCCGGAAAGCATATTTTTAAGTTCAACTTCTTCGACTTCAATCAAAAGAATTTTGTATGCTTCATCAACCTCGGACTCTTCAGCTGCGCCTTCTTTCACAAATTCAATGAGTACTTCGAGGTCATCAAAAGATGATTTCAACTTATCGTAGGCCTCAATCCAAAATTTCAAGGTCCGGATTGATTTCATCTGGAGTTCGGCTGCCTTGGGATCGTCCCAAAAAGAAGGGTCCTGAGTTTTGAGTTCTTCCTCCTTAAGTTGAACTCGTTTTTCAGCAATCTTCAGATAGGCAGCAATCGCCTCTATACGTCCAGCAATATCCTTAAGCTGCTCTTGATTTACCATACGCGGCAAAGTTAATAAAAAGTGTTGCGCAGTTCACTTCTTCATTATGACGATTCGAAATCCGATTCTAACAGTACGACGAATAAAAACCAACGAAGAAAGAGGTCAGGCATAGAAAATATTTTACATTTGTGACAAATAAGAATAGCATGAATGTTCCGGGAAATTTAAAATACACAAAAGATCACGAATGGGTACGCATTGAAGGTGATGTGGCCGTTGTTGGAATTACAGATTTTGCTCAGGGAGAATTGGGTGATATCGTTTATGTAGAAATTGAAACTGAAGGAGAATCCTTGGATCAGGAAGAGGTTTTTGGTTCTGTGGAAGCGGTAAAAACTGTTTCAGACCTCTTCATGCCACTTAGTGGTGAAATCATAGAGTTTAACGGAAATCTGGAGTCTAATCCTGAATTGGTTAATTCCGATCCCTACGGAGAAGGATGGATGATTAAGGTAAAATTAAGCGATACTTCTCAAATCGATGGCTTGCTGGATGCTGAGGCTTATGGAGCCTTGATCAGTTGATCGGTATCATTGAATGTATACAATCACTAAGATCCCCAAATTGGGGATTTTTTGTTTTTCATAGAATTCTTAATACAGACTTGTTATTTCTTTTACGATCGCAGGTTAAATTCTATCAAAAGAGTCCACATGAGAATCATTGCTTTAGGCGATATACATGGAAGAAGCAGTTGGCAAATGATCCTTGATAAGGAGAATTATGACCGATGCATTTTTATTGGCGATTACCTGGATAGTCGCGAGGGCTTAAGCGCAGAACTACAACTTAAAAATCTGGAAGCTATCCTCGAATTCAAAAGACAGAATCCTGCCTCGACAACCTTATTGCTGGGCAACCATGATTATCATTACTTATTAACGAACACTGAGCGTTACAGTGGCTTTCAACCAGAAATACAAGCGGAAGCCGCGCATTTATTTCAACCTGCAATTGATACCGGTATAATACAACCCTGTTTGACCGTAGAGAATTTACTTTTTTCACATGCTGGAGTGACTAAGACTTGGTGTACAAAGAACAAAGTAGAAATGAATGATCTGCAGAACTCAATAAATCAATTACTCATAAATAGGCCGGACGCATTTCAATTTACTTACGGGAAAAATTTTAGTCCTTATGGAGATGACATTGACCAATCTCCGATATGGGTTAGGCCAAATAGTTTGAAAGAAGACATGCTCGATGGTTACATTCAAATTGCTGGGCACACCACTCAAAATCAAATACATATAGAAGATCATATACTGTTGATTGACACTTTGGGAACTTCACAAGAGTACCTCATCTGGGACGATGGCAAGTTTGACATTGGATCTGCTCTTTAACTTCCCGGAACAACACAGTGAAGGAACTAAAAATGTATTGGGCCACAAAATATTCATTATTTTTAAGGGTATATGAAGAAACTATTTTTGTCATTTCTTTTCCTACCTATTCTATGTTGGTCACAAGAAGACACGCTGGTATATGAAATCCCTAGTTCAGAGCCAGAATTTCCAGGTGGGTTTGATTCACTATTGATTTGGATTCAACAAGACCTGTTGTTTAATGAAGAAACGTACGCCGAAATGGGGTCACTTTGCTTCACTCATGTATTTCTTGATTTTGTTGTGGAAAAAGACGGATCACTGAGCAACATCAAAGCGCACAATAAATGCAGTACAGACCTGACATATTACATTGAATTACTGCAACGAAGTCCTAAATGGACACCTGGTCAATACGACGGAAAGACCGTACGATGCCGTTATCGACTACCGATTACGATAGATGTAAATTAATAGGAACTTGTCGCCCCTCCGATATTCTCGATCGGATGCCAGGTTGTTTTGAGTTCTTGAAAATCTGAGATCATGTATAAATCCTGTGCTTCAGAATTCATCCAGTTCTTGTCATAGATATAAACACGTTTGACGTTCAACGCTGCATTTTCGCGGATGACACGAATTGTCTCGCGATCACTTCCGTCGTACCAGATGGCATTTACATCCATGTGTGTCGAAAATGTTTCTATAAGTTCCTTTTCAGTTCCAGTCAGGATATTCACTACACCTCCGGGCACATCAGATGAGTTCAACACTTCCCCAAAGGTGATTCCGCACAATGGCAACTTTTCAGAAGCTAAAACCACGCAAGTATTTCCACCGGCAATAACCGGAAGTACAGCTGACACCAAACCGATCAGTGAAGACGATTGTGGTGCAACAATTCCAGCGAGCCCCATTGGTTCATGTACAGAGAAATTAAAATGCGAAGATGCCACGGGATTAACTGATCCTAACACCTGAACATATTTATCACACCATCCGGCATAATATACAATCCTGTCGATCGCCAGATCAACTTCTTTTTCTGCATTCGTTTTTGAGCTCCCCTGAAGCATAATTTCACTAACGAATTGCTCTCTTCTTCCCTCCAGCATTTCAGCAATACGGTAAAGAATCTGTCCACGGTTAAATGCAGAACGCTCCGACCAAGAACCATAAGCTTTTCGAGCAGATTGCACGGCATTTCGCACATCTTTTCTAGAGGAAAGGCAAATGTTCGCTAAAACCTTTCCCTTCTGATCCATCAGCGGGTAATATCTTCCTGACTCTGTTCGTGGAAACTGACCACCGATATATAACTTGTATGTTTTCAAAATCTCCAATCGTGTCATATCAACTCAATTTCACATATGCCTGCAAGCCGTGAAGACCACCTTCACGTCCAAAACCGCTTTCTTTATATCCTCCAAAAGGAGAGGTTGGATCGAACTTATTGTATGTATTTGCCCAAACAACTCCGGCCCGCAATTTTGTTGTCAGATTAAAGATTCTGGAACCTTTATCTGTCCAGACACCAGCAGCGAGACCATAAGGTGAATTATTTGCTTTCTGGATTACCTCATCTACTGTCCGAAAGGTTTGAATGGTCAGTACAGGTCCAAAAATCTCTTCCTGAGCAATCACACTCGATTGAGCAACATTTGTAAAAATGGTTGGTGCACAATAATACCCTTTAGCGGGAAGATGGCATGCTGGCTGGTACATTTCTGCTCCCTCTTTTTTACCGATCTCAATATACTTTTTGATGGTCTGAAGCTGTTCTTTGGAATTGATCGCTCCAATATCTGTATTCTTGTCGAGCGGATCACCTACATAAAGTGAATCCATACGCTGTCGCAATTTTCGAATAACGAGATCAGCAATATTTTCCTGAACAAAGAGACGAGATCCTGCGCAACACACATGTCCTTGATTGAAAAATATCCCATTGATTACACCTTCGACAGCCTGATCGATGGGCGCATCTTCAAAAATAATATTGGCCGATTTTCCTCCCAATTCGAGCGTAACCTTTTTCTCTGTACCTGCAATAGCTTTTTGAATGCGTTTTCCGACCCCGGTCGACCCGGTAAAAGCAATTTTGTCCACATCCGGATGCTCCA
Source organism: Bacteroidota bacterium (assembly GCA_041178485.1). Taxonomy (GTDB): domain Bacteria; phylum Bacteroidota; class Bacteroidia; order Flavobacteriales_D; family Crocinitomicaceae; genus M0103. Next base: position 13,753 of record JBEGVI010000032.1, on the reverse strand, counting down.
CCAGCGCGGCACCGGTATCTCCATATCCCGTAACAATATTCACAACGCCCTTAGGTAAACCTGCGTCGTGTATGATCTCTGCGAGTTTCAGCGCTGTTAAAGGAGTCGTTTCAGCAGGCTTCAATACCACCGTATTTCCGGCAGCCAATGCAGGTGCAATTTTCCATGCTGCCATTAGCAATGGAAAATTCCATGGAATGATCTGTCCTGCTACTCCAATTGGAGAGACCCTCCGATTCGGAAAAGCGTACTCGAGTTTATCCGCCCAGCCTGCGTAATAGAAGAAATGATTGGCTGCCAGGGGAACATCAATATCTCTCGACTCACGTATGGTTTTGCCGGCGTCTAGCGTTTCGATCACTGCAAATTCACGCGCTCGTTCCTGCATTAATCGAGCAATTCGAAATAAGTATTTAGCACGCTCGGATCCAGAAAGTTTACTCCATTCTTTAAACGCTTTTCTGGCCGCTTTAACGGCTTTGTCAACATCCTGTGCATTGCCATGGGCTATTTTTGCCAGTACTTTTTCATTTGCCGGATTAACCGTTTCAAAATAGTTACCTGAAGCAGGTTTCACCCACTTACCATCTATATAAAGATCATACTGCTCTTTCAGTCGGACATGAGATGTACTTTCAATGGAAGGCGCGTAATCCCATGAAATTGAATTCTTTTCTTGTGTTTTTTTTGTCATATCAATCGATCGAAAAATAATCCGACGACTGATATACGCCGGTTTCAGTCTTTAAAATTTGCATGAGAACGTCGTTTGCCAGGCTGCTTGCCCCAAAACGGAACCATTCATTCGTTAGCCACGCTTCACCAAGAACTTCCTTCACCATCACAAGATTGTGAAGTGCCAGCTTGGAGGTTGAAATCCCTCCGGCAGGTTTCATCCCCACCATTTTTCCTGTCTTGTCAAAATGATCCCTTATGGCCATGAGCATGGTATAGGTGACTTGCATAGTTGCCGCCGGCTGAATTTTACCTGTAGATGTTTTAATAAAATCCGCTCCGGCATGAATGGCCAGGTCCGAAGCCATGCGCACATTATCCAAGGTAGCAAGTTCGCCGGTTTCAAGTATTACCTTCAAACGTGCTCGACCACAGACTTCTTTGATTCTTGCGATCTCATCAAACACATAAGCATATTCGCCTGACAGAAATTTTCCTCGTGAAATTACCATGTCAATTTCATCTGCACCCTGATCGACGGCAAATTGTGTATCCATAATCTTGACATCCAAAGGAGCCTGGCCTGCCGGAAATGCAGTGGAAACAGAAGCTACTTTGATAGAAGTCCCTGTCAATGCATTTTTCGCTGTAGATACCATTGATGGGTAGACACACACTGCAGCCACAGGAGGAAGTCCGGGAGACTGATCATGTAAATGCGCAGCCTTGTAGCACATTTGTTTTACTTTTCCTGGGGTATCTTTTCCTTCAAGTGTAGTAAGATCAATCATGTTAAGAACCATCTTCAGCCCCTGCATCTTGGAATTACTTTTAATGCTTCTCGACTGAAATCGGGCAACTCTTTCTTCCACTCCAACCTTATCAACCTTTGGAGATTGAATGTATTCAGATTTGAATTCCGGAAGTTTTGACATGAATAAAGTGATTTTGGTACTAAATTAAAAATTCCAAAAAAAAGGCCGTCCTGATGGGACAGCCTCCTCTGTTTTTAAAAAATTTACAATTGACCGTCTGAGTGATAAAGTCCATTCTTGTACACCTTAACCTTTAATAGGATACCATCCCGATCGTATTCATACACTTTTCCATCCCACAAAAGGCCATCCTTAAAGTTTCCGTCCTGCCAGATCTCATCATTTGCGTTATACACCTTGTTGTATCCATTTGGCTGGAATTTTCCACCTTTGGTCTTTGGAGAATTGACTTTAGGAGCAGTCTCTTTGGAGATGCCCGGATCTACAACTTTTACCGCCGGGTTCACCATTTCTTTTTGTTCACTTTTTTCAACAGTTCCTTCGGCATTGTAATAAATAATTTCTTTTACATCGCCATTTTCGTAGTAACGTACTGCTTTACCTGATGGTTTTCCATCATTTGCTGTGTATTCAAACTCCACTTGACCATTCGGATAAAAATATTTCACCGCCCCCTGTTCTTTCCCTTCTTGATTGTATTTGGCAACGTATTCAACCTTGCCATTTTCATGGAATCTTTTCAAGGAATCCTGGTAAAGATTGCGTACAAAGGTTCCTTGCTCTTTCACTTTGCCATTGGCATAATACTTCACATAGGTACCCTGAGGTCGGTTATTTACATATTCACCAATCAACTTTGGAGTTTCACCATCGTTGTGATACTTTGTCCATTTCCCCTCTTTTCGGTCGTCTTTGTAATCTCCTTCCTCTATCTTTCCATCCGCAGGATAGCCCTCCTGGGGTCTGTCTTTACCAAAATAAATCCAACGTCCCTGTTTTTTACCTTCGCTGTCTTTTTTGTTTATATCTCCGGGCTGACCAGTTTGAAAAGGATATAAAGTACCCGAAAACCCCGAATTCAGGATAGCAAAAGAAAGAATAAGTAGTATCAGACGAGCTGAAAACATGGCAAAAACTTAAATTTGATTTCGAAATATACTCATTTTTTACAATCAAACAATTTGAAATGCATTTTTTTTTCGTCTAACATCTAATTTGTTTCGACGAAAACACTCCGATCTGAATGATTTATATCTGTGTCGGATCTACGTTTTCAAGCATGATTTCCACGATTTCAGACAATCCGAAGTGTGGGTTCCAGCCCCAGTCCGTGCGAGCATTACTGTCATCTACAGACATTGGCCAGCTGTCCGCAATCGCCTGACGGAAATCAGGATTACACATGAGTTGAAATCCGGGCAAATGTTTTTTGATTTCATTTGTCAACTCTGCCGGTGTAAAAGAACAACCTGCTAAATTGTAAGACGATCTAATCTTCACATTTTCATTTTTGGCCGCCATCAACTCAATTGTAGCCCGAATAGCATCTTGCATGTACATCATTGGCAAGGCTGAATCTTCTCTCAAAAAACAGGTGTACGATCCTTTTAGCTTAGCCTGGTAAAAGATATCTACCGCATAGTCGGTTGTGCCTCCACCCGGAAGTGAAGCATAAGAAATCAATCCGGGATAGCGAATGCTCCGTACATCGACCCCATATCTGGAATGATAATACTCACACCACCGTTCACCCGCCAATTTAGAAATACCATAAATGGTCGTTGGCTCCGTTATCGTATATTGTGGAGTCAGTACTCTTGGAGTTGTTGGGCCAAAAACTGCGATCGAACTTGGCCAGAACACTTTTTTGACATACCCTTCTTTAGCGAGGTCAAGAACCGTAAAAAGTCCTTCCATATTCAGACGCCAGGCAAGGTCCGGATTTTTCTCTGCTGTAGCAGACAATAAAGCGGCCAATAAATAGATTTGCTCCGGATTTGTTTCGATTATGAATGTCCGAACTTCAGAGCGATTAAGAACATCTATTTTCTTATATGGTCCATTTTTCAATACTTCCGGACATTGTTCTTTAATATCCGCAGCTATCACATTAGTGGAGCCATGAATATTTCTCAACTCGAGGACCAGTTCAGTGCCAATCTGTCCGCAAGCTCCCAGAACTACGATTTGTGCCATAGATTTTTCTTAGAAAGCAAAGGTATAATTTGCCTTTTGATGTCGCTGTAAAGTTGGAAAAAAAGTTGTGGTTGTCAAAAGACAGAAGGAAATCATTTTTGGAATGAGGGATTTGTCCCTAAATTTGCGTAGTTTTATTTTTATGTGGAACGAACTGAACATCTTGCTTATGTTTCTTTTGAAGCGCAATCCGGAATGACAAGGGCGATCCTTTGAAATTCAATTCTATTGTTTCACTTATTTCAAAAAGTTATATGCCATTTTATCATAAATTAGGAAAAATACCCCATAAACGTCACACAATTTTCCGGCAGGAAGACGGGAGTCTGTATCATGAACAATTGTTTGGGACCATCGGATTTGACGGAATGTCCTCGCTGCTTTATCATGTCAAACCCCCTACCATTGTAAAGCACGTTGGAGCGACAAAGAACATCGCACCTGAAATAGCCGTGGAAAAAAACATGACTATGAGAAGCCTTCAGGGTTATCAGGTACAACCGCATTCGGATTATCTGGAAAGCCGCGTTCCCGTTCTGGTGAACAACGATTGCTACATTGAACTTGCAGCGCCTCAACATTCCATGAAAGACTATTTCTACAAAAATGCGGATGCGGACGAGGTTATTTTTATTCACAAAGGATCCGGTAAATTAAAGACGCAACTCGGAAACATTGATTTCTCATATGGGGATTACCTGGTCATTCCGCGAGGTATGATTTATCAGATGCAATTTGATCAGGAGGATAACCGTCTATTTATTATTCAATCATTTCATCCGGTCTATACTCCAAAAAGATACCGCAACTGGTTTGGTCAATTGTTGGAGCATTCCCCTTATTGCGAGCGCGACATCCGTCCTCCGCATGAGTTGGAAACACATCCGGAAACAGGCGATTTTCTTGTGAAAATCAAAAAACAGGACTTGTTGTATGATTATACATACGGAACACATCCATTCGATGTAGTTGGCTGGGATGGATTTAATTATCCCTACGCTTTTTCCATTCATGACTTTGAACCCATCACCGGAAGAGTGCATTTGCCGCCACCAATACATCAGACATTTGAGACAAGTGCTTTTGTCATTTGTTCATTTGTTCCCAGATTATACGACTACCACCCACAATCGATTCCTGCGCCATACAACCACAGCAACATCGATTCTGATGAGGTGTTGTACTACGTTGATGGTGATTTTATGAGCAGAAACAATATCGAAAAAGGACAGATCACATTGCATCCGGCGGGCATTCCGCATGGTCCGCATCCGGGAGCATATGAGCGAAGTATCGGCCAAAAAGAAACTGAAGAACTTGCAGTTATGGTAGATACTTTCAAACCTTTGAAGTTAACCAAGCAAGCCTTACAGGTCGAGGTGAAGGATTATTTCCAGTCCTGGCTGCATTAATGATTTAAAATTTTAAACAAGATAACATTATGAGTAAAGAAATAAAAACTGTGGATTACGGCTTAGAGAAAATCTTTGATGGAGCGCAAGACTTTCTGCCCCTGTTAGGAACTGACTATGTTGAGTTCTATGTAGGAAATGCCAAACAAGCAGCACACTATTACAAAACCGCTTTCGGATTTCAGTCTCACGCCTATGCAGGACTTGAAACAGGTTTAACTGATCGCGCTTCATACGTCTTAAAACAAGATAAAATTCGCCTCGTACTCACCACTGCACTGCATAGTGATTCCCCAATCGGAGAACATGTTAAGAAACATGGAGACGGCGTGAAAGTAATTGCTCTTTGGGTAGATGACGCCAAAAAATCATGGGAAGAGACCACATCGCGAGGTGCTCGTTCATTCATGGAACCAACAGTAGAGAAGGATGCTCATGGAGAAGTTGTGAGGTCCGGAATTTATACCTATGGTGAAACGGTACACCTTTTTGTGGAACGTAAAAATTACAACGGTCCATTCCTGCCGGGCTACGAAAAGTGGGAATCTGACTACAACCCTTCACCGGCCGGGTTAAAATTCATCGACCACATGGTGGGAAATGTTGGCTGGGGAGAAATGAATACCTGGGTTAAGTGGTACGAAGATGTAATGGGATTCGTCAACTTCCTCTCATTTGATGACAAACAAATTCACACAGAATACTCTGCGCTGATGTCTAAGGTAATGAGCAATGGAAATGGACGCATTAAATTTCCAATCAACGAACCGGCTGAAGGAAAAAAACGCTCTCAGATAGAGGAATATTTGGATTTCTATGAAGGTTCCGGAGCACAACACATCGCCGTGGCAACAGACAACATTCTTGAAACTGTTGCTCAATTGCGTGCACGGGGTGTTGAATTCCTTTCATCACCACCACAGGCATATTACGACGAAATACCTGAACGACTCGGAGAGCACATGTCGATCATGAAAGAACCAATTTCTGAAATCCAAAAACTGGGAATTCTTGTAGATGCTGATGAAGAAGGTTATCTGCTTCAAATATTCACAAAACCTGTGGAGGACAGGCCAACTCTTTTCTTTGAAATCATCCAGAGAATGGGTGCTCGTGGCTTTGGCGCGGGTAATTTTAAAGCCTTGTTTGAATCGATTGAAAGAGAACAGGAAAAAAGAGGTACACTATAATTGTTGTTATGGTTGTAAACAAGAAAAGCGCGATTTATCGCGCTTTTCTTGTATTTAGGAGAATTGCTCTTAATTTATTTTTTGAACTCTCCTTAGTGCCGATTCATTCTTCGAATTATATACCCGCACAATGTATACTCCGGATTCAAGAGTGCTCAGATCAACTTCAATCGTGCTTGATTGACTATCAGAACTCAAAAGCAACTTACCCTTAAGATCCAGTACCTCATACTTGGTTATCTTCGTTGAGTTCCAGCTCAGAACAACTGTCTTATTCGTCGGGTTAGGAAATACAGAAACATCATTATCCGCATTTGCTTCCACTAAAGACAAACTATTTTGAACTGTAAACTGTCCGGAAGAAACACACCCTGAGGCATCCATGACAGTAAGTACATATGTCCCCGGAATCAAGCTGTCGATGTCCTCAGAAAGGGCCCCATCCGACCATTCATAAGTATAAGGAGCAGTACCACCTGTTACCGTCGCATCAATTTGACCGGTGTTGGTGGTGGTTGCCGAAACAACTGCATTAATAACCAATGGCATATCCGGTTCAGTAACTGTAAAACTTTGAAGCGCTTCACATCCATTCTGATCCATCACCTGAAGAAGGTATTCCCCTGCTGTAAGATCCTGGAGGTCCTGTACCTCATCCTCCGTTGACCAGAGATAAGAATTGTTGCCTGCACCCCCGAGTACTGATACATCTATTGCTCCGTTGTTTCCACCGGCACATGCTACATCATAAATACTCGCTTCCAATTGCAACGAATCAGGTTCGTAAACATAGACAAAATGTACCGCAGCACAATTGTTCCCATCTTTCACATAAACGGGATACATTGCACCGGACAATCCATTGAAAACACTTGAATTCTGGTATGTCAAGCCTCCGAGGCTATACGTATAATTTCCTACACCTCCGGTGGCATTGACAGAAATGGATCCATTCTGGTCTCCATAGCATGAAACATTTAAAACACCCGTGGTAAAAAGTATACTTTCAGGTTCGTTGATCGAAAATATGATCGTACCTGTACATGCGGCGATATCTCGCACCGTAACTTTGTAGATTCCGGCCATCAATCCACTAAACGTATTGCTGGATTGATATGTATCCCCGTTGTCAATACTGTAGGCCAGCGTACCTGAACCACCTGCCGCAAAGATGCTCGCGCTTCCGTTAGATCCGCCATGACAAGAGACATCCGTTGATGATTTTGTAATTATAAATGCATCAGGCTGGATTAACAGAGCGTTGGAGGTTCCGATACACCCATTTACATCTTTGACAAAGACGGTATAAGATCCTGCCGTAAGGTTGACAAATTGATTCGATGAATTCCAGTTTTGAGCATTCAGACTATAACTCAGTGTGCCTGTACCTCCTGATACGCTGGACACTGTAATGGAGCCGTCATTTCCATCATGACACCCAACATCTGTCGAATTAAGTGTTTGAATTACCGGTCCGTCAGCATCAGCTACAGATTCTGTGAAGTTTCTTTTACACAGTGAACCGTCGCGAACAGTGACAATGTATGTTCCGGCGCTCAGCCCATTAAAGGATCCGGTTGTATTAAAAGATGTACCATCCAGGCTGTATTGATACCCGGAACCTGAACCACCGCTTCCCACGGCGATAATTGCTCCGTTGTTCACCCCACATGTTGCGCTTGAGGCACTTGTTGCCGCCTGAATAATTCCCGGCTGTGTGACGAGCACCGGAACCTGAACAGTGCAATTGTGATCATCCCGAACAGTCACTGTGTACGCGCCTGAAACAAGTCCGCCGAACAGTGCGTTAGCCTGATAAGCCGTTCCATTCAAACTGTAGGTATAAGGGGCCGTTCCACCATTGGAATTGACCAGAATCATTCCGTCTGACAGACCGTTACACGTCGCAGCAGTTGGTGTTGTGGTTGCTATTACTGCAGGCGTAGCCGGAATAATATATTGAACATCCTTTTCACATCCTGCAGCATCTTTTACATGAACCAAGTACGTGCCCGAAGATAAACCTGAAAACTCAGGCGAAGATTGATAGTTCACTCCATCAACGCTGTATGTAAATGAACCAATTCCACCTGTTGCAGAATGAACAAGCAGTGAGGCGTCTGCAGTGTTGGAACACGAAGAAGCAATGAAGGAAGCATCAAAGTCTAAAGGCAGTGCTTCGGTAAGTTTGACCACAAAACCTTGTTTGCAACCTGCAGCATCCTTCACTAAAACCGGGTAATTTCCAGCAGGCAACCCTGCGAATGTTCCGCTTGTCTGATAGGTGGCTCCCCCGTTGATGCTGTATTGATGTACACCTGTTCCCCCGCTGGCTGCCAATTGTATTGAACCGTCCGAAGAACCGTTACAGCTGATGTTCGTTTTACTCAACAATGTAAGCACAGGAGACCCAAAATTATTTACAACAATCGATTCTTGTTTCAAACATGCATTGGCATCCTTGATCGTTACCAAATAACTTCCTGAAGATAATCCGGTAAAATTCCCGGATGACTGAAATGCACCGCCATCTAACTTATAGAGCAATGAACCGGTTCCACCTTGTCCTGCCGCAAGAATCGACCCATCACTCGAAGTACAATTTGCATTTGTCGAGGTCAAAGAGTTAAAACCGAGTGCCGGAGGCTGAGTAATTGTGTATCCTTCTGCGGAAACACATCCCAAAGCGTCTCTTACATTCAATATTCCGGAACCTGCTGAAAGGTTACTAAACACATTCAAAGATTGATAATTAATTGTATTGATACTGTATTGATAAGGCGAACTTCCTCCTGTTACGGTTCCTGTGATACTTCCAGTAGCAGCCCCACTACATCCAACATTTAACACATTGGATACGCCCGCATTCAAACCAACAGAAACTGGAAACGTATGTGTATTCGTACAAGTGCCCTGCCATCCATCCACAGTGACAGTTAGTGTTACATCGTACGTTCCGGCTGCTGAGAAAGCATGAGTTGGCGACATGGAATGTGAAACGGCACTGCCATCGTCAAAGTTCCATGTGTAAAGATAATTCGACCCATTGTAATCTGACATTGAGATCCTGTTGAACATACTGTCCTTTGTGAAAGCACTTTGGTTTTCAAACAACAATGCCTCGGAAACCTCCAAGCAAGGCGTTTCGGCATGAATCAGAGGATTCAGATAATGAGACATTTCGGGAACCAGATAAAAATCACCGTTTTTATTAAATGTGGTCATGGCACTTGTCCAATTGTTACCTGTTGAAGTACCTGCTATTGAAGCGAGGTCTTCACTCAATCCTTCTCCGTCTCCGGTGTACGACAATTGAAATTCCGAACCCCAAGGCCATGCATTCAGCACGGTCACTCCAATGGCAAAATCCTCTTCAACATACGTTCCACCGAGAGGAAGATTGACAGAGATGTATCCCAGCGCATTTTCCGTTGACCAAAAAACGGCATCCACCGATGAAATCTCCAACTTCGGTCTGCCATTCGCATCGATGGAAAAAATTTGAATTCTCAACGGAACACCGCCGGTGTTTGCCGTCATACCATAAACCCGAACACGGTCAATTTTTCCTGGTCCCGAGTAATGATAGGTTTGTGCTGCTTTTTCCTTTTCCCCTACTTTGAGGAGAAAGTTTCCAACTTGTCCGATATTCTTAGAGGCTACATAGGTGACCCGGTCAGAACACGTACTCGATTGGGAATGAACCGTTCCTGCGCACCCCAGAAATACAGCCCATGCAATTTGAGTAATCCTTTTCATATACTTGCTTTTAAATTCGTCCGAAACTATCATCGGAATGGCCAGTAAAGCAAGAATATTCAGCGTACGTAAAAAAGCATTCAATCGACAGATGAAGGATGAAGGCAGGCGCAACTATTTTACTACCTTTGAACACAAATAAAGTGTATGGCAGAAGTGGGTATCATCATGGGAAGTGCGTCTGATCTACCTGTTATGGAGGATGCAGCGACTATTCTGAAAGAGTTTGGCATCTCTGTGGAGATGGACATCGTTTCGGCGCACAGAACACCTGAAAAGATGTTTGAATATGCAAAAACAGCTCACAAAAGAGGGATTAAAGTTATTATTGCCGGTGCGGGAGGTGCGGCACATCTTCCCGGAATGACTGCATCACTCACCCCACTGCCTGTAATAGGTGTGCCTATAAAATCTTCAAATTCCATAGACGGTTGGGACAGCATCCTATCGATTCTTCAGATGCCAAATGGAATACCCGTAGCCACAGTCGCTCTCAATGCCGCTAAAAATGCAGGAATACTGGCAGCAAAGATTCTGGGATCATCAAACCCTGAAATTTTAGTTCGCATGGAGTCGTATATGGAGGAATTAAAAAGCCACGTGTTAGACAGCGCTTCGAAATTAAGAAACTCCTAATCGTATAAAAGGTATTTCTGCCTGATCTTCTTAAAATCATCCAGTCCCGGCTTCCAGGTCTCACGTATCTCTTTTGCCGTCCATCCGGCATTCAACTGGTCTTTAAGTTTTGCCGTACCAGCAAGTCGATTGAAGAAACTAACCTGATCAATATAAGCAATCGAATCGCCGAGTAGATCCTTTGCCTGAATGAGGTAATTCAAATTGAGCTCATATTTTCTTTTGTGCATTGTTCCATTCAAATCGATTCCATAGCATGTGCGATTTTCATACATCGGATTTTTCGCGCCGGGCACAGAAGTTGGAACAAAACTGAACTCTCCTTTTGGAAATCTAGGATGACCAAAAACTTCAAAAGGACGAGAGGTACCTCTGCCAACACTCACAGTGGTTGCCTCGAACAAGCACAGACTAGGATAGAGGATAATTGACAATTCCGAACGCAGATTTGGGGAGGGAGGAACGGGAAGGACATACCGCGATTTATGCGTGTAATTTCTACACGGAATTACCCATAATTTACATTTCATCTTGTCGTCCAGCCATCCTTCGCCATTGATCATCATGGCATATTCCCCAATCGTCATTCCATAGACAATAGGAACAGGGTGCATTCCAATAAAAGAACGAAATTCAGGTTCACGCACAGGCCCATCCACATAATGTCCGTTCGGGTTAGGACGATCCAACACAACAAGTTGCTTGTCATTTTCAGCACAGGCCTCCATCACGTAATGCAAGGTCGAGATGTAGGTGTAAAAACGTACTCCAACATCCTGAATGTCATAAATTACAATATCAATATCTGCCAACTGATCCTTTTGGGGTTTCTTATTGGTGCCGTACAATGAAATAATTGGCAGTCCGGTCTTTTCGTCCGTCACTGTGTGTACCTTCTCCCCTGCATCAATGTCCCCGCGAAAACCATGCTCGGGAGCGAAAACCTTTATGACATTCAACTTGAGTGCAAGCAAGGTGTCGACTAAATGTTGTTTCCCTACCATGGAAGTCTGGTTACCAACCACCGCAATTCTTTTTCCATTCAGTGAATCCAGGAAAAGATGGAGCCTGTCGATTCCAAGAAGTGGTTTTTGTAGGGTGTGTGTATGTGCAACTTCATCCCTGATCGCTCCCTCAGTAGTAATTACTGTTTCCTCCTTGATTGTAATAGGAGTTTCGTGGTGTTTTTTTCCTTTTCTCGGAATAGCGCAAGACGACAACATCAAAAGAAGTAAAACACTTTTGAAGGAAAAATGCTTTATGTACCTTAGCGCTTCAAAAAAGCGCAAGTTGTCTTTCGAACGTTTCATATCCGGTAAACTCCTAAGAAGCGAGTTGCAAAATAAAAAGGTTTCCCGACCAATTGTCCGGATCTCAGTGATAAGTATTGCACTTGCCATTGTTGTTAACTTAATCACAGTCGCCGTAGCTACAGGGTTTCAGAAAGAGATCAGTGAAAAGGTCTCCGGTTTTGGATCCCACATCATTGTTACGGCATCCGGCGATCAACGTATTTTTGAAAGTGACCCCATCCGGAAAGACCAGAAATTCATTCGAGATCTTCTGAATACACAGGACATTGGATCGGTAAATCCGGTTGCATACAAACCCGTTATTTTACAATCTGAGAAAAGAGACCGCCTCCAATCATCGCAAAAAGGCGACACGACCTACACCCAACAGGAAATTTCAGGAGCAGTACTCAAAGGAGTGGATGCACAGTACGACCTCTCCTTTTTTAAAAAACATTTGGTTTCCGGTAGGCTACCCAATCTTAGTTCTCCATCCCTTTCCAATGAGATCATGGTTTCTGAGAAAATTGCAAAAGACCTCAATCTGAAAGTCGGGAATCCAGTAAAAGCTTTCTTTGTAAAAACACAGCCGGTAAAGAGAGAATTTGTATTAAGTGGAATTTACCGAACTGGACTTGAAGAGTTCGACAAGCGCATGGTGCTGGGCGATATTCGCTGTGTTCAACAACTCAACGACTGGGGAATACAGGCTTCGATTGAGATTTCAGACACGCTTTACAATGGTGAACTTATTGTCCGCGGAGACATCGTTGGAGGGAATGGGAATTACCTCTATGACTGGGGAAAAGGATTTGATTCTTACCAGGGTTTTACAATTTGTCCTGAAAATGACACCGTCATTCGACTCGTGGCATCTGATTTCACACGAGATAGTAAAGGTAATAACGTGATGAGTTCCATTCCTGACACAGCACTGCTTGCAATTAAAGTCAGAGGCAAAAGAACTGCTCCCTGTATCATCACTACCAGCACCTCAGGCGAAATTTCGAAGAAACCCATCAATCAAACGGGTACACAATTTCAGATCAATGCAGGAGAAAAAGACCTAATCTTTCAGCAAAATCAAGGGAAAGGAAGTTTTCAGAATTACGTGGGCGGGTTTGAAATCCTTGTAACTGACTGGAATAAACTTCAGAAAATTGCTGAACGTGTCAAAAAGAAAATTGCCCTCATTCCAAACGAACACAGTGAATCTTTGTCGGTTCGAAGCATTCAGGAAGACCAACAAGACATCTTTGTATGGCTGGGCTTTCTGGACATCAACGTGGTTATAATCCTTACTTTAATGATTCTTATTGGGATCATCAATATGGGTTCAGCATTGTTCGTCTTAATTCTCGTCCGAAGCAATTTCATCGGCATCATGAAAGCCATGGGCGCATCAGATTGGTCTATTCGAAAAATTTTTCTCTATCAGGCAGGATACCTTATACTTCGTGGCATGCTCTTAGGAAATTTGATCGGTCTGACTTTTTGTATTTTACAAAACCGTTTAGGTATTATCAAACTGGATCAGGCCATATACTATATTGACAAGGTACCTATCAATTTAAATCTTTGGCACATCCTCGGAATTAACATTCTGACACTTGTGGTCTGTTTAGGAACATTGGTCATCCCCAGTGTGGTTATTTCCAGAATCAATCCAATTAAAACGATAAAATTTAACTAAGGTTATATCCTTGCCCTGAAGCCGCCTCCGTCGTTCATGTTGAAGCGCAGGAACACTTCAAAACCTCCACGTGCCTTGGAAACGGTAGTCAGTGAAGAGATGTTCACGTCGTAGGCAAAGCCCG
>JBEGVI010000031.1:0-6204 GCA_041178485.1 Bacteroidota bacterium | reverse complement strand
CAACAAGGAGTTTACAGCACAGGGAGCGCTCGTTTATCATTCTTTGGAAACGTGTTTAGACCATTACAAGAACGATCAGCGCATTTTTTTTATCATTGGAGGTGGAGAGATTTACCGTATGGCACTTGATGTGAATTGTGTGGACGAAATGTTCATTACACACGTAGATGCCGTTTATGGTGCAGATACCTATTTCCCGGATTTCAATGAAGATGAATGGAACATCAGGGAACTTTTTCACCATGAAAAAGATGAGAAGAACGAGGCTTCGTTTACCGTAAAACACTACGTTAAAAAATGATTCTCTGCATTGCCGAAAAACCTTCCGTAGCGAAAGACATCGCTGAAATTCTCGGAGCTAAGTCCCGAAAGGACGGCTATTGGGAAGGGAACGGTTATTGGGTGAGTTGGACCTTCGGTCACCTCTGTACCCTCAAAGAGCCTCATGATTACAAAGAGAACTGGAAATACTGGAAGCTGGAGGACTTGCCGATCATTCCGCAGAATTTTGGAATCAAGGTAGTGGATGACACCGGTATTCAAAAGCAATTTTCCTGCATCGAAAGACTGGTTCAGGAGTGCACAGAGGTCATTAATTGCGGGGATGCCGGGCAAGAAGGGGAGCTCATTCAGCGTTGGGTCTTGTTGAAAGCAAAATGTGCCAAACCGGTACGCAGACTCTGGATCTCCTCACTTACGGAAGAAGCCATAAAAGAAGGATTTCAGAAGTTGAAGGACGCCAAACAATACGACAACTTGTATGCAGCGGGTTCAGCCCGGGCCATAGGGGATTGGCTGCTGGGGATCAATGCGACAAGGGCATTCACGAAAAAATTCGGACAGGGAAAAGCGACCTTGTCTATCGGAAGGGTACAAACGCCAACGCTTGCCATGATCGTACAGCGTCAAAAAGAGATCAATGCCTTTGTTTCGGCTGAATATTGGGAACTCAAAACAATTTATAGAGATACGGAATTTCTCTGCCAGATCGATCGCCTCACAGCAGAAGAAAAAGCCAACAAAGGATTGGAGTATTTGAAACAATACGAATTTGAGGTGACTTCGTTTGAGCAAAAAGAGGGGAAAGAAGGAAATCCGCGTCTGTTCGATCTAACGGGACTGCAGGTTGAAGCAAATAAAAAGTTTGGTTTCTCAGCAGAGGATACACTGAAGAATGTTCAAAGCCTGTACGAAAAGAAGATCGTGACCTATCCCAGGGTCGATACCACCTACCTGTCAGAAGACATCTATCCGAAAGTGGAGGGCATTTTGCGAAATATGCAGTATTACAAACGTTTTACGGAACCGCTTTTACAGCACCCAATCCCAAAATCAAAAGCTGTTTTTGACGACAAGAAAGTGACAGATCACCACGCAATCATTCCAACCGGAATTCAACCAAGTGGAATAACGCCTTCAGAAAACCAAATCTATGACCTGATTGCCAAACGCTTCATTTCTGTGTTCTATCCGGAGTGTAAGGTAAGCAATACAACAGTACTTGGGAAGGTCGATAAATTGGAATTCAAAGCTACTGGCAAGCAGATCCTGGAGCCTGGGTGGAGAGTTGTTTATGAGGAACAAGGAACAAAGAGCAAGGAACAAGGACTTCCCCCTGAAGAGGGGGAGCGAGGGGGAGGACTTGCTGAAGAGGATCGCGTCCTACCAACCTTCACTGAAGGGGAAAAAGGTCCGCATGCACCGTTCATCCATAAGGGAAAAACCACTCCTCCCAAACCATATACTGAGGCCACTTTACTGAGAGCCATGGAGACCGCCGGCAAGCAGGTAGAGGATGAGGAGATGCGCGAACTCATGAAAGACAATGGCATCGGCCGTCCTTCTACCAGAGCAAACATCATTGAAACGCTGTTCAAACGGCGCTACATCGAAAAGAACCGTAAAAACATCCTGGCGACGCAAACTGGTATAGATCTGATCGACACCATTCAAAATGAGTTGTTGAAGAGTCCAGAACTAACAGGCAACTGGGAGCGAAAGTTGCGTTTGATCGAAAAAGGAGAATATCAACCGGAAGTGTTTAAACAGGAATTGTTTCAGATGGTGCGAGAAGTAACGGATGAGGTCATCTTCAATACCCATCGTCGTATTCAGGTGGAACCGGTTTCGACTCCGGAGGAACCAAAAAAAGAGCGTGCACCACGAGTTCCAAAAGAAAGGCCTGCGTTTGAAAGTTTAGATTGTCCAAAATGCAAAGCAGTGAAACTGATGAGGGGCAATACTGCAGTAGGGTGCTCAAATTTTAAAGAGTGCGGCTTTAAGATCCCCTTCGAATTGCTTGGAAAAAAGCTTAGCGAAGCTCAGCTTCTCGACCTTATTCAAAAGGGTAAAACAGGGATGATAAAAGGTTTTCAAGTTCCAGGATCTGCCGATAAACGTGATGGAAAACTTGTGCTTGACGGCAATTGGAATGTGGGGTTGGATTGATCTTTTAATCAGATGTTTAAGCGGACTCAATTTCAACAAAAAACACAAAGCAACTTTTCTCAATAATGTTTAACTTTCCTGAGTAGTTTTAAATTATTACGAGCGAACATTCAAATCAAATCAGGAAACGTTTCGATCAAATGCAGAAGGATTTTAGAGTATTTACATTTTTGGTTAAGGAAGATTTGAAAGAAAAGTCTTTTCACTTATCGGTGCTCCTGACCATTCTTCTATGCGTCTTATTCATCAATCTTCAGGGCAATGCCCAAGATCTCGAATGGGCGCAGGCAAAGCCGTATTCGAATGTCTTTGCAGTAACGACGGATGCTCAGGGAAACAGTTACACGGCAGGTGCGTTTCAAGGAACTCAGGATTTTGATCCGGGACCGGGAACGATGAACATAACTGCTTTAGGCACGGATGGTTTTGTTATTAAAGAGGATCCTTCCGGAAACCTTCTTTGGGTGGCTCGTTTTGGAGGTACAGGTGCAGTTGTAAATGTTTATGACATTGGTGTTGATCTGTCAAACAACGTTTTTATCACAGGAAGATTTGAGGGTACGGTAGATTTTAACCCGGGTTCCGGCACGAACAACCTCGTCGCGGCGGGGTCTCAGGATGCTTTCATCGGGAAGTTGAACAATGCCGGGAATTACGTCTGGGCATATCGTTTCGGCGCATCAGGTGTTAATGCAATTGGTCATGGTCTTGCTGTGGATGATGCCTCAAATGTCTACATTACCGGTACAGTTTACGGTATTGTTGATTTCAATCCTGCCGCTGCAACGAATAATTTGGGGAATTCTGGAACAGTGAATGCCTTTCTGTGCAAGTATACATCAACAGGTGCCTTTTCATGGGGAAGGTCCTTCGGAGGAAGTGCAATGGCATTTGGCAGTGATCTTGCACTTGATAATCAAAACAACGTCTTCACAGCCGGCAATTTTAACGGCTATTCCAATTTTGACCCCGGATTTTCGAATACCTATCTATGGGCTACAGACAATCAACAGATATACCTCACGAAACACAGCAGTTCGGGAACTTTTCAATGGGTGGAGCAACTCGCAGGATACCCATTTGAATGGGGCGAGAACATGACTATTGATGCCAGTAACAATGTCTATGTATCTGCGCCTTTTTCCAACAGTCCTGATTTTGATCCGGGTGCTGGAGTGTACACAGTGTCTAGCCATGGAAACTATGATTCGGGCATCACCAAATTGGATAACGACGGTAATTTAATGTGGGCAAAGCAGATAGGTTCACCCGGAAATGAATTTATAGCCAACCTTCATACCGATACCCTGAATAACGTATTTGTTACTGGGGTAATGTCTGATTCGGTCTTTTTTGGGGAGGCTCTTCCCGAGAATGTGCTTTACAGTTCCAATCAGTATGATGTTTATCTCTCGAAGCTCGACAGCATGGGTACAATTCGATGGATGCGGAGTTACGGAGGTCCTAATCTAGAGCAATCGAATACGATTACAATTGATCCCTCCCAGGATCTGTACATAGGTGGTTATTTTAATGCAACGGCAGACTTCGATCCGGGTCCGGGCATCTTCGAGTTATCTTCACCACCTGCGGATGCCAGTGGGTTTTTACAAAAAATTAATCTTTGTGCTCCCGTTTTTGAGAATGACTCTATTACTTCATGTGGCCCGTACAGTTGGATCAACGGAGTTACCTATCATGCTGACCCCGGACCAGTAACATTTACCCTTACGGATGCCTCAGGGTGTGATGTGGTTAAAACTCTCGTGCTTAACATCCTGCTAGTGCACACAGATATTAGCATGCCAGATGCAGTTTCCCTGGAAGCATTGAACAGCAGTGCAGATAATTATCAATGGGTGAATTGTGAAAATAGTTTTGAAGCAATTGCAGGGGCAACTTCTCAGCTTTTTCAACCCTCCACAAATGGAAGTTATGCAGTAATTGTCTCTCAATTCGGTTGTAGTGATACATCGGTGTGCTTGTCTGTTTCTTCGATTGGTCTTGCTGAAATTGGGTTGCCGGAAATTCAACTAATACCAAATCCTGCCAGCGAAAGCATACATGTAATATCATCTGGAAAAGTTAATAGTTTGGAAATTATCAATATTCAGGGTTCATCGGTCCTTAGCTTAGAGGTGAATGTTCCTAATTTGACTCTAGATCTGTCAACACTCATTCCGGGAGTGTACTTCATGCGCCTCCGAACCGATTCCGGACAAAGGACTCTGAGATTTATCAAAGAATAATTTGCTAATTATACTGTTCTCAGGACTGCTTTTGTTGTGGTATCAATAAATCCCTTGAAAACGAACGTTCACCACATTGTTGTAGATCGATCCAAACGAGTAGCTGATGCCCATGGCAACGAAGAAGTTATAGGCCGATTTTAATTGTGTTTGTCCGGTGATCACCTCCGTCGAAGTTGCTTCGTCCAACTTTAAAAAATACTGGTCACGTACAACAGAATAGCTGCCTGTAACATTCAGGTTTAACCCTTTAACAATATTCCACGAGATCGATGGAGATACATTGAGATTATAAAAGTTCTCTGTATCATACAAATGAAGCATCCCAACCCCCATTCCGATGTTACCCCAGGTTTTGACGAGGCGATAACGTATGTTGAAAAACTGTGAAAGGAAGAGGTCAGAACTGTGATTTCGGTAACTTGGACTTACGTAAGAAGATTGCCGGATTCCCAATTGATAGTTGAAACGGAACTGCCGGTTTGTCGATTCAGAATAGGGGAAGATGTTGTATTCTACAGTCGGTGCGATGATGAGGTTTGATCGGAGGTTGGAAACAGTCGAGGCATAAATGGCTGAATTGTACCCGATGGCCCAGTGTTTACCCATTGAGATCGCATCCTGGCTATAGGCGCCGTATTCCATGATGTTGTATTGTATCGGGTCCTGGCCCTCGATCTTGAATACTGAACTGTTCTTGTTGTACCAGAATCCGGTTTCAAACAGGTTTTTTTCGGAGGTTCTGTTCGCAGAAAAGGAAGTTCCCATAGAGACGTTACTGGTATATTCTTGGCCGCTTCCAAAGAGATTTGCATTTATATTAAAGATCCATAGGTTCCACTTATCGCGAATTGAATCAGCCGGTTGACTGTTGTTCAGTCCTTTTACCTCATACTCAATATTGGCGGCCAGAGGACTGTGAATGAGGAAGTGCAATGAACCTCGTTTGAGTGCAGTCAGGATACCCTCCCGAATATTGTTCTGAGACATATTGGGTGTTGAGTTGAACTTCTCCTGAACCGTGATTCCATCGTATGAATTCTTTCCATTGAATTCCAGGCTGTACTCGTCACCTCCGCTCCCCGTTCTGATAACGCGAAAAAGAACAGTGAAATCGGCCAAGCGCTGATCACGCACAAAAACAAGATGAGAAATTTCGTTCTTGTAATAATCCAGGTCACAAAAATCACAGATCATGTACACCTTCGGTATAGTTTGATCTTGTTGACTTGTATCCTCAACTTGTGCAATTATGGTCAAGGGATGTAACAGAAAGATGATCAGTCCTGACAACAGTTTTCTCATGGATTAAAATTAAATAGTATTGAGGTTGGGCATGCGAACAATTCGTGAGATATTACAAAATTGTCGTTTTAATCTTTGTAATAAGAGAGTTTCATTTAAATGTTTCTTATAATTTCACAATTGGACAACAGCCTTTGATTACTGCAATTATATGACAAGTAACTGTTTACCAATATCTTTTACCTGTATTCCCGTGAGTATA